>JBILMQ010000219.1:0-6300 GCA_044375455.1 Caulobacterales bacterium | reverse complement strand
GGAGATCCCCACCATCGAAGGCGGCAAGGCGCGGGTGAAGATCCCCGAGGGGGCCCAGTCAGGCGCGCGCGTGCGCCTGGCTGGGAAAGGCATGAGCCGGCTCCGGGCAAGCCAGCGCGGCGATCTCTTCGTTGAGCTGAGGGTGGAGACCCCGGTCAAATTGTCGGCCAAGCAACGACGCATTCTGGAGGAATTCCAGAAGACGGAATGTGAGTTCAGTCAGCCCAACACCCATGGCTTCCTGAAAAAGGTGCGCAGCCTCTTCGACAGCGCGGACCGTCCGGCGGGCTGAGGCGGTCGCCTGAAGAGATCTCCGCGCGCCAGATCGAGGCCCCGGCGTGCGATGATGCCCTTTGGCGCCGGATCAGAAACGCGCCGCACCCGCGCCACATGCGCTTCCCGTGGCTGTGCGATCGGCTACAGTGCCGCTGCAAGGCGGATCCGGGGGGGTATTGATGAACGATTCGACGCCAGAGCTGCACGCGCGCGCCGCGGTGACGGTTGAACAAAAGGGTGAACCCGGGGAGTTCTGGGCGCTTGGGTTCAAGAACTGGATTCTGAATGTCCTGACGCTCACGATCTACCGGTTCTGGGCCAAAACCAACACGCGCCGGCGGCTCTGGGCGAGCACGATCGTCAACGGCGACCCACTTGAATACAGCGGAACCGGGATGGAGCTCTTCAAGGGCTTCTTGTTGGCCATTCTGCTGTTTCTGCCGTTTGGCCTCGCCATCTTCGCAGCGCAGTTGCTGCTGCCTCCCGCGTCTGCGGCGGGGGCTGTGGCGCTCGTCTATCTCGTCCTGTTCTGGCTGATGGGCGTCGCGATCTTCCTCGCCCGCCGGTATCAGATGAGCCGAACGGTGTGGCGCGGCGTGCGTTTTTCGCAGCATGGATCGCCGCTTGCTTTTGGTTTTGAGACGCTCAGCTATACGCTGCTCACCGCAATCACCCTGGGATGGTTCGGCCCTGCCGCCCGGATGCGCCTGGCGGGGCGGCTCTGGAGCCAGACCGCTTTCGGTGACCGTCGGTTCCGCTGGGAGCGCCCTCCTGGCGACGCCGGCGAGCCGCTCTATCGAAGCTTCGCCGTCGCGTGGGCCGGCGTCATTGTGGGATATGTGGGATTGATCGTCGCCGTCATGGTCCCGCTGATGGCGAGCCAAACCGACCTCGGCGTGGATCTGCCTGAGGTGCATAAACTCCTCGTTCCCGCCGGTATCACGGCGGTCGTCGCGATCCTCCTCGCCCTCATCGCCGCCGCCTGGCATGCGGCGGTGCTGATCCGCTGCGAGGCCCAAAGCGTCAAACTGGACGGTCTGTCGTTCACGCTGACTGCGCGGCCGTGGAGTTTTTTCTGGCTCGCCGTCACCAACGCGCTTCTGATGCTCCTGACCCTTGGCATCGCTGCGCCGGTCGTTCAGCTGCGCGTCGTGCGCTATCTGGCGACACGACTGGGCGTGACTGGAACCATCGATCTGGCCGCCGTCAACCAGGCCGCCGGGCGCGGACCGTCTCAGGGCGAAGGTCTGGCCGACGGGCTTGATCTGTCCGGCGTCGACATTGGGTTGTGAGCCATGACGCCCGAGATCCACGCGCGCTATTTCGATGGAAAGAGCGCGGCCGCGCATGCGGCAACCCTGGTCTGGGGCGATGACGGACTGCACATCCGCGCAGCTGAGGCAAGCGTCCACTGGCCGCGCGACGGGATCCGCCGCCTCGACGACCGCCGTGATGCCGGCGTCCTGCGACTGGGCGTGGAGTCCTCGCCGGATGAGCGCCTGCTGCTCGATGGTGTTGACGTCGTCAGGCTCGTCGCCGTCGCGCCCGAGCTGGCCGACGATCGCCCGGCGCGCCGTGCGGAGCTGCGCCTGATCGTCGGGCTGATCGCTGGCGCAGCTGCGGCGGGGGCAGCGATCTTCTTCGGCATCCCGATGGCGGCCAAGCCGCTCGCCGCGCTCACGCCGCTCGCCATGGAGCGCAACATCGGCGACGCCGTCTATGCCCAGGCCCGGCTGACTTTCAGGCGCTGCGACGGGACGCAGGAGCTGCGCGCGCGCCAGCTGCTGAACCGGTTGGCCGACCAGCTGGAGCGTCACGCTGACAGCCCCTTCGACGTGCATGTTCAGATGGTCGACAGTTTCATGCCGAACGCCTTCGCGCTGCCCGGCGGGCGCGTGCTGATCACGGACGAACTCGTCGCCATGGCGCAGAGCCCCGACGAGATCGCCGGTGTGATCGCGCATGAGATTGCGCATGTTGAGCAGCGCCATGTCATGCAGCTGATCTGGCGCGACATGGGGTTCGGCCTGCTGCTTGACGCCCTTGTCGGCGGGTCAGGCGTCGTCCAGCAGGCCTATCTCGCCAGCGGTCAGGTCTTTCAGCTGCGCTACGGGCGGGCGGCGGAGGCGCAGGCTGATGCGCGCGCCGTCGATATGATGCAGGCGGCCGGCTTCAATCCCGGCGCCATGGGACATCTGTTTCAGCGCCTTGCCGAGGCGACGGGCGAAAGCGATCTGGAGGACGGTCAGCGCGCCGGCCTGGAATTTCTGTCCACCCATCCCGACATCGTCGCCCGCGCCGACAGGCTGCGCGCCCTTGACGCGCCGGCGTCCGGTCCGGCGCTGAGCGATGCGGACTGGTCAGTGGTGAAGCATTTCGGGTGCATGAATGATCTCACTGATCCGGCGGGCCCGTTTGGCGGTCTTTGATGCTCAGCCTGCACAGCCGCGGCGCACCGGTTGCGGCTGAAAACTCTCCCGGCGAAACTGTCTCCGGACCGCCATGTGCAGGGCGGCTGGAATTGCCTGCCGGGTCCGGCTAAAGCCGGCGAAGACACTGTTTGCGCCCTGCGGAGAAACAAGTCCATGCGCCGCCTGCTCGCCATCATCGCCCTGGGACCTGCTCTGGGACCTGCTCTGGGACCTGCCCTGGGACCTGCCCTGGGACCTGCCCTGGGACCCGCCCTGGGACCCGCCCTGAGAAGTCTCCTGAGAAGTGTCCTGAAACCCGTCCTGAAACGGGCCCTGGCGACCGCCCTGACGCTGGGCGCTCTGGCGCCGGGCGCTCTGTCCATTGACGGGCCTTCAAGAGCCCCAATGAGCGCCGAAGCCATGTGGGGACTGGCGCGTGTCGGCGAGCCGGCTCTGTCTCCCGACGGCAAGTCCATCGTGGTGTCGGTATCAAGGTTTGATCTGGGCGCCGACAAGCGGTCGGCCGATCTCTGGCTCATCCCCGCCGCCGGCGGTCTGGCGCGCCAGCTGACCAGCGATGCGGCCAACGAGTCAGGACCGCAATGGAGCCCGGACGGCAAGTGGATCGCCTTTGTCGCCAAGCGCGATGCTGACGAGGCCGCCCAGATCTACGTGCTGCCCACTGACGGCGGCGAAGCCCGCCGCGTTACCGCCGTGGCCACCGGGGCCAGCGATCCGAAGTGGCTCCCGGATAGCCAGCGCCTCGTCTTTGCAAGCGATGTTTGGAGTGATCTGGACAGCTGGGACGCCCAGGCGCGCCGGCAAAAGGAGCGCACCGAGTCAAAAATGACCGCACGTGTCTGGGACACGGCGCCCATCGCATTTTGGGATCGCTGGATTGATGACCGGCAAACCCATCTCTTCGTCATCCCGATCGCTGGCGGGACGCCGCAGGCGATCACCCTCGGCTCAGGGAAATCAGTGGCGAGCCAGACCCTTGGAGGATTGCCCTTTGACGTCGCCCCGGACGGCTCGCAGGTCGCCTTCGCGGCCGACAGCGACACCACGGGCGTGAAGGGCAACCTGGACATCTATGTCGTCCCGCTGGCCGGCGGGCAGGCGATGAACCTGACGAGCGACAATCCGGCCGACGACATGGACCCGCTTTATTCGCCGGACGGGCGCTATCTCGCCTGGGGCCGCCAGCGCATCTATGGCTTCTACGCCGACAAAGTGCGTCTGATGCTGCGCGAGCGGGCGACCGGCGCGGTGCGCGAACTTGCTGCGGCCTTCGATCGCAGCGCCGAGGGCTTGGTGTGGAGCCCGGACAGCCGCGCGCTGTACGGGGCCATCGATGACGCCGGCACGCGCCGGGTTTACCGCTTTGATCTCACCGGCGCAGCCCCGGTCCCTCTGACCAAGGCGAATGACTTTACTGACCTCGACATCGCAGGCGCGGGCCGGTCGCAGGTCCTGGTCGCGATGCGCCAGAGCTTTTCGGAGCCGGCGACCCTGGTGCGCATTGATCCGCGCAACGGCGCGCCGAGCAAACTGTCGGACTTCAATGACGCCCTGCTCGCCAGCTTCGACTTCGGTCCGGTCGAGAGCGTCTCCTACAAAGGCGCGAACGACAAAGATATCCAGATGTGGGTTATCAAGCCGCCGGGTTTCGATCCGTCGAGGAAGTATCCCGTCTTCCTGATCCTGCACGGCGGGCCGCACAACGGAATTACCGACGCCTGGACCTATCGCTGGAACGCCCATGTCTTCGCCAGCTGGGGCTATGTCGTCGCCTGGCACAATTTCCACGGGTCCTCCGGGTTCGGACAGGACTTCGCCGACTCGATCAATCCGAACCGTGCTGATCTGCCCTACCAGGACACCATCAGGGCCGCCGAGTGGTTCAAGGCTCAGCCCTGGGTCGATGGCGACCGTATGGCGGCGGGCGGCGGCAGCTATGGCGGTTATCTCGCCGCCACCCTGCTTGGACGCGACCATCCGTTCAAAGCGTTGATCGCGCATGCCGCCGTCTACAACAGCTATACTCAGATCGGCGCCGATTACGGCGCCGGCAAAGAAAGGTTTTTCGAGCACTGGGAGAACCCGCAGGCGTTTCAGGCCTATTCGCCGCACATGGCGGCGGGCCGCTTCAACACACCGACGCTTGTCATCCATGGCCAGCTTGACTATCGCGTGCCGGTCAATCACGGCATCGAACTGTTCAACACGCTGCAAAGCCGTGGCGTGGCTTCTCGGCTGGTCTACTATCCCAATGAGAACCATTGGATCTTGAAGCCGCAGAATTCCGTGTTTTGGTACGCTCAGGTGCGCCAGTGGGTGGAGCGCTATGCACCGCCCGGCGGGCGGTGAGGCGGCCCCGGACCGCCTGTTTCGATCCGATACGTCTGGCGCGGGCCCGCGACTTGCATCGCCGGGTCCATGCAGATCGCGCGTCCCTCAGCCCGCCGCTTCGCCGCCGTTGTTCGGCCGGTCACGCCGGCGGCCATGGTGGTGGAGCGCGCGCATGGCCGCACGCAAGACGATCCGCGCGCGCGCACGGACGCCCGCCCCGCTGACGTCGTGATCGGCGCCTCCTTGAGTTTTCTTGTTGCTGTCCTTGGTCACGACGAAACGCAGGCAGGCGTTGCGGAACGCGCCGTGCGCCGCAATCGCGCCTACGGCCAGGCTGCGTCGCGGCCAGCGCCCCGGCTTGTCAATCGGGCTGCCTGATTTTGGCGCATGGTCCCCGTTGGGCGTCTGGCGCCGGTGCGCCGGCCAGCCTTTCGAGTTTGGCCTCCGCTTGGGCCAACCTTGTCTCGGCCGCGGCCAGACGCTTCTCGAGCGCCGCAAGGCGGGATGTTGCGGCGCCGAGCGGGTCGGGCGCGCGCGTGCTCACGCCGCATCGCTGCGCCGCTTCCTCGCACGACACGCCCAGCAGCGATGCGAACGCCGCCACGTCTTGGGGGCGCACCTCGCGCTGGTCCTTGAAGATCAGGCTGAGGCTCTCCGCATCGAGGCCTGCAGCGGCGCCAAGCGCAGACTTTGGCAGGTTCAGCGCGGCGAGGCGCGCCTCGAACCAGGATCGATCGAAAAACAAAGCCATGCCGGATTAGTTTCGCCCGCTCGGGTCGATGCTGGACATCCTGACCGCCCTCGTCGTGTTGTTCCTGCGCACGCCGTGGTGAACGCCGGCGCGCGGCTCAGCGGCCCTGCTCGCTGACCGCCAGATCGCGCCGCGCCGAGACGATGGTCACGATCACGCCCGCGAGCACGTCGAGCAGCGTCATCACCATAATCAGGAAAAACACCGAGGTTGCGAAGCCCGGGATCAACAGGAATTGGATCAGACAGATGATGAAAAGGATCAGCGACAGGCCATGATTGATGATCGCCTCTGCCCCGGTGTGGGTGGATTTCAACAGCTCGACGAACAGCAGAACCATGGAAAACAAAATCAGGAGATCGCCGCCTGAGACCGCCCACTGACCGCCCGTCACCATCGGCACGGTGAACAGCGCTGCGGCGAGGTTATCCTTCACCCTCAGCGCCGCCTCCGGGCTGTGTGCAAAAAGACCAATGAAATTGTAAATGATCACCGGCAGCGACAGCAGCG
>JBILMQ010000218.1:0-6301 GCA_044375455.1 Caulobacterales bacterium | reverse complement strand
CATCGGTACAGCGCTTCCGGCAGGGATCTGGTGGCCTGCAGGAACGCCGGGTCATAGCCGGTATCAAACAGTATCGGGCCTTCATCCGGATGGATCAGCAACATCGCCACCGCCGGAAAATCGACGGGACGGAAACTGCCGCCGCGGAGGGTCATCACCTGGGGATGGCGGCAGGCGCCGGTCAACAGCGGAATGGTCTGCACCTCACGCATGCGCACGCCCCTCAAGCGCCCAGTCGATCGCATCGCATGGGGCGACAGCCGGCGCCCATCCGAGCTTCTGGCGCGCCGCGCTCAGGTCAAAGGTCTGCGACCAGCCCAGCGCCATGGCCGAATAGACCGTCACTGCGGGCTCGTCCGCCCCGGGGTTCAGGCGGGCCGCCGCCTCTGCCAGGTGAGCCATCCCGAGAACCAGATGGGCTGGCAGGGGGATGAGGCGGATGCGCATGCCGAGCCGATCGAAGACGTACCCCGCAAGGCGCGCCAGGGAGATAGGCTGGCCGCCCGAAACATTGAAAACCTGCCCGCTCAGCGCCTCGCACCGGCTCTCGGCCGCGAGCAGAGCGGAACACACGTCGCGTGCGTCCGTGGGTTCGATCAGGGCCCGGCCATGGCCGGGCAGGGGCATGCGGCCCCGTTTGGCGGCGCTGAGCAGGCGCGGCAGCAGAACAGTGTCGTAGGGACTGACAATGGCGCGCGGGCGTATCGTGACGGTGGCGAAACCCGGTCGGCCCGCCGACACCACAAGTCGCTCCGCCGCAAGTTTGGTTCGGGCATACGCATTGACTGGACGGCGCGGCGGCGGCGCCGCTTCGGTGAGGCCGATCTGGCGTCTGGCGCGGGTGTAGATGGACGGGGTGGAGGTAAAGACGAAGCGGGCGCACCCAGCGTTTCGGGCGGCATCCAGAAGGCGCCGGGTTACAGCGACATTGGCGCTCACGAAGGCGTCCGGCGGGCCCCATGGCGACGAGCGGGCAGCAAGGTGGAACACCGTCTGCACACCCTCCACCAATGGCCTCACCGGGTCTTTCGCCAGATCGGCGGGCACAAAGGCGGCGCCCAGACGGGCGAGTTCGCCGCCACGCACGCGATCACGGCCCGTGGCGATGACCTGTCTGCCCTGAGCCAGAAGCGCTGGCACAAGAACCCGCCCCAGTCCGCCGGTGGCGCCCGTTACAAGCACCGGCGCGCTCACCGCAGGACCGCCGCCGCGCCAGGCGAAACGCCGGCGGATGTCCCCACGCCCAGACCCGGCTGGCCGGCCTTCAGGCGGCCCTTGCGCGGGACGCCGCCCGGCGCCAGGCCGCTCAGCCGCTCCCGCGCCGCAGCGGATAAAGGTTGGCGCGGCAGGCGTCTGCCGGCTCCCGCGCTGCCAAAACGACGCTCACCGCGCATGCGGCTCCCCTTGATCCGATGGCGCCTTGAGCGCCACCGGCGACACCCTACAGCCATTGATCGCGGCGTCGACTCTGGCATGCCGGTCCGGATGCTGACACCGAACCCCGCCCCCTGGTCCCGCAGCTGGTCCCGCAGCTGGTCCCTCCCGGCTGCGCGACGACCTGGCGCGCCTGCGATCACGCGCGCAGCGCAGGTCCCCCAGTCACCGCCACGCCGCCACGCCGTGACCTCATGTGCTCTCGGCAGGCGCGCTGCGGCCTCTGGCCGGCCGGTCTGCCGGCTCATCGCGATGGCTTCGCCGCCACGGACGCCTGGCCGGGCCAGCCCTCTCAGGCGGCGTCCAGCGCTGCATAAACCAGCGTTCGCAGCTGGCGGCGGATTGGATAGGCCGCAGACGGCATCAGCTGGGTCATGAACACCACAGCGAGGTCCTCGACCGGATCGATCCAGAAATAGGTCGACGCCATACCGCCCCAGAAGCAGTCGCCTGGCGATCCGGCGGCGAGCGTGCGGGCCGGGTCCAGGGTGACGGCGAACCCAAGGCCAAAGCCGACCCCTGCATAGGTCGCCTCACTGAACAACGAGACGGAGATTCCGTGCAGATCGGCCCCGCCCGGAAGATGATTTGCGGTCATGAGCTCGAAGGTCTTGCGCCCGACATAGGTGACGCCATCCACGGTTCCGCGCCCGAGCAGCAGGCGGCAGAACTTCAGATAGTCCCCAGCCGTCGACACCAGGCCGCCCCCGCCCGAGATGAGCGCAGGCGGCTGGTAGTAGACGCTGTCCTGCCATGGATCGTGCAGCGCCATGCCGCCCTGGGCTGTCGCCTGATAGCACGCGCAGAAACGATCGCGTTTCTCGGCAGGAACGTGGAAATCCGTATCTGTCATTCCCAGCGGGGCAAACAGCCGCTGCCTGAGAAACTCGTCAAAAGGTTGGCCAGAGATCTTGCCGATGAGATATCCAAGGACATCGGTGGACACTGAATAGTTCCAGGCGGCGCCGGGCGAGAACTCCAGGGGCAGCTGGGCCAGATCCGCGATCATGCGATCGAGGCCGCCCTCGGCATGATGATCGCCGATGCGGCGCGCCCGATACGCTGCATCGACGGGTGTGCGGTGCTGGAACCCGTATGTCAGGCCGGATGTGTGGCGCAGCAGATCGACCATGCGCATCGGTCGATCAGTCGGTCGGGTGGCCAACTGTGCGCCTGAAGCGGCATCTCGGACGGCGAGCTTGCGCCATTCGGGAATGAACCTGTGGACCGGATCATCGAGTGCGACCTTGCCTTCCTCGACCAGCATCATGAAGGCGAGTGAGGTGACCGGCTTGGTCATAGAGTAGATGCGGAAGATCGTATCCTCCGCAAGCGGGCGGCCTGTCGCGAGGTCGGCTTTTCCCTGAACGGAGAGATGGGCGGTCCGGCCATGCCGGTGAACCAACACGAGCGCGCCGGGCAAACGGCCCGGCGCCAGGTAGCGCTCGGCCAGAAAGTCATCAAGGCGCGCCAGGCGTCTGGCGGAAAAATCCGGTGTGATCATTCTACGGTTTCACCCTTCATCCCGACGGCGCTGCGGGCCTTGAGGCCATGAGGCCGGGACCTGCCCCTGTGGCCCCGCGTGCCGCTGGCGGGGCGCATCAGGGAACCAGAATGAGGCTTCCCGTAGTCCGGCGCGCCTCGAGATCTTCGTGGGCGCGCGCAGCCTCGGCCAGGGGGTGCTCGGTCGGCGTCGCGATCTTGACCAGTCCGCGTTGCAGCGCGTCCCAAAAGTCGTCGGCGGTTTCCTGCAACTCGATCGCGGTCCGCGTGTAATGGGCAAGCCCCGGTCGGGTGAAATAGAGACCGCCCTTGGCGCTGAGAAGCGCCGGCTCAACCGCCGGCGCCGGCCCTGATGCATTGCCGAACGACACAAACACCCCGCGCACCGCGAGCGACTCGAGGGTCGCCTGAAAGGTGTCGCGGCCGACAGAGTCGTACGCGACCGGGACGCCTTCGCCGCCGGTCAGCGCCCGCACCCGCCCTGCAATGTTGTCTGTAGATTGAACAATAACGTGCTCTGCGCCGAGGCTGTGCGCGACCGCCGCCTTGGCAGGGCTTCCCACGACGGCAATCACCGTCGCGCCAAGCGCCCTTGCCCATTGCACCAGGATCTGTCCGACGCCGCCCGCAGCCGCGTGAACCAGAATTCGATCGCCTGGCTTTACTGGATAGGTGCGTTTCAGGAGATACTGCGCCGTCAGGCCCTTCAGCATGCCTGCGGCGGCCAGTGCGTCGCTGACGCCTGCAGGGATGGCGATGGCGCGGTCAGCCGCAACGCAGGCGGCCTCGCTGTAGGCGCCAATCGGGCCGGTACAATATCCAACGCGATCACCGACGCGAAACCGCTCTACGCCATCGCCGACCGCCTCAACACGCCCGGCGGCCTCCATTCCAAGACCGCTGGGCAGAGCGAGCGGATAGAGACCGGTGCGGTGATAGGTATCAATAAAATTTACCCCGATTGCGGCATGGCGGATCAGGATCTGGCCGGGGCCGGGCGTCGGGTCAGACACCTCCTGAAGGGCAAGGACATCCGGCCCCCCGATCGCGGAGAAACGGATCGCCCGCATCAGACAAGCGCCGCCCGGAACAGCGCCAGGGTCCGCTCACCGGCGAGCTTCTCGCTGGGCGCATGATAATGTTCGCCGCCCTTTCGCGCGAAGGCGTGATCCTGGCCTTCATAGAGATGCACGCGCACCTTCGGGTCGCCCGCAAAGCGCTCCTGGATCGCACGTTGCGCCTCGGGCGGGACGAACTTGTCGGCGGTTGCGATGTGCAGCAGGGTCGGCGCCTTGATCGCGCCGGCCTCGGCAAGGAATTTCTCGATGCCCACGCCGTAATAGGACGACGCAGCGTCGCAGTCCGTCCGGGCCGCCGCGAGGTAGGTGAGCAGTCCGCCAAGGCAAAACCCGATCACGCCCACCTTACCCTTCGCGCGGCCACTGGCGTCCGGGCGCCCGCCGCTGCGGGCGAACTCGATCGCCGACTGAATATCCTCAACGCCCTTGTCGACATTGAATTTGGAGTACAGGTCGAAGGCCTTTTTCCACTCTGCCTCGGTCTGATCCGTGATGTTGACGCCGGGCTCAATCCGCCAGAACAGATCCGGACAGATGGCCACGAAGCCCTCGTCTGCGAGGCCGTCGGTAATGCCTCTCATCACTGCATTGACCCCGAAAATCTCCTGGATCACCACAATGGCAGGACCGTGCCCGGACGGGGGCATCGCCATATAGGCCATGAAATCACCGTCCTTGCCTTTGATCATCACCTCTGCGCCCATTCGCCACTCCACCAGCCGCCACATTGCAGGCACGATAGGTGCAAGCGGCGCAGAGGTCTATCTGCAAGACCAGCCGGACGGGGATCAACGCGTCGGAGGAATTTCATGAAGGTACGCTTCGAAATCGAATGCAGCCCGGAGGAGGCCCGCCGCTTTTTTGGCCTGCCCGACGTGACCCCGGTCAACGAGATGCTGGTTGAGGAAATGAAGAAGCGCACCCAGCAGAACATGAACATGCTTGAGCCGGACGCGCTGATGCGGGCCTGGATGAATTTCGGCGGCCAGGCCCAGGAGCAGTTCTTCAAGATCATGTCGGGCGCCATGACCGGCCCGCCCTCCCGCACATAGGACGCGGGGCATGTCGACCCTGTATGCGCTGGCGTCCGGCGCCGGGCGTGCGGGCGTTGCGGTGGTGCGCCTGTCCGGACCGCAGGCCTTTGACGCGCTTGAGGCGGTGACCGGTCGCGCGCCGCCGCCGCCGCGTCGCCTTGCGCTGCGCGCGATCCGCGATCCGGCGGATGGGGAGCTCATCGACCGGGCGCTGGTCGTCTGTTTTCCCGCCCCTGAGAGCTTCACTGGCGAGCCGGTGGCGGAGATGCATGTCCACGGCGGGCCTGCGGTGATCGCGGGGCTCCTTGAGGCGCTGGGGCGCCTCTCCGGACTTGAGCCGGCGGGGCCTGGCGCCTTCAGCCGGCGCGCTTTCGAGAATGGCCGCATGGACCTTACCCAGGCTGAGGCGGTCGCTGACCTGGTGGACGCTGAGACTGTGGGTCAGCGCCGTCAGGCCCTGCGCCAGATGGATGGGGCTTTGGGGGCTCTCTACGAGGGATGGCGGGCGCGCCTGATCTCCCTCATGGCGCGGCTCGAGGCGGAGATCGACTTTCCGGATGAGGGGGACGCGCCGCGGGATGCGGCGGGCGGGCTGGCGCCGGAGGTGGCGCGGCTGGCGGGTGAACTGCGGACGCATCTGGCCGACCACCGCCGCGGCGAGCGGGTGCGCGACGGCTACCGGGTGGTGATTCTCGGGGCGCCCAACGCGGGCAAGTCGAGCTTGCTCAACCGGATGTGCGGCGTGGAGGCCGCGATTGTGTCGCCGATCCCGGGCACGACGCGCGACATTGTGGAGGCGCGGCTGGTGCTGGCTGGATTTCCGGTCTGGGTGGCGGACACGGCGGGCCTGCGAGAGGCCAGCGACCAGATTGAAGCGGAGGGCGTGCGCCGGGCGCTCGCGCGGGCGGAGGCCGCCGATCTTCGGGTCGTGGTGGTCGACGCTGCGGGTCCGCCGCCGGAAGGGGCGGTGGCGGCGGCGATGGCGTCGTCGAGCCTGATCGCGTTCAACAAGATCGATCAGCCGGCGGCCGACTGGGTGGGGTCTGCGGCGGCGGCGGCCGGCGGGCGGGGGTTCCCGATCGCTGCGGCGACCGGTCAGGGGGTGACGGATCTGATGGCGGCGATCGCGCGCCGGGTGGCGGAGGATCTGGGCGCACAGGAGGCGCCGGCTCTGTCGCGCGCGCGCCATCGCCATGACGTCGAAACGGCGGCGGGCGCTCTTGACCGGGCGCATTCTGCGCTTGCGCGCGC
>JBILMQ010000217.1:0-6306 GCA_044375455.1 Caulobacterales bacterium | reverse complement strand
CTGGCCATTCCAGGCAGCCTTGCAGCCAGGGCACATGCGCTCATCGCGCCGGAACACCGTCTTGCCGGTCCTGTCCTGCACCCGGTCAATCAGCGTCGGCGTTACTCTCTTGCCGCCGTTCACAAATACGGCGTAGGCGGCCGTCATGCGCATCAGGGTGGTTTCGCCTGCGCCAAGCGACATCGCAAGAACAGGCGAGAGGTCATCGTAAATCCCGAATTTCTTGCCATACTGAACGATCGGCTCCATGCCCATCTCCTGGGCGAGGCGCACCGTCATGACGTTGCGTGACTTCTCCAGGCCGAGGCGAAGTGTCGAAAGACCATAGAATTCCTTCGAGTAATTGAGCGGCTTGTAGAAGTCCTGTCCGGGTCCCGCAGGCGCCACAAAAGGTGCATCGAGTATCAGGCTGGACGGCGTGTAGCCGCGGTCAAGCGCAGCGGCGTAGACGATCGACTTGAAGGACGAGCCGGGCTGGCGTCTGGCCTGCGTCGCCCGATTGAATTGCTGCTGTTGAAACGAATAGCCGCCAACCATTGCCAGAACCCGCCCGGTATGCGGGTCCATGGCGACGAGAGCCCCATTCGCCTCGGGGATCTGGCGCACCGCGAAGCTGCCGGCGCCTGCGGTTTCGACATAAATCACGTCGCCCGGTTGCAATCCGCCCAGTCGCGAACCCGCACCGGTGCGCGCCCACGCGGCCTCGCCAGCCGCAAGTTTGCCCCGCGCGCCGTCCGCAAATCCGATTGTCACATTGGCGCCCGACACCGACAGAACCGCAGCCGCCCGCCACCGGCCTATGTCCGGTGCAGTCGCCACCCGCGCGAGCGCATCCTTCCAGACCGCGCGGTCGACCCGGGCGATCGGACCCCGAAAACCATGCCTGCGGGTGTAATCATCAAGCGCGCGGCGCAGCGCAGTGCGGGCGGCCTCCTGCAACCTCGTGTCGAGCGTTGAGCGGACCGAATAGCCGCCCTCCATGAGTTCTTTTTCGCCATACCGCGACGACAGCTCGCGACGAACTTCCTCAACAAAGTGTTCCGCCGCGAGATATTTTGATCCAGTCAGGCGATCGACCGTGCGCAGAGGCTCGTCTTTGGCAGCCGCCGCCTCAGCGGCGCTGATGTATCCGTCCTCCTGCATGCGGTCGAGGACGTAGGCGCGCCGCGCCAGGGCCCGTTCGCGGTTGCGCACAGGATGATAATTGTTCGGGGCTTTTGGAAGCACCGCCAGATAGGCTGCCTCGCCGAGCGTAAGCTCGTCCAGCGGTTTGCCGAAATAGTTGAGCGACGCGGCTGCGACGCCGTAGGCGCGCTGCCCTAGGAAAATCTCGTTGAGATAAAGTTCGAGGATCTGGTCCTTGCTCAGGCTCTGCTCGATCCGAACGGCGGTGAGCGCCTCACGGATCTTGCGCCGGACGCTGCGGTCTCGCCCGGTGAGCATGTTGCCAGCCACCTGCATGGTGATGGTGGAGGCGCCCTCCATCCGGCGTCCGGTGAGAGCATTGCGCATGTTAACCACGGCGATCCGCGCGACGCCGCGCGGATCAATTCCCTGATGCTTGAAGAAGTTCTGGTCCTCCGCGGCGACGAAGGCCTGCACCAGGCGCGGCGGTATTGCGTCATAGGGTACAAAAACGCGCTGCTCCCGGGCGAACTCAGCGATTAGCTCGCCGTCGCCAGCATGCACCCGGCTCGTCACCGGGGGCTTATACTCCTTGAGTTTGTCATAGCCCGGCAGGTCGATCGCAGCCGACAGAATGTAAATGGCGACACCCAGGACGCCGAGGGCAGTCAGGCCAGCGGCTGCCAGGATCCAACGGCGCAGGTTCATGAGGTCTCCAAAGGCGCGGCTGCCACGATGCATTAAGCAGGCGGTCGGGCGGGATTATGACGGCGGGACGGCCGTCTCAAAGCGGACTCACCTTCCGGCGATGGCGATGGTGGCGTCCCGCGCGAAGTAGGCGTCGATCGCATCGGCGACTGCACGCATCAATGCGCCGCGATGGCCTGGGGTGGCGAGTTTTTCGGCATCTTTTTCATTCGTCATGAAGCCCATTTCAAGGATTACCGCAGGCACGTCGGGTGCGAGCAGGACAAAGAAACCGGCACGCCGATGCGTGTTGGCCAGCACAGGGCCCACCTTTGCGAGTTCGGGGATCATCAACTGCGCCAGCCGGGCCGACTGATTCTTGGTCTCCCTCTGGGCCAGATCCACCAGCACGCCCTCGACATCGGCCGGGCGGTCCGCCCCCTCGATCTCTAGCGTCCAGTTTTCAGCCTGGCGAATCAGTTGCGCCCGCCCGGTGGCGGCCTCCGACAATGTGTAGACCGAGGCCCCGTTGACCTCGGGGCGCGCGCCTGCATCGGCGTGCAAGGAAATGAAGAGGTGCGCCTTGATGTCGCGTGCCTTGCCGATGCGCTCCTCAAGGGGGGCGAAAACGTCCGTGCTGCGCGTCAGAACCGGCTGATAGCCCCCACGCGCCTCAAGGATGGTGGCCAGCGCCTGGGCTGCCGCCAGCGTGATCGATTTTTCCTCAACGCCGGAGGCGGCGACTGCGCCAGGATCCTTGCCGCCGTGACCCGCGTCGATAACCACGATGCGCCGCGCCGGGGCTGTCGGCGCCGTGGCAGGCACAGCTCCGGCTGGCTGCGCCGCCGTGACCGCCGGCGGAAATCCTGCCTCCCGGCTGAAGCTTGCCGCATCCGTCGGCTCCAGCCGCAGCACCAGGCGCCACTTGCCGCCGCTGAATTCTGATCGTCTGTCCGCCACCCTCGCGGGAGCTGTCAGGTCGAACACGAGGCGGGATTTCTCCGGTGCATTCTGAGCGAAGCGGTAGCGTCGCACCACGCCGACGCCCGGGCCTTCGCCCTGCTCCGCGGTTCCTGCAAGTCGCCAGGCGACGCGGGGAAAATCAACCACCACGCGCGGCGAGAGCTGGGCCAGCGTGAATACCTTCGCCGCGATCGGCCGGTCCGTCTCGATGGCCGCCACGGTGGTTGCGCCCTCAAGCGTGAAGCTGACAGAGATGACCCGGATGTCCGGATCGGCGCGCGCCGACCCCAGCACAGGCGCCAGCAGACCAACTGTCAGGCACGCAACCGTCGCCGCCAAACGCACAAGGCCGCGTCCAGACCATGGCAAAAACGAGTGTGCGAGCGTTGCCACGGACGGGCCCCTTATGACCTCAGCAAATTTGGGTGTTTACACCCATCAAGCTTGACAGAACATTGACCATGCGCTGTTTCAAATGCCGCAGCCCCCCCGGCGCCCCGGCTTCAAGCCTATCCCATTGCGCCGACTGCTTGCATTTTGCCGCAAAGCTCTGGCACAGTTATTGGAGCGTCGATGCAGTTCGTCGGGCGCGGCTGGTTTTTTCGTTCCTGGTCTTTGCTCGGTCTTGGCCTGGTCGCAGGTCTTGGTCTGGATTTGGGTGTCGTTGTTGACCTGAATTCGGACGGTGTTCAGCTCCGGGAACAGACACGCCAACGCCGTCCTCCGGGCCGGGCCGCCGGGCCTGCCGCGGGATAAACGTCGCACCGCGCTGACGCCGCCTCGCCGGAGCGCGCGTGCGCTCCAATCGGAGACCGATATGGGCCAATTTCCCCATGCCGCGCTGACTTACCGCCCGTCGCAGCCTCTGCACGCGGGCGGCCGCGCGGTTGTGGCGCTGGCCCCTTTCGCAACAGACGCCGGCGCGCCAGCCGCCCTCGCTTATCTGCTGAGGACCATGGCCGCGCGCGCCGCGGGAGCCTGTCGACATGGACAAGAGAATGCTGATCGACGCCGCCCACCCGGAAGAAACCAGGGTGGTCGTGCTGGATGGTGGTCGGATTGAGGATTTTGATTACGAATCACAATCGAGACGGCAGCTGCGGGGGAATATCTACCTCGCCAAGGTGACGCGGGTTGAGCCCTCGCTGCAGGCCGCGTTCGTCGAGTATGGCGGCAACCGCCATGGCTTCCTCGCCTTCAATGAAATTCACCCTGATTATTATCAGATCCCAACCGCTGACCGCGAGGCGCTGCTTGCGGAGGAGGCGGCCCATGCCGCCGAGGCCGGCGAGGAAGAGGATGATGACGACTTCGAAGAGGATCGTCGCCGTCGTGTCGCCCAGCGCCGCTACAAGATCCAGGAAGTCATCAAGCGCCGGCAGATCATGCTGGTTCAGGTGGTCAAGGAGGAGCGCGGCAACAAGGGCGCAGCGCTCACCACCTATCTGTCGCTCGCTGGTCGCTATGGCGTATTGATGCCCAACACCGGGCGCGGCGGCGGTATTTCGCGCAAGATTACCAATGCGGCCGACCGCAAGCGCTTGAAGAAGATCGCCCAGGAGCTTGAGATCCCAGAGGGCATGGGCCTGATTGTGCGGACCGCAGGCGCCAAGCGCACCAAGACCGAGATCAAGCGGGACTATGAGTACCTGATGCGGCTCTGGGAGAATATCCGGGCGCTGACGCTGAAGTCTATTGCGCCCAAGCTCATCCATGAGGAGGGCAGTCTCGTCAAGCGCGCACTGCGCGACCTCTACGACAAGGACGTCGAGAGCGTCTACGTCGAGGGCGACGACGCCTATCGTGAGGCAAAAGACTTCGTCCGCATGCTGATGCCCTCGCATTCGAAGAAAGTGCATCTGTATAAGGATAATGAGCCGCTATTCGTTCGCAATCGCGTCGAGGAGCAGCTTGAAACAGTCTACAGCCCTGTCGTTCAGCTTCGATCGGGCGGCTCGATCGTCATCAATCAGACCGAGGCGCTCGTCGCCATCGACGTGAATTCGGGGCGGTCGACCCGTGAACGCTCCATTGAGTCCACTGCGCTGCGCACCAACCTTGAGGCCGCCGAGGAGGCCTGCAGGCAGATGCGCCTGCGCGATCTTGCCGGTCTCATCGTTATCGACTTCATCGACATGGAAGAGGCGAAGAACGACCGTGCAGTTGAAAAGCGCATGCAGGAATGCCTGCGGCTGGACCGGGCGCGGGTGCAGACCGGCAAGATTTCGGCGTTTGGCCTGCTGGAGATCTCGCGTCAGCGTCGGCGCACGGGCATCTTGGAGGGCTCCTCGATCATCTGTCCGCATTGCAGCGGGGCCGGGCGCGTGCGCTCCACCGAGTCAAGCGCGCTGAAGCTTATGCGCGCTCTGGAACAGGAGGCCGGGCGCGGGCGCTCTGAAATCATATTTGTGCGCGCGCCGACTGCGACGGCGCTCTATCTGCTCAATGAGAAACGCGATCATATCGCCGCCCTTGAGACGCGTTGGCGGGTGCGCATGCGCATCGAAGCGGATTCGGAGATGATCCCGCCACAATTCGAATTCCTGCGCGAAGGGGTGCGACCGCTGGCGGATGACCAGGGCGAGCAAATTGCCCTAGAGCCGGTCGACCGCGAGCAGCGGGAAGCCGCCAGCGAGGTGCGTCCGGAAAGCGTCAGGGAAGAGGGCGAGCGCGACGGTGGGCGTCGTCGGCGTCGCCGGCGCGGTGGACGCAATGGTCGCGGCGACGCTGAAACGGCGCCAATGGTGACGGTTGAGGACGCCCCGGAGGCGGACAACGGTGAAGCCGTGATCGTCGCTGGTCCCGAGGGTGGGGGCGAACTCGCCGGCGAACGCAAGCGTCGCCGCCGCCGCGGACGGCGCGGCGGACGGCGTCGGCGCGAAGACGGTCAGGGCCCGGTCGAGGGTGGTTCAGATCTCGAGCTTGCCGAAGATCTTGGCGTCGACGGTTACACGCAGGGGCCTGACGGCGAAGATGAGCTGTCAGATGCCGACGCGGGGGACCTCATCGACCGCGAGCCGGCGCCTGCACGGCTCTCGCGGTCAGGGCCGGCAGAGCGGGTCATGGCGCCGGTTGACGCTGCGCCCGCGCCCGCCGCTGCGCTGCCGGAGGTGATTGAGCCGTCTGCTCCGGCCGAGCCGCCGCAGCCCGTCATCGCCCCAGCCCAGCCGGTTGACCCGGATGCGGAGCGTCTTGCCGCTGAGCGGCGCGACTCCTTCCTCAAGTCCCGTTTCAAATGGTTTGCCGGCAAGGGCGGCGAAACCAGCGGCTGATCAGGTTTGCCCGGAAGCCCGGCGTGGGCGAAGCCAGCGCCGGGCGCGTGAGCTGCGCCGCGCCCTTGCCGCTCCAAAGCCAGTGGTCCGGCGACAGGTGGTTCTGCGCACGTGACTTCCATGCAGATCGCCAGGGCGAAGTTTTTGCCGAAGATTGAGCTCAGGATACCAGTTGTGCGCAGGCAGCTGTTCATTGAGGCAGCCAGGATGCCGGTCGGGCGAGCGCGTCCTCGAACCCGCGGCGCCAGCTCCTTAATAG
>JBILMQ010000216.1:0-6323 GCA_044375455.1 Caulobacterales bacterium | reverse complement strand
CGCGCATGCCGATGGTGAATGCCGGCTTATGATAAAAGCACCGATCACCCGGCATGGGCAAGAGCGGGGAAACGCATGTTGAGTTACCAGCACAGCTTTCATGCCGGCAATCGCGCCGACGTGATCAAGCACGCCTGCCTGCATCTGACGCTGCGCCTGATGCGGCGAGGTCAGGGTGAAATCCGCTACCTGGAAACTCATGCCGGACGCGGCCTTTACGACCTGCACTGCGCCGCCGCACAGAAAAACCGGGAATACGAGACCGGCATCGCCGTCGCGCTCTCTGCCAAGGGAGTAGGCCCCGATCTGGGCGCCTATCTTGCCTGTGTGCGCCGCTTTAGCCCCACCCGCGCCCCGCGCTGGTATCCAGGCTCGCCGGTGATCGCCGCGGGCCTGCTTGCGTCACATGACCGGATCGATCTCGCTGAGCTGCACCCTCAGGAACATGCCGCGCTTCAGGATACCTTCAAGCACGATCCGCGCGTGCGCATCGCCAAGGCCGATGGATTCGAGCTTGCCGGAAAGCTGCGCCCCCGGGCTGGGGTGCGCACGGCCTTGCTCATTGATCCCAGTTATGAACTCAAGACCGACTATCTCGCAGTGGTCGACCTGGCCGAGCGGGTGCGCAGCGCAGATCCGCGGGCCGTCATTCTGATCTGGTATCCTGTGATGGCGGACGGGCGCGAAGGCGTGCTGCTTAGACGCGCCGAGAGCCGCCTGCCTGAAGCGGCCATGCTGCAGGCTGTGTGGGCGACGCCCGACCCAAAGGCGCGAGCCCTTGTCGGCGCCGGGCTGCTTGCGGTTGGCCTGCCGCGGCAGCACGTGCGACGGCTGCGCGCACTCAGCGACACGGTCGGGCGGGTGTTCGCCCCGCCTGCCGGGGCGCCGGCGTCAAAACCGGAAGACTAAAATGCGGCCGGCGTCATCTGGCCTGCAGGCTTCAGACCCCGGTCACGGCGCTGAGCGCTGCGGCAAAGACGATCAGGAAGGGTTGGCCGAGCTTGGGGCTGAAGGTCGTGTCATCGCGGCGCGCGGGCTTTTCTGAATTGATGCCGACGACGACAAGGTCGCCGTCCTCCGCGGCGATCCAGGGACCGCCCGAGGACCCCTCGGTCATGTCGTTCCATGCTTCGCGAAGCCCGTTGTAGTCGGTTTTGAGCATGCCAACCGAGCGCACCAGCGTGTCGCCGTCGAAGCCGGGAAATTCTCGCGTGGGCAGACGGGGAAAGCCAAAGCTGGCATATGGTCCGCGCGACGCGCGCGGCGCGGTCGAAAAGCCAAGAACACCGGTGCGCGCCGCGACCGGCCGATCGAGGACGAGCGCGGCGAAGTCATAGCGTGACGGCGCCTCGGAGGACCGCTGCGGAGCGACCCATCCCTTGAGCACGAAAGCTGAGTGCACCCGGACCGATCCGCCAGCGGACGGCTCGAAGTGTACCGCTTCGGCATAGCCGCGCGCCTGACCGGTCTTGGCCTCGCGCGTCTTGTCGAACACGCAGTGCGCTGCGGTGATGACGATACGCTCTGCGGCCACCCATGCCGTGCAGGTTCGCAGGCTGGTTCTGAACCTGATGGTGAGCCGGCCGATCGCGCTGTTGGGCCAGAGCGTCGGGCTGTCGACATCACCGGTAAGCGCGCGCCCCGCCGGCGGCGCGGCAAGCGCGGCGGTCAGACGCGCATCGACCCAGGCCCGGTTGGGCGGCGCCGAGGCGCGACGCTGGGCGAGGTCGTCATAGGCCACGAAGCGACGTGCGGCCTGATCCTCGAAATCCACATACCCCACCGGGGGTGACGGGGCGGGGGCGCGCCATCCGGCCGGCGCGGCGGTCCCGGGGGCGGCTGCGGACGGGGCGGCGTCGCGCACCGGCGCGCGCGCGGCCGCGAAGGTACGCTGCATCACGATCAGATGCGGGTCGAGGTCCACTCCCGCACTCCTCCCTATGCCCCCAAGAGCGCGTCTTCAGACGCCGCAAAAATCAGATCGTCGCTGATGCGGATGTCAGAAAGCAAGGCCGGCGCGACGGCGAGCACGGTCTCGGCGTAGAAGCGGGCTAGGGACACCTTGGCCTGCAAATAACTCTGGTCGCTGTCGCCTTCCTTCAGACGGCGCACTGCGGCGACGGCGCCGATGGCGAGCACCCAGCCTCCGACGACGTCGCCGGCCAGTTTCAGGAACGGCGTGGCGCCGGCAAGCGCGCGCCGGCGATCAGCGGCGATGGTCTCGATCATGTAATCGGCGGCCTCCTCGAGAGCTTCGCCCGCGGTCGCGAGCCGCCGACCGAGCCGATGGAGCTCCGGATTGGAGGAGGCCTGACAATCTCCCACAGTCTGGCGGATGTCCGTCATCAGCTCATCCAGGGCCAGGCCGTCGTCTTGCATGAGCTTGCGGCCGACCAGATCGATCGCCTGAATCGCGTTGGCGCCCTCATAAATCGGTGCGATGCGGGCGTCACGGTAATGTTGAGCGGCCCCGGCTTCCTCAATGAAACCCATCCCGCCATGCAATTGCAGCCCCAGCGAGGCGGCATCCACGCCGCGGTCGGTGCACCAGGCCTTGGCGATGGGCACCAAAAGCTCCAGGCGGCGCAAGGCGGCGGCGCGGTCTTCCGGCTCAGCCAGCGCAACGGCGCGGTCGCCGGCCACCCCGGCCATGAGACAGATGCCCCGCCCAGCCTCGATCCAGGCCTTCATGGCGAGCAGATGCCGGCGCACGTCGGCATGATCGACGATCCGTGCGGGATACTCGCTCACACCTTCTGCGCGACCTTGGCGACGCTGTTTTGCATACGCCAACGCGCGCTGATAGGCCCGCTCGGCGATCGCGACCCCCTGCAGACCGACGTGAAGCCTCGCGGAGTTCATCATCACGAACATCGCATTCATGCCACGATGCGGCTCGCCGACCAACCACCCCGTGGCGCCCTCGTTTTCGCCGAAGGCAATGACGCAGGTCGGAGATGCATGGATGCCAAGCTTTGATTCAAGGCCAATGATGCGGATGTCATTGCGCCGGCCTGGAGTTCCATCAGCATTCGGAATGAATTTCGGGGCGATGAAGAGCGACACTCCCTTCGCCCCTTCCGGCGCGTCGGGCAGGCGCGCGAGAACGAGATGGACGATGTTCTCGGCCATATCGTGATCGCCCCAGGTGATGTAGATTTTCTGGCCCGTTATCCGGTAGGAGCCGTCGCCGGCGGGAACGGCCCTTGTCTTCAGGGCGCCAACGTCGGAGCCAGCCTGCGGCTCCGTGAGGTTCATCGTCCCGGTCCAGCCACCGGTCACGAGTTTCTGCAGATAGACGCGCTTTTGGTCTGCGCTGCCGTGGCGGCTCAGCGCCTCGACCGCCCCCGCCGTCAGCATCGGCGCCAGGCCGAACGCCATGTTGGCGCTCTGCACCATCTCCATAACGGCCAGCAGAATGGAGTTGGGAAGTCCTGCCCCGCCGTCTTCCACGCGCGCCGCGAGCCCCTGCCAGCCGCCCTCCACGAAGGCGGCGTAGGCTTCTTTGAACCCGGGAGGAGTGACCACCACCCCGTTCTGAAGTTTCGAGCCCACCTCATCGCCGATTTTGTTCAACGGCGCGAGCGTCTCGCCGGCAAGTGCGCTGGCATGCTCCAGCACGGCGCTGAGCACATCGTCAGAGAGGTCGGGGAAACGCCCATCCGCCTTCAGTCCGAGCACGCCTGCCACCTCATCCAAAGCGAAGCGGATGTCCTTCACCGGCGCCGTATAGGCCATGTCTACGTCCTCTCCTCACGCGTCCAAACGCCGGCCGCGGTTCGCCACAGCAGATTGCGCCACCCGCTCGTCCGACTCGCCCAGGCGCGGTCTCCGATAGCACACTTGCAGGCGGCGCAGCGGCCGGTGGCCACTTTGGCCGGCGCCATTGTACCTGGCGCCATGGTAGCTGGCGCCATGGTAGCTGGCGACAGCTCGGCCGCCGTCAGTCTGGCTGCGCCGCGGCGCATGCGCGGCGCTTCCCCAGCCGGAAATGCCTCCCCATATCTACATATCAGGTTACGAGGCGCCGGAGTGCGAATGGCGCCCTGGTCACCCCCGTTGCGGCGGAGCAACCTTCATGCGCCCATTTTTGTTTAGCCTCTGCCTTTTCCTGGGCCTGGCCGGGCCGCTCTTTGGGCCAGCGCACGCCGTCGACTCCGAACCGGAGAGCGCGCCTGCAGGCGTGTACCTCCTGGACCCAAAGCATGTCAGCATCATCTGGTCAGTGCGCCATCTCGGCCTGTCCGACTTCGTTGGCCGCTTCGACACGGCAGATGGACGCCTCGTCTGGAACGGCGCAACGCCTGAAACCTCCAGCCTCAGCGTCACCATCGATCCAGCCAGCATTTCGACCCGTCTTCCGGATTTTGATCAGACGCTCGCCGGACCGGACTGGTTTGACGCTGAGCGACACCCGGCGATCACATTTCGATCGACGCAGATCACCCGCACCGGCCCGACATCCGGCACGATCACCGGAGATCTGACCCTGCATGGTGTGACACGGCCGATGACGCTGGACGCCGTTTTCAACGGATCGACCTTCAATCTGATCGAGCGCCGGCGCGCCCTTGGATTTTCTGCGGTGGGCATGGTCAATCGCTCCGAGTTCGGACTCGACCGGTTTTCCGCCTTTGTCGGCGACGCCGTGATGGTGCGGATCGAGGCGGAGTTCCTGCGCGAGTGACGCGGCGCCAACCTGCGTGTGAATCTTGGGCTTACCCCCCAAATCACAGCGCCCAAATCACAGCGCCCAAATCACAGCGCCCAATCATAGCGCCCGGGTCAGCGCCCGGCTCCCGGCGCGCGCTGACCCGGGCGGCCCGGCGGGGTTCACACGAAAACCGGGACGAAAACCGGGGCGCGGCCGGGGGCGCGCGCCCCGCACGGCAAGCTTGCGCGGCCCTTGCAGGGCGCGCTGCGATTGGCCACGTCCGCCCGCGCCCCTATCTCTGCATCAGGCCCGATCATGCCGGCCTCCACGCCAGCCGCTTCGTGCGGCCCTTTTCTTAAGGGAGTCTCTTCATGCGCCGTCTCATCTTCGCCGCCGCCGTGGCGCTTATCGCCGCGACCCCGTCGCTCGCCCACAACCACAGCGGCGCAGCCCACGCCCCTGCCTATGCGCCGGTGACGGACGCGCCGGCGGGCGTCTATGGTCTCGACCCGACGCATGCCAGCGTCACCTGGCGGGTCATGCATCTGGGCATGTCGCGATACACGGCTCGCTTTGCAAAACTCGAGTCGACCCTGGAGATCAATCCCGCGACGCCTGAGACAGCCCGGCTGACGGTCAGCATAGACCCGACATCGGTGCGAACGGATTATCCCAACGCAGCCGTCAAGGACTTCGACAAGGCGTTGGCCACCGAGGAGCGCTGGTTCAACGCGGGCAAATTCCCCGCGATCACATTTGTCTCCACGAAGGTCGAGCGGACCGGACAGCGCACGGCGAAGGTGACGGGCGACCTGACCTTTCTTGGGATCACCAAGGCGACCGAGCTCGACGTCGTGTTCAATGGCGGGATGGCGAGCCATCCTTTCGCGAAGGTCGGTGCGCTTGGCTTCTCCGCCACAGGCCGGATCAAGCGTTCGGACTTCGGCATGACCGCACTTTTGGGCGGGATTGGCGATGAGGTCGATCTGCAGATCGAAGTGGAGTACGTTCAGAAGAAATGATGAGGACCGTTCCTGGCGTGGCGGCGCGCCGCCGCGCCAGGGCCTTTGGTGCGAGGGATCTGCTTATGTCGACCGAGTCGCCCCGTTACACGACTGTCGCAGTCATTCTTCATTGGCTCATTGCTGTCATGCTGGCGGGACAGATCTTCGGCGGCTGGCTTGCCGCAGATGAAAGCACGCCGCGCGCACAAGCGTTTCAGCTGTTCCAGCTGCACAAGTCGTTCGGCCTGACGATTCTGGCCTTGAGCGTCGCCCGCCTGGTCTGGCGTCTCAGCCACAAGGTTCCGCCAATGCCAGAGACCATGGCAGGCTGGGAGCGCGCCGCCGCGCGCGGTGTTCACTTTCTGTTCTATGTCTTGATCATCGCGATGCCTTTGTCGGGCTGGGCCTTGATCTCAAGCGCGCCCTACACAGTCACGACGATGTATTTTGGCCTGTTTGAAGTTCCGCTGCTGCCGGTTCTGTCGGGCTCTCTGCGCGGCAAGGAAATCCATGAGCTTCTGGAATCGGCGCATTCCGCGCTGGTTTGGATCACAATCGGTCTGCTCCTCCTCCATGTGGGCGCAGCGTTGAAGCACCATTTTGTCAATCGTGACGGCGTGCTTGCCCGCATGCTGCCGTTCCTCAAGGCCGCAGCGCCATGATCC
>JBILMQ010000215.1:0-6330 GCA_044375455.1 Caulobacterales bacterium | reverse complement strand
GTGTTCACCAACAGCGTCTCGGTCTTGTCCCCGCTGGTCGGTATCGGCCGGGGCCTTGCCGCGCCGCCGCCTTGGGCGACTGGACCACCCAAGCACATCTGATCTGAACGTCACGGCGGCTCGCCCCCGAGCCGCTCGCCCATTTTCATGCGCGCCCCTGCGGCGCGCGCATCTGATCAGAGTTTTCCATGTCTTCCCATGTCTTTTCCGCACGCGCCCTCGTGCGCGTGTCCACGGCTGTCTTGGCTGCCCTTATCACCGCCCCCAGCGCCCTTGCCGAGGCGCCAACTGCCGAAGGTAAGAGCGCCGAGGGTCGGCGCGCCGATGCCGAAATCATTGTGACCGGACAGCGTCCTAACCCAGAGGCCGCCGACGCCGCGGCAGCCGCCCGCGAGCGGCCAGGCAATGTCTCCGTTGTTGCCGCTGAAGAGTTCGAGGACCGCTACGCCGTCACGTTTCGCGACACGCTCCAACTCACACCGGGTGTGATCGCCCAGCCGCGCTTTGGTGAAGAAGTGCGCTTGTCGATCCGCGGATCGGGGCTGGCCAACAACGCCCACTTGCGCGGCGTGGAATTGCTGTTCGACGGCGTGCCCAT
Organism: Caulobacterales bacterium; assembly: GCA_044375455.1. GTDB lineage: Bacteria > Pseudomonadota > Alphaproteobacteria > Caulobacterales > Aquidulcibacteraceae > JBEIHX01. The sequence goes on along the minus strand of JBILMQ010000215.1, from coordinate 5,732 downwards.
TAACGGCGCGGACGGCTTTGGCGACTTCCAAGAATTGGACCCAACTTTTGCGAACTTCATCACAGTCAATCGTGGGGCCAACGCGTTCGCCAGCGGTTCCGCCACGCTCGGCGGCTCCATTGAATTGACAGGCCTCACGGGTCGCAGTGTCGATGAAGCCGGCTTGTTGCGGCTTGATGCCGGCTCGTTCGGCACGCAACGCGTGAATGCGCGCGCTGCTTATGCCGATGATCGGTTTGATCTGCTTGTTGCTGCAACGGGCCAACGCCAGGATGGCTTCCGCCAGAATGCCGAGCAAAGCAATGGCCGGGTCTATGCGCAAGCGGGGTGGCGCTGGAATGATCGCATCGAAACCCGGTTTGGCGTGTTGGGCAATGACGTCAATCAACGCATCCCGGGCGCCCTCACCATCGCGCAGGCGACGACGTCTCCGGAGCTTGCCAACACCGGCAATTTCAACTTTGCCTTCGCCCGAGACATCAATTCCTGGCGCGGCTGGACGCGCACAACCATCGATGCCGGCGACGTTGGCACAGTAACCGTCGGCGCCGCCTACACGGATCGCCAACTTTACCATCCGATCAGCGTAGTGATCGATCAACGCGTGACAGATGGATTGCTCTTCGCGCGATGGGACGGCGAGACGCAGGCGCTGGGAGCGCCATTGGAATGGACGCTCGGCGCCCGTTGGCGCGATGCGCGGACAGCGGCGCGCACTTATGCGGCAACGCCTAATCGCTTGGCCGCGCGCGGCGCCCTCACTGCGCATTCCATCCAGTATGCCGGCGGGTGGGACGTCTTTGGCGAAGTGCGGGTGAAGCCGACAGGCTCTCTCACGCTGCTTGCGGGCTTCAACAGCATCGATACCGATCGCACGGTTTTGAATCTTCGCAATCCGGCCGCCAATGACGGCGAGACGTTCAACCAGATCAGCCCAAAAATCGGTCTGCTTTGGGAAGCCGCGCCGACGCTTCAAATCTTCGCCAATGTCTCTGGCATCTACGAGCCGCCGAGTTTTGGCCAATTGACGCAGGGCGGCTTCGTCATCTTCGTGCCGATCAAAGCTCAGGAAGGCACAAGCTATGAGCTCGGCGTGCGCGGACAGGCGGGCCCGTTGCGCTACGAGCTCACCTATTTTGATGCGCGTTTGGAGAACGAGTTCATCTCCTTCCAGGTCAGCCCGCTGATCCCGGCGGCCACCTTTAATGCGCCAAACACCATCCACCGCGGCATTGAGGCAGGCCTCGCTGCGACCATCGCAGAAGACCTGTTCGGCGGTGCGCTCAATGGCCGTGCAGCATGGACCTACAACGATTTCACGTTTGATGGCGATCGCGTCTATGGCGACAATCGTCTGGCCGGCGTGCCGGAAAACACGGTGGTGGCGGAATTGGCTTGGACAAATGACAGGTGGCGTATCGCGCCATCGGTCTTCGTGCAATCCGACACGGTGGTTGACTTCCGTAACACGCTGCGCGCGCCGGGCTATACCCTGTGGAATGTCAGCGCATCTTATGATGTGAGCGACACCGCGTCTCTCTTCTTGGAAGGGCGGAATCTGACAGATGAGAAGTTCGTCTCGATGGTGTCCAGCATCGCCAATGCGCAGGCGCCGGGCGTCAATCTATCGATCGCAACGCCGGGCGACGGGGCGGCTGTCTTTGGCGGCATTCGCCTGCGGTTTGGAGCCCGGCCATGAAGGCGCGCGTTCTGCACCGGCGTCTGGGATGGATCGCGGCGCTCGTCGCGATCCTTTGGGCCGCCACGGGCTTTCTCCACCCGATTATGAGTTGGACAGCGCCGCGCCCCGCGGTGCAGGCGCCGCCCGTCCAGAGCGTTGCTTTGGACGGGTTGGCGCAGCCTGGCGCTGCGTTTGAGGCAGCAGGGCTGAGCGAAACAACCCTAGCGCGGCTTGTCATCGTGGATGGCGCGCCGTTTTGGTTCGCGGCGAACGGCGCTGCTGCGCGCGTGGTTTTGGATGCCCGCACAGGCGCGCGGGTTGACGGGATCGAACAGCGTCACGCCGAAGCGCTTGCGCGCCACTATGCCGGCCAGCCGCAAGCACAAATTGTGCATGCACGATTGGTGACGGCGTTCAGTACAGATTATCCAAATGTCAATCGATTGCTGCCAGTTTGGGAAGTGCGCCTCGCCACGCCGGAAGGCCTTACGATCTATGCGGATACCGGCTTGGATCGTCTTGCGGCCGTCACGAACGACCAGCGGCGCGTGCTGCTCAGCATTTTTCAGAACGTGCACACGCTGAAGTTTGTGGAGCCGGTGGAACCGCTTCGAATTGCAATCATCTTTGTGCTGATTTCAACCGTCATGGCGACCACAGCGATCGGCGCCACGATGCTCTGGCGCGCCCGCGGTAAGGGGCTTTTCCGCATTCACACGCTTTTTGCGTGGGTCGCATTGCCGCTCGTAACGATGTTCACTCTGTCGGGGGTGTTGCACCTGTTTACAACATCAAGCCTCACTGCCCCGGCGCCACCGCAAGCGATGCAGTTCCGCGTCGCTGATTTACCTGAAAGGCCGCGGGCGGAGGCGGGCATTCTTGTGAATGACCTCACCGCAACACTAGGCGCCAATGCGACGCCGCTCTGGCGCTTGCAGATCGAAGAGACTGGCTACTATTTCGGCGTCGGACCGCCGGATACGGACGAAGCCCGCGCCCGCGTGATCGCGCAAGCGCCGCTAGACAGCGACGTGGCGCTTGTGACGCGCTTTGGCGATGGCTACGGCTTCATCAACAAGCGCCTGCCGGTGTGGCGGGTGGATGCGCCAAACGGGCCCGTGTTTGTGGATATCCGTGAAGGCCTAATCGCCGCGGCGCCTCAGGAAACATGGCTCACGCGCCTGGAAGGCTGGACGTTCGACAATCTCCACAAATGGGAGTTCCTTAATCCTCTCGGCCGCCGCAATCGCGACTACGCCACGATGACCGCGACGGCGATCGTTGTTTTCACCAGCCTGATTGGTGTGGCGTTGCTATTGCGCCGACGCTACCGATAGAGGTCTATTTGCCCCAACGCGGAAAGGGGTCGGGGCGGTTGGCGAATGGTTTCGGATCGAACTTTGTCGCGTTGGCTGAGCCGGTCAAGCAGGCGTCAAGCTCCGCTTGTATGCAGGCGCGGTCAAAATCGATCCCAATAAAAACGATCTCTTGCCGACGATCACCATACACAGCGTCCCAGTGTTTTGCGATGTGATCGAGTGTGTCTTGGTCTTTCGGCCAGCACGCCTTTGGTACGTCGACCCACCAGCGTCCATACCCCTGATGGCGAACCATGGCGCCGGCCTGCGCCACTTCACCGACCCATTCCGGGCGCGTGGCAATCCAAAACCAGCCTTTGGCGCGCAGCACATTCGGCCAAGGCTTGCTGAAGAACGCGAAGAGCTTTTTGGGGTCGAAAGGACGCCGCGCTCGATAGACAAAAGAGCTGATGCCGTACTCTTCTGTTTCGGGACGATGATCCTGTGGGCGCTCCAGCTCTTTCACCCAAGCGGGGTAGCTTTGCGCCTTCTCCATGTCGAACAGGCCGGTGTTCAGGACATCATCGAGCGCGACCTGCCCAAACTTCGCCTCGACAATTCGCGCTGAGCCATTGACGCCGCGAACGATTTTTTTGACGACGTCCAACTGGTCCGGCGTCACGGCATCGACCTTATTGATGACGATTACGTCGGCGAACTCAATCTGTTCGACCAAAAGATCCACAAGCGCGCGTTGATCTTCTTCACCAGCGGTTTCGCCTCGATCACGAAGAAAGTCGGTGCTCGAATAATCGTTCAGGAGGTTTACTGCGTCGACGACCGTCACCATGGTGTCGAGCCTAGCAATATCTTGCAGGCTCTCGCCGTCTTCCGTGCGGAAGTCAAATGTGGAGGCGACCGGAAGCGGCTCCGAAATCCCTGTGGACTCTATCAAAAGATAATCAAATCGACCTTCTGACGCCAGTCGCCGCACTTCCTGCAAAAGGTCATCGCGTAGCGTGCAGCAGATGCAGCCGTTGGACATTTCGACCAGCGTCTCATTTGTTCGGGAAAGATTGCTGGCGGCGGCGACAAGGCTTGCATCGATGTTCACCTCGCTCATGTCGTTCACAATTACGGCAACGCGTTTGCCCTCTCGGTTCGCGAGGACGTGATTGAGCAGCGTGGTTTTGCCAGCGCCGAGAAAACCGGACAGGACTGTGACGGGCAGACGCTTTGCCGCGGGCGCATCTTGGAAATCAGGGATGGACATGACGCGCCTCCATAGAGCAGAGATGTTATAATATAACATTTTGATCGAGGGGCGAGAGATGGTCAAGCAAGCGATGTAGGACGGCGTGGCAATCAGCGCCAGCGGGCTATGCCTCGTCCATTGTTTGGCGTTGCCAGTGGCAAGCGCAGCTCTTCCGATCTTGGGTGTCGCTGCAGATGCGGAGTGGGTGCACTGGGTATTCCTGGCCGTTGCAGCGCCAGCCGCTGCGCTCGCGTTTCGCGAAGGCGTTGACGCTGCGTCTTGGGCTCTTCGCGGCCTTGCGGCTGCCGGCGTTGGCCTCTTGCTGCTCGGTGCGTTGGGGTGGCCGAGCCATGCTTGGGAAACAGCCATGACAGTGGCGGGAGGGGGCATCCTGATTGGGGCGCATCTGTGGAATTTCTTACGGCGCCGCCACCGCCACTGAGGGGCAATGTGGGTTTAGTAGCGGAACCGCACTGTCCCCAACACGCTGCGCCCTGCGCCGATATTCGCCATGGCGTTTTGGCCGCCGGCTCCAGTTGCCCAGGCGGCGTAATCCTCGTCACCGAGATTTCGTCCGATGACCGAGACATCAACGCCCGGCGCGATCCGCCAGCGTAGGTCGGCGTCGATCAGCGTGTAGCCTGGGAAGCGGATCGAGTTGGACGTGTTGGCGAAGAAGCCGTCCACCGCCCGCACTGCCACGCCCGCGGACCAGTCCGGTGCGAAACGCCAATCGGCGAAAAGGTTCGCCACAACTTCTGGCACATTCGGCGGCGTGTTGCTCGTGCGCAAGGCGCCGAACTCAACGAACCGCGAATACTCGGCTTCGACGATAGCGAGGTTGGCTTCAATGGTCACGCTCTCAATGGCGTTGATTATGAGCGAGCCTTCAAAGCCGCGACTTTCAATTTCGCCAATCTGTATGGCGCGCGCTGGGTTGTTCGGATCGGTCGATTGGATATCGCTTTGCGAGAGGTCGAAGTAGGCGAGCGTCGCCTGCAAACGCCCATCCATCCAACGCGCTTTCAAGCCTACTTCAAACCCTTCGCCCGTGGTCAAATCAAATGCGGCGTCGCCCGATGAGCCGATCACCAAGAGGCTGTCCACCGGCGTAGCGGAGCGACCATACTGCGCGTACACATTCAGCGCAGGCGTGGCTTTCCACACCGCGCCAAGGTTCCAGGAGACCGGATCATAGCTTGCGCTGTAGCGCGCGGTAGGCGTTGCATCGAAGCGGACAAAGTCGGCATCTACCTGATCGACGCGCGCAGCGCCTTGAACAGCAAACACTTCGGTCACATCGAAGCGGCCCTCAGCAAATACACCGATTTGATCCACATCGGTCTCGCGCGCTGACACGCGCGGACGGCCGAACGCAAAGAAGTCAACCGGCGCGGGGTAAAACTGATCTACCTGCTGCTGCAGGCCAAACGGTGCGGAGTATTGGCGGGGGCTTGCGAAATCGGTCCGTGAAGCGTCAACTCCGAGCAGTAGCTGA
>JBILMQ010000214.1:0-6348 GCA_044375455.1 Caulobacterales bacterium | reverse complement strand
AGATGGCGCTTGATCATGGCAATGTCAAAACGCGCGAAGTGGAGGATTTTCAGGATGTCTGAGGCCGCAAGCAGCGCCTTCAGCCTGGGGCAGTCATAGCTGCGCTCAAGCTGCACGACATGGGCGACGCCGTCTCCCGCCGACAGCTGGACCACACACAGATGATCGCGCATCAGGTTGAGGCCCATGGTTTCGGTGTCCACAGCCACGCTGCCTCGAAACGACACGCCCGCGGCAAGATCGCCGCGATGAAATTGAACCGCCATGGAACGTCCGCCGCCGCGTCCCGCGACGTGCGGGACGCGCGCTGCCTAGATGAAATCCCGTCCGCGGGCAAATCCGGTCGCGCGCCGCGCCTGCCGACGGTCCCATGGAGGGCGCCCGGCGGTGTGCAGGCCCGGCGCCGTCAGGCGGCGCGGGCGATGGCCGCCCAGCCCGCCCCCAGCCCGCCCCCAGCCCGCCCCCAGCCCGCCCCCAGCCCGCACAGCTTCCCGGATCCGTCATGGTGGGACCACTCTCCGGTTGCTGTCGCTGGCCTGCCAGGATCTGCGCGATGGACTGCAGTAACGCCCAGGGACATCATCCAGGGGCGAGGTCCAGCTCGGGCCCCGGCGCGCGAGGCAGCGCGCGTCATCCCCCAGGAGCGGGAAGGTCGCAGGCCGCCATAGGGGCGCACGCTGTCGCGCTCTCCCATCCCAGGGGCGGCCTGCCGCTTCGGTCCGCCCCCGGGCGCGGAGCGCCTATTTGGGCGCCCCTGGCGCGGAGCGCACATTTGGTTCACAACTCCGCCGATGGCCGATCACGATGACAGCTTCGAGCTTTATGACCTGCGGGTCGAGGTGGTGGCGCCGCCGGGAGCGAGATTGTGGTGCTCCGCGCGGCCGGGGGACTGGTTCGAGGTGCGCGGCGAATTGATCTATCTGCCGCCGGATCAAGGCTTTTCTCTCTACTCGCTGGCGGCGGTTTTGCCTCTGCTTGCCGCCAAGCAGCGCGTCAGCGATCCGAATGACTGGATGGAGAGCGACGCCGAAGTCGCCTGCCCTGATCCCAATTGTCCGTCTCGCCTGCGCATCACGCGGCTTGGCGTGAGGCAGTTCCGGCGCGCCGACACCACGGCAACCGCGAAGCCTGACTGAAGCCGCGAGGCGTTGCGCCAATGTCCGTAACTCGTGTTCTGCTTGCGCCCGATTATGCGATCTCGCGGGTCATTCGCGGCGGCTGGCAACTTGCCGGCGGACATGGCCCCGTCGACGTCGCGCAGCTCAACGATGACTTTCTGGCGTATTTTGACGCCGGGGTGACGACGCTTGACTGTGCGGACATCTACACCGGCGTAGAAGAGATGATCGGCGGTTTCCGACGCCATCTCGCAAAACATCGCGGCAGCCACGCGCGGTCGCAGCTGAAAGTGCACACCAAGTTTGTACCGGATCTCGACGAACTGGCCCGCATCAGTCGCCGCGATGTTGAGCGCAGTATCGATCGCTCGCTGATGCGGCTTGGCGCGGACAGGCTCGACCTCGTGCAGTTTCATTGGTGGGACTACGCGCAACCTCTGCTTCTGGAGACCGCCGGGCATCTCAAGAGCCTTCAGGAGGCCGGAAAGATCGCACTCATTGGCGGGACAAATTTCGACGCTGCCCATGTTGCAGGGCTCGCCGCCGCAGGTATTCCCCTCGCCAGCGTGCAGGTGCAGTATTCACTGCTGGATCGCCGGCCCGCCGGCGCTTTTACGCAAACAGCGGCGCGTCATGGCGCGCGCCTGCTGTGCTACGGTGCGCTTGCCGGAGGGTTCTTTTCCGAACGCTGGCTTGGCGCGCCGGATCCCGGACCGGAGCTCACGAACCGCAGCCTGATCAAGTACCGTCTCATCATCGAGGAGTATGGCGGCTGGGACGCCTTCCAGGCTTTGCTGCGCGAACTCGATACGGTCGCCCGCAGGCATGCGGTCCGCATCGCCGCAGTGGCCGCGCGTTGGGTGCTTGATCAACCGAGCGTCACTGGCGTCATCATCGGAGCGCGCCATGGTGGCCATCTGGCTGCGACGCTGGACATCGAAAACCTCGTCCTCGGGCCGGCCGATCTGGCGGCCATCGCGGCGGTTCTCACGCCCGGTCCGCAAGGCGACGTGTACGCGCTGGAGCGCGACCGGGATGGCCCACACGGACGCATCATGCGTTATAATTTGAACACGCCGGCCTGACGTCTTCCAGACCGGCCGCCGGCGAGCCGGTCACGCGAGCGCGGATGTCGCCTCCAGAGCGCTTTCCATGTCGTCCAGGATATCGAGGGCGCGGGCGGTCAGCGGAGCGGTCGTGCGCTGCTCCGAAAATTCATACTCCCAAACGGACAGGACGTGCGTCATTGCGCCGACCAGCGCACCGATCTGCAGAAACATCGACGCCGCCTCCTGCAGGAAACTGCGGAAGGTGAGTGCGTCGCCGCGCGTGGTGAGGGCTTGGAATGCACGATCATAGACGCCGATCGCCAAACGCATGCGCATGTCGGCGGCCCCGAGCGAGCGCATGATTCTCTCCGCACTCGCGCGCACCATCGCCAATCCGGCCTGATCAGTGTCGGCGCATCTGAGACGACCGATGCCTGTCTTCAGCGCGCTCATGGGTCCAGCCATCTGCGCGAGTTTCCATTTGTAGTAAAGAAAGCCTTTCCAGGCGAAAAGGCAGTCTTTCTGTTCTGCTGGAGACAGCAGCAAAGTCTCCCGCAAGGGGGCGAGTTCCGGTCCTTCGGGATCATGCAGCAGCCGGCGCGCCAGCAGAGCGGCGGCCTCGGCCACAGATTGTCTGCCGCCGATCGCCAGCAGCACGAGGCGTCTGATTTCATTGGTGACGAAAACCTGCATGCGCATGAGATCAGCGTCTGAGACATTAAAGTAGCAGGCTGCAATCTCCAGACCGGCGCGGCGGGTGCGTTCTCTGAGCAGAAAGGGATCAAAGCAGCTCAGTTCAGACAGGTGCAGCAGCAGCTCACGGTCGCGCACGCTCACGAAATCCTGCGCGCCGGCGCCCACAAGACTGTCAAGCTGCGCATCTGCGCCCTTCTGTTCGACAAAGAAACTGACCCCGCCCAGGTGAAGATCCTTTCCCGAAAAAGGCAGGATGACCTTCGTCGCGGTGCGGCAGGGGTGCGGGAAAAGTTCGCGCTCATCCCCCCGCACTGCATGTTTCAGGATGATCGCCTGATTCAGCCTGCGGTTGAGAAACATCGGCTGAGCCTGGACAGCGCTGACGTTCTGCGGTCTCTGCGACACGTCGGCAAGGTTCAGCACGCGCGCAGTAGAGGCTGAGTTGCGGATCCGCGACAAATCGCGAGCCCCATCTGAGCGCTTGGCCAACATGTCTGTATCCCGCAGATCAACCTTGTTGAAGGGGCATGTTATCCCGGTTTGGTTGCTGAAGCCTGATCGCCGGACGAACTCAGCCTGGTGCGGCCTTGTTCGGCTGCAGCAAGCGGTACGACATTGGGCGCGTGCAGCCTCATGAGGTCGCCCCGCAAGGCCGCCGCCTGTGCGGCGGACAGGTCGTCGAAGACGTCGCCGAGCGCGGAAAGACGCCCTTTGAACACTCCGTCATGGAAGACCAGAATGCCGATCGATGTGTAGATCTGGCGTGGGATTCCTGAGGTCTTGCAGAGAGCTGCCAGCGACCTTGCATCCTGACGTTCCAGGATCTCGGCAAGCAGGCTGTGACTGACGCCGAGTGTGTCGCTGAATGCAATGCAGAACAGCGGCCGATTTCCTTCGCGCAGATATCTGAGAAGCTTGGTATGCGGTATTTTTCCGCCGACCTTGTGCTGGTTGATCTCGGCAAGCAGGGGGCCCACTCCAGCGGGGGGGACGCGCCAGCTGCGCCGCTGCGACGATGAAGGTGGGTTTTGGCTGCTGGCGATCTGCTCGGTAAGGAGCGCCTGCAGACCTGTTTGAACCGTCGCAAATAGCGCTTTGACCAACTCCGGCTCACGATCGCTGCGCTGCGCCAGAATTGCCGCCAGACGCGTCTGGCGCCGGGCCCGCTGGACAAGCGTGCGTATGGCTGATTGCGACAGATGCGCGCCCCGGTTTGCCGCAAGGAGTTCGATGGTGTCGTCGCCGCCCTTCGAGACGAGGGCGTCGCAGACGAGATCGCTGATGACGGCGCGCAGGGCGATCGCCGACAAATGGCCATTGCTCATCGTGTCAATGAGCGCGATCAGATCCGCATCGCTCAGACTTCGCGTGCGGGTTAAGACCGGTCTGGCGACGTCCACGGTGTCTGATGCGAGCACCAAAGCGACCTGACGGGGCAGAAAATCCAGATCAGCGACCCGGGCGGAGAAGTCCTGCCGGACCCGTGTCTCCACCTCGACCGACAGCGTGGCGACGATTTCACTCAGCATCTCACCGTGCGTGCAGGCGCCTTCGTGATCCAGATCGGCGATGATCCTGGCGATCAGGTCGAGCAGGGCCGCACGCCCGGCGCTCGAGTCATCGCCAGCGAGCGCGACGACATCCGAAATCGATAACCGCTGTTGCATCGGATCAATCCTATGGGGAACACAGGTACATGTTTGGCGGACCTGCAGTTGAGCATTCCCGCGTTCTCGCTAGCGGACCGTCAAGCCGTTGCTCAAAATTGATGGTAAACTGTCATATTCTGTCCGTGTGGCGGAATTCTCCGTGATGCCTGGCCGCCAGTCAGGCTTGGGTGTCCGTCATGCTCCGACGTCTGGCGCATCAGGGCGCAGGTCATCGCAGGCCCGATCAACGAGGCGCCGAGCACCCAATTGATGCTGGACGAGGCCGCGCCGGCTGCGCCTCACTCGCGGCCATGTTCAGGGCCCATGTCTGCCAGCACTCCGCCGAGACAACGGCTTACAGTCACACAGGCGTCTGGTCCGGATTGGCGCACCGACGCGCCGGTCCAAATTCCGGCGGGTCTGGGCGGGACCTTGCGGCCGTTCCGACGGAAAGCTGGTCCGTCGGCCGCTCTGCGGGCGTTGGCCGGGGGCGCACGGTGAGGCCGCACGGCCAAGCGGATGCGGGGCGGCTGCGACATCCCCTTGACGCCGCATGCTGTGCCGGCGGGCGAGGGCGGATCGGGTCTGATCTGCGCGCACGCGCGCAGCAGGAGATCATACATCTCCAATCAGAGCCTTGCTCAGACATGGCGCTTATCGAGGTGCAACCGGTCTGCGCATTCGGCTCGCAGGCGGGCCCGGTGGATCTGCCGGGTCCTGTGCAGGCGGCTGCGCAGAGTACGGCCTGTCACACCCCTTCTCACGGCTGATTGACCAAAGCTTTACCAAACCAAGTGGAGATGCCGCTTTAGCTCTCACGAAGGTCCGATCCGGCGATATGTCGACGAAGCCGCACCGAACGCTTGCTGGCGACACCTCTGTCGCGCCGCGCCGCGTGCTTGACGTCGGGCTGGCCGGGCTGTTTGGCGTCGCTGCGGCGGCCGTCGGGTCAGTCTGGCCGGCAGCCTCGGGGCAGGAAGCGCCTCCGGTTGGCTCTCACACCGGTCAAAGCGCTGCTGGGCTTGCGCCTGCGCCAGGCAGCGGTGCGTCTGTTGGCGGGGCTGCGCCACGTGCGCCCTCACCGACGGTTCCGGCGACAGCCGGCGTGAGCCCGGCGTCCCTGGGCGGCGCCGAAGAGCCGCCCGACCGCCTGCCAGAGGTCGCTGCGTCAGATGCATCGTCCGACCGGGACACCGGCTCCTCCGGTCGGCTCTCCAGTCTTGCCCCATTGTTGCGGTTGCGCTTGGGCGTTGATGACGCGAAGGCGCTTGACACCATGACGACCGGCCCGCCTGCGGGCGACGCCGACGCCGACGCCGACGCCGACGCCGACGCCGACGCCGGCGCGGAAGCGGCGGCGTCCGAGGCGACAGGCGCCGGGTTGGCAGCGGCCGACGCATCGGCGACATCTGGCCTTGGCGGTGAGCCGGTCGCAGGCGCGTCGGCGCCGTCGCAGTCGCCGTCATCAGCCGTGGGTGCGCAGCCGTCTCCACAAGGCCTGCCCGTGGAGCTTGCGGCGCCGGTCGCGTCTGGCCTGCCGATTGCGGGGGCGCAGCAGGCTCTCGCCCCAGATGGTCCGAACGCTGCCGACGGACGGGGCGCCGGTGCGACAGATACGACCACATCACCAGGCGGCGCTGGCCCTGGCATGAGTCCAGGGGCTGGGCAGGTAACGACGCCCGGAGATGAGTCCCAGAGTCTGGCGCCTGCCGCCGGCGCCAGGGATGAATCCCAGAGTCTGGCGCCTGCCGCCGGCGCCAGGGATGAGTCCCAGAGTCTGGCGCCTGCCGCCGGCGCCAGGGATGAGTCCCAGAGTCTGGCGCCTGCCGCCGGCGC
>JBILMQ010000213.1:0-6350 GCA_044375455.1 Caulobacterales bacterium | reverse complement strand
GAAGAGGCCGACAAGATCGGGCTGGAACTGCTGACGCGCGCATGTTTCGATCCGCGCGAAGCCCCCTTGCTGTGGGAGCGTATGGCTGCGCTGGGCGGGGGCGCAGCGCAGCGTCCGCCTGAGTTACTGTCAACCCATCCTGATCCGGCCCGGCGGGCTGAAAATTTCCGGGCCTGGATGCCTGAGGCCGTGGTGCGTTTCGAGCGCACATGCGGTCCCTTGCCGGCGCGCGCAGACTCTTAAGGCTTCCTGTCGCGCTGCGCCCGGGACTGCTGCCTGGCCTGCCACGGCGGGCTAAACAGGTGACCCAGCCTAAAATCGTGCTAGGTCCAGCTGCGCGGTTTCGATCGATGTGATCGGCGCCAGTGGGATACATGCTATGGGCGATGTCCTGGCCTTGGCGGCGCAAAACCTGATGGCGCCGGCGATTCTGTTTTTCGTCCTTGGCGCGCTTGCGGGGTTTGCCCGCTCCGACCTGACGATCCCGGAACCGATCGTGAAGACTTTATCGCTGTATTTGCTTCTGGCGCTTGCCTTCAAGGGCGGCGTGGCCGCCCGCGCGACCGGGTTTACGCCGGAACTCGCCGCCGCGGCGATGGGCGGGGTTCTGCTGTCGTTCTTTATGCCATGGATCGCGTTCTGGATCCTGCGGGCGCTCAACCTCGATAAACTGACAGCGGCGGCGACAGCCGCACATTACGGGTCGATCTCCATTGTCACGTTCGCCGCCGCGAGTGATTTCGCCACCCGGGCTGAGATCCCCGCCGCAGGGTTCATGGTGGCTGTTGCGGCGTTGATGGAGACCCCGGCGATCATCTCCGCGCTGTTGCTTGCTGGCGGCAATGACGCCGGTGCGCAGGCAACCTCGCAGGAAGGTGATCAGCCGGTCCGCGGTTGGTCGCCAGAACTCATTCGTGAAGTCGTGCTCAACGGGTCCGTCGTCGTGTTGGTCGGCTCCTTCGTGATTGGCCTCATCACCGGGAACGCCGGCATGCGCAAGCTTGATGTCTTTGTGAATGCGTTTTTCCAAGGGGCGCTCTGCCTGTTTCTGCTGGACATGGGGCTGGTCGCCGCCCGCCGGCTTGCGCACTCCCGGCGCCTGACCGCAGTTCTGTTCGGCTTTGGATTGGGCATGCCTCTGATCGGGGCGGGTTTGGGCCTTGGGGTAGCACGCGCCATCGGGCTCGATGTCGGATCAGCTGGCGTGCTTGCGACTCTGGCCGCATCAGCATCCTACATCGCTGCGCCAAGCGCGATGCGCATCGCGCTGCCGGAGGCTGATCCGGGCGTCTATCTGACCCTGTCTTTGGGGGTCACATTCCCCTTTAACCTGACAATCGGCATTCCTGTGTATTTTGGCGTCGCCAAGGCGCTGTGGGGGGGCTGACATGGAGACCTTTCGCCGCAAACGGCTGGAAATTGTTGTCGAAGCGCCGATGCTGGAAGCCTTGGAGCGGATGCTCGGAGAGATTGGCGTCACCGGCTACACTGTTGTTGCCGGTCGGGAGGGAAGCGGCAGCAGCGGGCGTTGGATCGAGGAGGGCTTCACCAGCGCCTTCGAAAAACGAATAGTCATCGCCGTCACAACAGCAGATACCGCCGAGAAGGTCTTCGCCCGGCTGAAGACGTTCTTTCAGCGCTATTCTGGGGTTGTCTTCGCAAGCGATGTCGACGTGATGCGCGCCGAGAAATTCTAGCGCTGAAAATTGCGGGCAGGTCCGCCTGCCGCTCGCATTATTCCGCTGTGGCCTTTAGCTTCGCGATGTTCGGCGGCGGCATGGAGATTCGCGTGCTTCGCGCTTTGGCTTTGGCGGCGGTGTTGAGCGTGGGCTGGCTCGGGCTCGCCGGTCTTCCGGCGTCATGGGCTGAGGCAGGCGTCGCCGGCGCCGCGGTGGTTGCGGCAGGCGTGCTGGGCGCCCGGTTCACCGCCAGCGGTCCGGCCCGCACCCCTGCCTTACGGAAGCTTCTTGCTTTGCTCTGGGCGGTGCGCGCTCTGCTGACCGCCCTGATGCGCATGCCGCGTCTTTGCGCGAGGTCACTCGCCCCGACGCAGCCGGGTGAATTCGTGCGCGTTCTGGTCGATGCGCCAACCGACCTGGGCCGGGTTGTCTCAGCTGGCGGGCTGGCGTTGTCGGGGGCAGGCGTGCTGGTCGATGTTGATGGGGCAGGGGTGCTGCTGCATGTGACTGCGCGCGGCCGGGTCGCACGGCAGGACATTCGCGCGGCGCGCAAGGCCGGGTCGGCGATCGCGGGGCTGAAATCATGATTGCGAGCGCCGCAGCATTGGCGTTTCTGGCGCTCGTTGGCGCGGCGTTTGTCCTTCTCGCTGGCGCCAGGGCGGGAGTCATTCGTCTACAGATCATGATCGCCATGCTGACTTTCACCGCGCTTGCCCTGGCCGCGATCGGTGCTGCCTATGACGGGTGGAGCCGTATGGATGCAGCGCTCGCTTTGGTCCTGGCGGCCCCAGCGGTCATCTTCGCCCTGGTCGGGCGAACCCTGCGCAAGTCTGGTCTTGCCGCCAACGGAGAGTCCGGTGACTGATGGGGTGAACCCGCTCGATATTCTGCAGACCTTGATCGCGGGAGCGGCCTTGGCGGCTGGGTTGGTCGCGGCTCTCGTCGGAGTTCTGCGTCTGGGACGTGGCAGCGTCTACCTTCGCGCGCACGGCCTGACGCTGCTCACGGGGGCAGGCGGGCTTCTGGCCATGACCGCGATCGCGATCGAGAACGGCGCTGGTCTCATCGCCGCGAAGGCGCTGCTGGTGGGTGTATTGGCATGCTTGTTCGGACTCGCGGGCGGGTATGTGGTGCTGCGTGCTGCACAGGATCTCGGCGTCGAGCCTGAGGCCGGCCCCTCGGCGGAGTCTGATCGGTGAGGTTCATGTTGTTGCAAATCATCGCGGGGTCCGGGGCGCTCTTGATGATTGGCGCCGGCGCAGGCATTGCGGCGGCGCGCCGGCCTGCCTCCGTGGTCGCATGGTTTGCTGCGTTCCTGTGCGCGGCGACCATCGCTTGCGCCGGGGTCGGTGGGGACGATGCGGCGGTTCTGCTTGGAGCCGCGCTCGGCGTGTGTGTCTTCGCAGCCGCGAGCCTGTATGGGCGCGATGGGGAAGAGCCGGCGTCTGCACCAGCGCGCTGGCGGCTCGCGATCAGTCTGGTCATGGTTGCTCTCGTCTCCGCCAGTATCACGCTGTTGCTCCAGATCACCCCTCCGGCCAGTGATGCAGCGCAAGGGCAGGATCGTGACGTCGCCGCGATGACGCTGCAGCGCATCGTCAACCCGACGGGTCTTTCAGACCTGTCGGCGGCCGCCCGCGCAGCTGTGCGCAGCCTTGATCTTGTTGTGCTCTCCGGCCTCTTTGTCGTGCTGGCCTCAATCGCCCTGCGCGCGCCCGGACCGGCTGCGCCAACCGAGGATCGCCCATGAGCGCCCCGCGCGACGCCCTGGTGCGTGTAATTGCAAAACTATTCCTTCCACTGAGCGTCCTGTTCGGCCTATACCTTGCCGTCGAAGCCCCGCTTGGCGCAGCGGGCGGGGTTGCGGGCGGTTTGGTGATTTGCGGTGCTGCTGCATGTCACCACTCGGTGTTCGGCGCCACTGAGGCGCGGCGCGCGGCGCCGTTGTGGTTCTGGCGCATGATGATTGGTCTTGGTGTGACTGGCCTCGCAATTGCAATTTTTGCTCCGCTCAGCTCCGGCGCGCCGTTGCTGACCCTGTCTGTCGTGCATGAGGGGGGCGCCATTGCCAACATCCCTGCCTCGGTGCGGCTCCTTGAGCTTGCCATGCTCGCAATCACCGCTGGCGCAGGCGGAACTGTCCTGCACGCGCTCGCAACGGAGTTGCGCGGATGACCGCCGATCTTGCGCCCAGCGACCTCCTTCTGCGCGTCGCCCCGGTCGGCGCTGCGTTGTCTATCGTGTTCGGGCTCGCTGTGGTGTTCGGCGCGCGTATGCGCGTGAAGCGCTTGGTCGGGCTTGTCACGGCCCAAATCGGTGTTGGTGTGCTCGCCGCCATGTCAGGCGGCGCCAGCGGTCTGGGGCGTAGCGCTGATCCCGCGTCGCCTCCGACGACCGGGCTGATGACGATGACCCTGCTGGCTGTCGCCGTGGTGACCCTGCTGGTCGGGGCAGTGCTGATCTCGCACGCATCGCGGGGATCCGGCGCGGACAGCGCATCATGACGCCCCTTCAGGCGCTATGGGCGCAAGCTGGCCCTGCCATCGCCGCCGGATTGATCGTCAGTGCGGGCCTGTGCGCAGCGATCGGCCATCGTAAGACGGCGAGCTGGCTCGCGGTCATTTCGTTCCTGGCGGCCGGCTTTCTGTTTGCCGTTTCGCTGGCGAGCACCGGCGCGGCGCTGCCCATCCGCGTTTCGATAGCCGGGTGGGGCGCCCCGCCCGGGCTAGAAGCCTGGATCGATCCATTTTCAGCTCTCATCTGCAGTTTGATTCTCTACGTTTGCGCGCCCTGTCTGATGATTTGCCTTGCGCGCACCAACGCCGGGGCTGCAAACGCCAGCTCTTCCGGCATTATCGGGGCGTTGACCATCTGCTCGGGGGCTATGTTTGCCGCGCTCCTGGGTGACATGATCAGCCTGTGGCTTGCCCTCACGCTCGCAAGCTTTGGCGCTGTCGCGCTCGCCGCGGATCGACCACAGGCCAGCACCGCCGCATTCCGGTTGCTGATGGTTTCGGGCGCTGGCGGCGTGCTCCATGCGGTGGGCGTTGTGCTTGTCATCGCGACCGCCGAAACCGCGGCCCTGCTCGGCCCGGCAGGTCAGATCGGCCGCTCCGGCAACGATGCACTGCTTGCGGTGGGCACAACGTGTGTCTTTGTCGGCGTTATCGCGCAGGCCGGGCTCTTTCCCTTTCACGCGGTCATCGCGCAAGCGGTTCGCGGCGCACCGCGCGGAAGCGATCAGACGCTTGTCATGGTCCTGGGCGTGGCGGCGATTGCGGTCCTGGCCCGATGGACCCAGGCGCTGGCCGGAGATGAGCCCAGCCGTCTGTCTGTGGCGGGATTGAGCGTGCTTTCTGCGTGGGGCGGGGTTGGTGCGTTGGCGAGCGCAGCTGCAGCTGTGCGGGGGAGCGACGCGCGGACGATCATGCGACACGCCTTTGCGAGCGCAGCGATGACCGCGGTCATGATGCTCGCCACGGGTGGACGGGTGGCCGACGCGGCGCTTCTCTGGCTCGCAGGCGCTGTGACCGGCGCCGCCGCGGCCGCCGTGGCGCTTGACGCCAGCGGCTATGATGACACGGTTCCGCTTGTTCGGCTGGATGGCTTCGCGGCGCGGGCGCCGATCATGGCTGCGGCGTTCGGCATCGGGTTCGCCGGCCTTGCAGCCCTGCCGCTGACGCCGTCATTTGTGGCGGCGTTTGAAGGCATGAGCGCCCTGTTCGCGGCGCTGCAGCCCGTCAAAGGCTGTGTCATCGCCGCAGTGATCGTCCTGCTGGCCACGGCCGGCCTGCGGATGGGCGAGCGCATGGTGAGCCGTACCGAGACCGGCCATACGATGGCTGCGCAACGCGGCGCCATGCACGTCACGGCAGCGATCTTTGCGCTTGTGCTGATCGTCGGGGCCTGGACGCTGCGTCCGCTCAACGACCTGGCGCTGCTCGCAAATGAAAGCATTCTGGAGCCCTCGCGATGACCCCGCAGGCGCTAATGCTGTTTGTGATGCTCGCGCCTTTGCTGGGTGGGTTGTTTTGCGATGCTGTGGATCGCTGGCGAGACGTCCGTGAGGCGGCCTCCCTGATCGTTGGATTGGCAGTCCTGGCAGCGTCGCTCCTGTGCGCTGGCGAAACGCTCGCCGGGGTCCAACCAGGTCTTGGGCTCGAACTTGGCGGCGGTCTGACGGCTGTCTGGCGGCTGGATCATCTGGCTGGATTTGCATGTGCGACACTCGCAGCAGTGACGCTGCTCGTACGCTTGTTCGCGCTCGGTCAACCGAGGCGGCCAAGCATCATCGCAGGCGCGAGCGCCAGCGGCCTCGCCCTCGGCGCTGCCTTTAGCGTTGTGTTCAGCGCGAATGCCTTCACCCTGGCGTTGAGCATGATGACGCTGATGCTCGGGCTCGCGCGGTTGGGAGCGTCGCCGCAGGCCGTTCGCGATGCCCGGTCCAACGTCTGGCGCGTCACCGCCGCCGGGTGTGCGCTTTTGACGCCAGCGCTCGCGCTGGCGCATGGCCTTGCTGGGGGTGCGTTGTTCGCGTCCGGAGGGCATCTTCCTGCAAACTCAGGACCCGTTACAGTCTCGGCAATCCTGACCCTGAGCGTGTTCGGGGTGGCGGTGCTGTGTGTTGCGCCCCTTTCGGCCTGGCCAGCTTCCGTCCTACGCCGGGCGACG
>JBILMQ010000212.1:0-6357 GCA_044375455.1 Caulobacterales bacterium | reverse complement strand
CGGGCCTTTGCAAAGCTCTCCGAGCCAGGCGTCTACGCCACGACAGTCACCCAGCCGCGCGCCTTCCGCGACTATCTTCTGGCCCAGCTTACGCCGCTTTGTACGGATTATGACGTTCATCTCGACGTGCGCGTCAGCGACACGGAGATTCCTTACCCGTATGTCGTGGAGGACGCGGGCGAGCTGACATTCGGCGGCGCCAGTCCTGCAGAACTCGCCCGCGTGTTCCCGTATCCGCTTTTGTCCAATGTCGGTGACGAGATTGCCGACGGGGAGTGGATCGAGGACAGTGCAGGCGTCAAGCCTCTGTCATTGTTTGATGCGCCGCGAACGGATTATTCTCTGCGCCGCCTGGTGCATTACACAGGAACCCCCTGGCGCGACTTCCAGCCCTGGATCCTGTTCACAAACTACAATCGATATGTCGACGAGTTCATCAACTGGGCCATTGCAGAGATTGCAGATGGGGCGCGCTATGATCGGCTTTCTGTCGCTGGCCATGTGGTGATCGACCGGTCAACGGAGAATCCGCGCAGGGTGGTCGAGGCGTCGCCCTGGCGCAAATATCAAATGCCGGCATATCACCTTTCGGGCCCGGCGCGTAAGGGCGTTTCCTTGATCAACATCGGTGTTGGCCCATCCAATGCCAAGAACATCACCGATCACCTCGCGGTCCTGCGGCCTGACTGTTGGCTGATGATCGGACATTGCGGCGGACTGCGCCAGAGCCAGCGCATCGGCGACTATGTGCTCGCGCACGCTTACCTTCGTGATGACCATATTCTTGATGCGGCGGTGCCTCCAGAGATACCAATTCCTGCGATTGCTGAGGTGCAGGTGGCGCTGCAACAGGCGGTTCGCGTCATCAGCGGGGCCACGGGCGCGGATTTGCGCGCACGGCTGCGCACGGGGACTGTGGTCACGACGGACGACCGCAATTGGGAACTGCGCTTTTCCAAGGAGCGGCGTCGCTTCAACCAGTCGCGCGCGATCGCCATCGATATGGAAAGCGGCACGATCGCAACCCAGGGCTTCCGTCTGCGCGTTCCTTATGGCGCGCTGCTGTGCGTGTCGGACAAGCCGCTTCATGGAGAGATCAAATTGCCGGGCGCCGCGGACAAGTTCTACGAGACCGCTGTCGCGCAGCACCTCAAGATCGGCATTGAGACGCTCGATATCCTGCGACGGGACGAGGCGGCTCTGCATTCACGCAAGCTGCGCAGTTTCGACGAGCCGCCGTTTCGGTGAGGCCAGCGTTCGGGGCGAAGCGTCAGACGGCCTGTAAGCCGGGTTCTGTGCCGCGCCCGAGGACGCGCGGCGACCATTCATCTTGGCCAGACATCGCTGCCTGGCTCATGCGACCAACCCGAACGCGGCGCGAAGATGCGTCTGCCGCCTTGCGACGGCGTGCGTTCCTATTCGGTCTTGCTCCCGGCGGGGCTTGCCGTGCCCGCTTCCTTACAGTCGCGGCGGTGGGCTCTTACCCCACCGTTTCACCCTTGCCGCGCCCGCGGGCGCGGCGGTCTGTTCTCTGTGGCGCTATCCCTGGGGTCGCCCCCGGCGGGCGTTACCCGCCGCCGTATCTCCGTGGAGCCCGGACTTTCCTCTCCGGCCTGCACCGGAGCGGCCGCCCGGCCGTCTGACGTTGTGCATATGGGGGTGCGCGTCATCGGAAGGCAAGACCGGCCTTTCGCGCCGGTGCGGCTCAGGACGAGATGGAGAGAGATGAATGTTGCAGCTGGCGTGTCTTGTCGAGCACGGCGTCGAGCAGGTCAGAGGTCTCAAGATCGAAGACGCCGGTCACGCGGCGCGGCCGGCGGCGGCGCTGGAAGGCTTCGATGACGGCCTTGGTGGCTGCGTCATAGTCCCGGGTGACTTCGATGCCGTAGCCCACTTCCGCCAGCGTGTATTGCACGCCGGCGACGGCGTCGCCGCTGTCGCCCGGGGACAAAACCGGCGCATCTCCGCGTTCACTGACTTCGACGCCCAAGGCTACTCCGGCGGCTTCGAGCCGCTCCCAGGGAAACTTTTCTCCTGGATCGCGCTTGCGGTGCGGCGCGACGTCTGAGTGCCCAACGACGCAGGCGGGGCTAAGCCTGCGCCGGTTCTGGATGTCGCGCAGCAAGGCGATCAGTCGCTCGATCTGAGCGTGGGCGAAGCCCGGCAGCCGGAAGTCATGGCCTCCGTTGACCAGTTCAATGCCGATGGCGCTGGCGTTGACGTTGTCGCGTCCGCGCCAGTGCGAGGCGCCCGCATGCCAGGCGCGCTTTTCTTCCGGCACCAGGGTGAAGATGCGCCCATCCTCTTCAATGACGTAGTGTGCGCTGACGCGTGGCAGGGCGGTGGCGGGGTCCATCGCGGGATCCTGCCAAGGGCCCGGATAACGCCCGGCGACTGGAGTTGGATCGGTCAGACGGGCGAGGGCCGCCGCCCCATCCTGCATGCCGGTGTAGTGCAGCACGATGAGGTCTATCCGGGCGTCAGGCGGGCGGTCGTCAAAATTTGGCGAGGGGATGGACAGGATATCCTGCAAGGTCATTTTATCCCGCTCCAAAACGCCAGGCGCGGCAGGCTTGCGTTCGGCCGCACTGCAATGATGAAGACGCCGAGCAGCGCAACTGCGCCTCCGATGGCGAGTTTCAGTGTAGCCGGTTCGCTGAGGAGAACGATCCCAAACACCACGCCCCAGATCGGAGTCATCAGGGTCAGTGGGGTCAAGAGGGTGATTTCATACCGCTTCACCAGCATGTAATAGACGCCGTGCCCGAACAGCGAGACCAGCGCCACTGAAAACGCCGTTGCGGCCCATAGGCGCCAGTCGCCCCAGGCGACTTGACTTAACGCGGTCGGTTCGAAAATAGCCGTCAGCGCGCCGAGCGGGCCGACGGAGAGCAGCCCCACCCAGGCCTGCATGGCCAGAGCTGGGATCGGCTCGAATTTCTTCATCAGAACCCCGCCGATTGACCCGATGAAGGCGGCGCCGATCACCAGCAGAAGGCCGAACGAAAATCCGAACTCCTGCGGATCGAAGGCGATCATCACCACGCCGGCGAAGGCCAGACACATGCCGAGGCCGCGTCGCCAGCGCACGCGTTCGCCAAGGAAGGTCATTGACAGCAGGGTGGTGAACGGCAGTCCGAGCTGGCCGGCGACCGCCGCCGCCGAGGCAGGCGCGTTCTGAAGCCCGATGAACAGCAGGGCGAAATTGCCGCCGCCGATGCACATTGCGATGAGCACCAGGGTGGCGAATTGTTTCGGGATGGGGCGCAGCAGCCATACGAGCGTCAGCGCGATCAGTCCAAACCGCATGGTTGCGTAGAACAGCGGCGGAGCGGCCTCGGTCACGACCCAACGGGTGATGACGAGGTTGAGGCCCCAGAACAGGCAAGCCAGGAAAAGCAGGATGAAATCGCGCGGCGTCATATCGGGCGCCCACGAAGCAGGGCTTGGCGGCCCGGGTCAAGGAAGTCTGACGGATAAAATGGGCGCTAGCCGCTATCGCCGGTTTGCCGCTCATCGGGCTGGCGACAGATTCTGGCGTCTGGTGCTGGCGTCTGGTGCCGGCGTCTGGTGCTGGCGACTGCACCGCGTCACCTGCCCGGTGCGCTGGGGTGCTGTGCTAGGGCTCTCTGGAGGAGCGATCGACTGTCCAGCCGCGCGGATTGCGGCGCACTGGAAGCGCTCGCAGGCCAGCCTCGCCTGGCGGTTCGATCAGCTTGAACGCGACGCCAGCGAGCCACATCACGCCCGTCAGCAGCGCCGCGCCGAGCGCCGCGAGGCTCGCGGCGACGACAAGCGCGCACGCCAGAGTCAGATCCGTGAGCAGGCCTAGCCACTGCGCGGGGCGTTTCAGCATTGGTCGGCTCTCCCTCGTACCCTTCTTGAGGTTAGTTTGGGTCCCGCCAAGGCGACGTCAACCCGCCGTCATGGATTCGCGCCGTTCATTCATGATTTTATGGTAGGCGGTGTTGATCGCCGCCATCTTGTCGTGTGCGATGCCCAGAAACTCGGCAGGCGCGCCGCGGCCGGCCATCGCATCGGGATGATAATTGCTCGCGAGCTGTGTCCAGGCGCGTCGGATCTGGGCGTCAGTCGCATCGGCTGCGACGCCCAGGACTGCGTAGGGATCATCCGGCTCTGGTCCGAGATGCGCGGCGCGTATGCGACGCAGATTCGACGGCGCCAAGCCCAAGAGGCCACCCACCCGATCGAGGTATTCGAGTTCCTCGACGCTCGCCATCCCATCCGCCCGGGCGATGGCGTAGAGGCCGTCCAGCACGTCCTCCAGCAGACAGGGGCGATCGCGATATCGCCGCGCGATCTGGCGCGCGTAGGCTTCATGCCCGGCCACGCTCTGGCGGGCGATGTCAAACACCCGTCTGACATTGCCTTCCTCGTGCGCCTCGACTTTGAAGACCCGCAGGAAGGTCTCGACCTCGTCACGCGTCACGCACCCGTCGGCGCGCGCCATTTTGGCCGCCAATCCGACCACCGCGATGGTGAAGCCGACGTCGTCCGCATCGGGCGCGCAGGGATCGCCTGGCTCGAGGCGGTGGGTCTGCGCCGCCTCCAGGTCGAAGGCCCGGTGGGCGAATTCGGCGAGGCGGGACCAGAAGCTCATCAGATTATCATAGCGCAGAATGGGGCAAAGCGAAGGCTTCGCGTCATCGGCGGGTCTGGCTTGCGCCAGCGCACCACAGCACGCGTCGCCCGCGACGACAGGGCGCGCCGCCCGCACGCCCGCATGGCCAACGAACGCTTGCGGCTGGGCTGGCGGGGCTTCAAAACTATCTTGCACCAGCGCGCATGGGGCGAGGGGGCCCATGACGCAGGTCAGCCGTGCCGGTCGCCAGGGGGACTCTGGGGCGGGACGCGTTTGATCGTCGTCTCATCGGACTGCGGATGGCGAAGCGGGCGGATGCCGCCCTGAGCCAATCCGGGCCAAGCGGAGTCGCCTGAAATGACCGCCGTTGCGAAATCGGAACCTCAGCCTTTGAAGGATCTCTACGAGCCCGGCGAGATCCCGCCGCGCTTCCATGTGCCTGAAAAAATGTGGGCCTGGACCATCCGCAAGGACCGCCATGGGCGACCTGGAAGCGCCATGCAGCGCGAGGTCGTGCCGACCCATCGCATCGGCGAGGACGAGGTGCTCGTGCTCGTGATGGCCGGGGGCGTCAATTACAACGGGGTTTGGGCAGCACTGGGCGAGCCGGTCTCGGTGCTGGACTTTCACCGCCAGCCCTATCACATCGCCGGTTCAGATGCGGCCGGGGTGGTCTGGGCGGTGGGTTCGAAGGTGAAGCGCTGGAAGCCGGGCGATGAGGTCGTCATCCATTGCAATCAGGATGACGGCGATGACGAGGAGTGCAACGGGGGTGATCCAATGCTGTCGCCGAGCCAGCGGATCTGGGGGTATGAAACGCCGGACGGTGCATTTTCGCAGTTCACCCGCGTCCAGGCGCGCCAGCTCATGGCGCGGCCCCGGCATCTGACCTGGGAAGAGAGCGCCTGTTACACGCTCACGCTCGCGACGGCCTATCGCATGCTGTTCGGCTTTCGTCCCAACATCCTCAAACCAGGGCAGAACGTGCTCGTTTGGGGCGCTTCGGGCGGGCTTGGGGTGTTCGCCACCCAGTTGTGCGCCGTGTCCGGGGCGAACGCGATTGGCGTCGTGTCCGATGATTCGAAGGCGGATTACGTGCTGTCCATGGGCGCCAAGGGCGTGATCAACCGCTCGCAGTTCAAATGCTGGGGGCAGTTGCCGAAAGTGAACGGCCCGGAATTCAATGAGTA
Organism: Caulobacterales bacterium; assembly: GCA_044375455.1. Lineage (GTDB taxonomy): Bacteria > Pseudomonadota > Alphaproteobacteria > Caulobacterales > Aquidulcibacteraceae > JBEIHX01. The sequence goes on along the minus strand of JBILMQ010000212.1, from coordinate 564 downwards.
CATGCGTGAGACCCGCAAGTTCGGCAAAGCCATCTGGGAGCATACGGGCGGCAAGGATGTCGATATCGTCTTCGAACATCCCGGCGAGGCGACATTCCCGGTCTCCGTCTTCGTCGCCAAGCGTGGCGGCATGGTGGTGATTTGCGCCGGCACCTCCGGTTTCAACCTGACGATGGATGCGCGCTTCTTGTGGATGCGCCAGAAGCGTGTCCAAGGCAGCCATTTCGCCAACCTGATGCAGGCCTCAGCGGCCAATCAGCTTGTCATTGAGCGACGCATCGACCCATGCATGAGCGAGGTGTTCACCTGGGACTCGATTCCGGATGCCCATGAGAAAATGCTCGATAACAAGCACCTGCCCGGCAACATGGCGGTCCTTGTGTGTTCGCCCAAGCCGGGTCTGAAGACCTTCGAGGACGTCATCGAGGCGTCCTGCGAAGGCGGCTGACGCGCGCCTGAGGCCCGTTTCAGGCTGGCGGCGCTTTAGACGCTGTTTCCTGGATTTGGGGCTGGGTTTGGGGCTCGGTTTGGATCTGGGTTTGGATCTGGGTTTGGATCTGGGTT
>JBILMQ010000211.1:0-6368 GCA_044375455.1 Caulobacterales bacterium | reverse complement strand
CGGGCGCGACCATGCGTCTTTGAATATGTTTATTTCGCTCGACCAGACTCCCTCATGAACGGACGCTCAGTTTATGACGTCCGCCAGCGCATGGGCGCACACCTGGCGATTGAGACCAGTGTGGCTGCTGATGTCGTTGTTCCTGTACCTGACTCCGGCGTTCCAGCCGCGCTCGGTTACGCGGAGGAGGCCAAGCTGCCGTTCCAACTCGGCATCATCCGAAACCATTACGTCGGGCGCACCTTCATTCAACCGAGCCAACAGAGCCGCCAGATTGGCGTGCGAATGAAACTTTCCGCAAACCGGCGTCAGATCGAAGGCAAACGCGTCATTCTGGTCGACGATTCAATTGTGCGCGGAACAACATCCAGAAAGATCGTGCAGATGGTGCGGGAAGCCGGCGCTTCAGAGGTGCACCTGCGCTCTGCAAGCCCGCCAATCCTCTGGCCAGACTACTATGGCATCGATACGCCGGAGCGCTCCGATTTGATCGCTGCGAATCTGACGCTTGCGCAGATGACCGAAGCGCTTGGTGTGGACACGCTCGGGTTTCTGTCGGTCGACGGGCTTTATCGCGCGATGGGAGAAACCGCGCGCGATGCTCGCGCACCACAGTTCACTGACCACTACTTCACCGGCGATTATCCCACACGCCTGCTTGATCGCGATCGGTCGATGGCTGAGAAGGAGCGCCAATTGTCTTTCCTGGTGGATGCCTAGGCCATCACACAGAGTGAGAGTTGCGCGTGACGACTGATCACCGACCCGTCGCTGTCGTCACTGGCGCTTCGCGCGGCTTAGGCTTTGCCGTGGCGGACGCGCTCGATCTGGCCGGCTATCATGTCGTAGCGATCGCCCGCAGTCAGAAAGCGATGGAGCAGCTTGACGATCGCGCCCAGGCGCGCGGCTCGCAAATGACAATCATACCCCTCGACCTGAAAGCCGTCGACATGATCGACGGGCTTGCAGCACCACTCGCTGAGAGGTTCGGCCGCATCGATGCGCTGTTCGCCAATGCAGGCATGTTCGGCTCGGCTACGCCGCTTCAGGCCGCCCAGCCTCGTATGGTCGATGACGTCATCCGGGTCAATCTGCTGGCCAATTGGCGTTTGATCAGGGCGCTCGACCCACTGCTGCGCGCAGCCCCTGCAGGTCGAGCCCTGTTCGTTTCGGCTGGGGCGGCTGTGCAGCCGCGCGCCTTTGTCGGGGTCTACGCAGCTTCAAAGGCCGGACTTGACGCCATGGTGCGCGCCTACGCCGACGAAGTTGAGCACACCAGGATGCGGGTCAACCTGATCGATCCGGGACCGATGCAGACAGCATTGCGTGCAGCCTATATGCCAGGGGAGGATAAGGCGAAGCTTCCATCCCCCGCCGCGATCGCTGCGTTCATCGTGGATCTGCTGCGCGCCGACAGCCAGCGTCATGGCGAGCGGATCGTGTGGCGCGCGGAGACGGGCCTTGGACCGGTCGTTTGATCTGACTTGCCCGGTGTGCGCGATGCCCACTGAATGAGTTTGGCAAGCTCAGCGCATGCACCTGCCGCTTCCATCAGCACAGTCCCCCGCCGATCCGGAAGATCAGAAACGCCGCCATGGCCAAGACGCTTTGGTTAATCGCTCAGCATCAGGCCAACCGCCGGTCGCATCAACCAGGCAGCGGCGCTGATCGGTGCGTCATGACGAGACGATGCGCCCCTCGTCAAACCGCAATCGTCAGACTGCCCCGGGCGCGGCTCAGTCTTCACCCGTTGCATAGGGGTTGCGCGATTGGCGCACAAACAAGCGCATGGGCACAGCCGGCAATGCGAAGGCCTTTCGGATGCCGTTCAGCAGGAAACGCCGATAGGTGTCCGGCAAATCGTCAGCACGCGAACACATCAATACAAATGTCGGCGGCCGGGCCTTGATCTGCGTGATGTAGCGCGGCTTGATCCGGCGTCCGTCAACCACCGGCGGAGGATTGCGGGTCATCGCCTCGTGCAGCCAGCGATTGAGATCGCCCGTCTTCACCCGGGCGTTCCAATCGTGATAGACCTGCATAACGGCCGGCATGACCTTGTTCAAACCCAGTCCGGTATGCGCGGACAGCGCAATCAGCGGCGCGCCGCGGGTTTGCGGCAGCAGGCGATCGGCAGTGTCGCGCAATGCTGCAAAGCGCGCCTGTGGGTTCTCAACAAGATCCCACTTGGCAAGCACATAGACGATGGCACGCCCTTCGCGCGCCACAAGATCCGCGATCTGCAGGTCCTGCTTCTCGAACGCCTCGCGCGCGTCCATGACCAGGCCAACCACTTCAGCAAATCGTATGGCGCTGATCGTGTCTGAAACGGAGAGCTTTTCAAGCTTCTCCACCACCTTCGATTTGCGGCGCATGCCTGCTGTATCAATGAGCCGGACAGGCTTGTCGGCCCAGGTCCAATTGATGCCGATCGAATCCCGGGTGATCCCAGCCTCAGGCCCGGTCAGAAGGCGCTCCTCACCAAGAAGCGCATTGATCAGCGTCGACTTGCCAGCATTGGGGCGCCCGACAATCGCCAGCTGCAACGCGCGCCCCCCGCCCCGGACCCCCTCCTCCAACGCCTCCCTTTGTGGTGTTGGCGCCTCAGATCCGGGCGGCCGATCCTCCAGCGTGTCGCCGATATCCGGCATCGCGCCCCGCATCGCCGCGTAGAGGTCCGACATTCCCTCGCCATGTTCGGCGGACACGGCGACCGGTTCGCCAAGACCGAGGGCGAAGGCCTCCAAGACCCCGTCCTTGCCGGCGCGTCCTTCTGCTTTGTTGGCGACCACGATGACCGGCTTGTCGGCCCTGCGCAGGATATCGGCAAACCGCTCATCCAGGGGCGTAACCCCTGCGCGCGCATCAACGACAAACAGCACCACATCGGCGTCGGCAACGGCCATTTCCGTCTGCGCGCGCATGCGCGCCTCAAGCGACTCATCGCGCACATCCTCAAATCCAGCCGTATCGATGAGCGCGAGATCCATATCTGCAAGCCGGCCGAGCATCTCCTGACGATCGCGAGTGACGCCGGGGGTGTCGTCCACGATCGCGGCGCGCCGTCCAGCAAGACGGTTGAAAAGTGTCGATTTGCCAACATTCGGCCGGCCGACGATCGCCGTGCGGATCGTCATCTTATCCTCAATTCAATGCGTACAGGTGACCCTTGTCGGTTACGACATAGATCAGTCCACCCGCAGCCACCGGAGGGGTAAAAACGGGCCCGGACAGTTCGGCGCGCGCAACCACTTCGCCGGTCGTCGGATCAGCCGTCAAAGCCTCGCCGAGAGAGGAAAACAGAACCAGTTTCCCACCGACCAGCAGCGGCCCCGCCCAGGCCACTCGGCCCTTGCGGTCTTCTTCATCACGATACTGGCGAAGCTGCTTGACCCACTTCACACCGCCAGTTGCGCCGTCGAGACAGACAAGTTCACTGTCGATCGTGACAGCGAACAAGAAATCACCTGCAACGAGCGGCGTCTGTATGCTCTCCATTGGGCGCGCCCAGATCCGTTGACCAGTGCGCTCGTCGATGGCGGCGATCACGCCCGAATGGCTGACGGCATAGACGATGCCGCGCACCGAAACGGGACGACCGGCAATATCGTTGATTTGTGCAAGTGCTGTGAGGCGACCGGCGCGCGTTAGCGCGTCCGACCAAAGCCGTCGACCGTTCGCGGCTGCGAGCGCCACAAGCTCGCCGGACGCAAATGGCGCGATCACTGTGTCTGCCTGCACGGCAGGGCTCGGCGCGGTCAGAATCCGCGCGCTCTCCGCGATCGCCTGATAGGTCCACAGCACGTCGCCGGTGTCGGCCTCAAGCGCGAAGATTTCTGAGTCGTTGGCTGTCACAAAGACCCGCCCCGACGCCACTGTCGGTGCGCCGGCGAAGGGCGCTTCGACGGACCGGCGCCAAAGCTCACGTCCGCTCGCCGCGTCAAGCGCAACAGTAAAGCCATAGCCCGTCGAGGCGAACACCCGCCCATCGGCAAACGCCAAGCCGCCGCCGATGGCGCGCTGATCACGTCCACGGTCAGGCGCAAGGCCTTGCGACCATACGGGGGCGCCGGTGCGCGCATCAAACGCGCGCACCTCATGACGCGCATTCATTACATAGACGCGCCCTGCAGCAATAATCGGTGGCGCCGCCGACCGACCGTTGTCAGTTGCGGTTTCGCCAATGTCGCGCCGCCAGACGGTGGTAAGCTTGGCGTCTCCGGCAAGATGGCCTGGGGCATTGCTGGCCACCCCGCCCGGCAAGGACCATTCCGCGTTTGCTGTCATTTCCGGCAAGACCACGGTCTTCTCAGCAAGCGAGGGATCGGCGTCCAATTGCTGTTCGAAGGCAAGGATCGATACCCGGCCTTCCTTCTCAGCGTCGGAAGCCTCCGCCTTGGCCTGATCGCCCTCGAAGGGCCAAAGGGCGCCACCGACACGTTCCGCGGCGGCGCACCCAGTCAGCAGGGCGATGGTGGCGGCGACGGCGAGTTCGCGGGGTTTCAGCATCAACGTCCTCCCGGGACGGGTGTTGGGGGAGCTGTGGGCTGAGAGGGCTGCGGCGGGACCGTTGGCGGCGCGCCCGCAGGCGCCGGTGGCGCCGCACCCGGCCCGGCCTTGAGAAGGGCGCGCGCAATTTCAGCGCGCTGTCGGATGCTTTCCGGCGCCTCGGGCGCGAGCGCCAGAACATCATAGATCTTGCGTGCTTCCTGCGTCTGTCCAACGGCGAAAGCCTTGGCTGCGATAAGCTCTCGCGCCGCAAACCCGATCGTGTCCTCACGATCGCTGACCCCGGCAAGCTGAAGTTTCAGCTGATCGAGCGGGCTTGAGTCGGCGCTCAGATAGGCGGCGCGCAATCGCGCCAGGGCCCGCAGTTCCTCGTCCGGGCCGGTAACCGCGGCCTGCTCCAAAGACTTGCGGGCGCCCTCTACATCGTTCTTATCCAACAGCAGAGCCGACCGCACATTGAACGCGAGCGTCTTGTAGCCATCCGGCCCCGACTTGATCAGCTTGTCGAGTTCCACGAGCGCAGCATCCGTTTCGCCTTTGGAGGCGTGATCTAGCGCCGTAAGATAGCTTTCAGACGCCTTCGCCGCGGTGTCTGCCCGGCGCCACTTCCAGAACTCCCATCCGCCGACTGCGGCTACGGCGATAACGAACACGCCCAACAGCCATGGCCAAGACCGGCTCCACAAAGACTTGGCGCGTTCCTCGCGCAGGTTCTCTTCGACTTCCTGAAAAATATCTGTCACGGTAGAGCCTCGGCGCCTTAGGGGCTTTGCACAGAGCGGGCCGGAGACTAGCCGCGCCGCTCACGCCGCACAATGAGGGGAAACAGCCTTCCAGGCGGACGCCCCATCTGACCAGGCTGGGCGACCGCCGCGCCAGGATCACGCCTTTGGGGGCTTCGCCAAGTACGTCTCCTCAGCGCCCGGAAACGCGCGCGCTTGCACGTCTCGGGCGTAGGCCTGGGCTGCGGACGCGATTTCATCACGCAGATTGGCGTAGCGGCGAACGAATTTCGGGGTCCAATCGAACAGGCCGAGCATATCGTCAGTGACGAGTATCTGACCATCACAGACGGCCGAGGCGCCGATGCCGATCGTCGGCGCACGCACGCGTGAGGTCACCTCCTGCGCCAACGGCTCGGTCACGCCTTCAACCACGATGGCGAAGGCCCCGGCCTCGTCTGCCGCCTGCGCCTCGGCCAGAACATGAAAACGCTCATCCTCACTGCGCCCTCTGGTGCGGAAACCGCCCGCGACATTGATCGCCTGCGGCCGGAGGCCAACATGGCCCATGACGGGGATGCCGCGTTCAACAAGAAAGGCGATGGTGTCAGCGATCCCGACGCCGCTTTCAACCTTGACCGCCTGGCAGCCGGTTTCCTTCATCACCTGGACGGCGGATCGATAGGCGGCCTGCGGGCTCTCTTCGTAGCTCCCGAAGGGCAGATCAACAACAACCAGGGCGGATTTCGCGCCTCTCATCACGGCCTTGCCGTGCAAGATCATCATATCCAGCGTCACCCCAACTGTGGAGGTAAGCCCGTGCACAACCATGCCCACCGAGTCGCCGACCAACAGCAGGTCGCAATGCGGATCGAGCAGGCTCGCCATCGGCGCGCTGTAGGCGGTGAGACAAATGATCGGAGCGCCACCTTTGCGAGACGTGATCTCGGGTACGCTGCGGCGGCGAACAGGGCCGGGTTGGGGCGTTTGGAGCGACATGCTTTACCGCTAGCCGCGTTGAAGGGCGGAAGAAAGGCGATACGCCCCACTGTTGCAGCATACTGAGCCTTCTCCATCGGCGCGGCGCGGACAAACCCAAGCAGTGGGCAGGATGCAGAACGCGGCGACGCGCACGAG
>JBILMQ010000210.1:0-6378 GCA_044375455.1 Caulobacterales bacterium | reverse complement strand
AAAGCAAGTCGACTGTAGACCGCACTGTCTGACAAAGTGCCCCGCATCTCGCGCCTCTCCGATACCGTGGCGCCACGATGGCGCGCCATCGTTAAGGCAGGGTTGCGCGTCACGCGCCGTCTGAAACCGTCCGCCATTACCCCGCCAAGTCCACCCCCAACTAGGCGATTTGTGGGGGCATAGTGGGGGCAAAGAATGATAATGGGCGGAAATATCATATAAAACAAGCTCCAATGGCGGACTCCGTCACCGCCACATGTCATTGTTTTTATTATTAATTATCCGCTCTTTGTTCGTTGACTGTCGTCCTGTGGCGTCGGCGCACAGGGGCAGGTCTGCGCGGTGAGCTGGCCGTCGGTCTGTCAACTGCAAGCTTGATTTGGCGATGCCGCATGAGCCCCTGGGGCGCAGTCCAGCAACAGCTGCAGGCGTGATTTCGGCTCTGCAAGGACGTAGCAGCGCCCCTGACGCGTCGTCCCGGGCGGTCTGGTCGCGCCACCATGGGAAGCCACGTGATGTGCGGGCAGGCCGCCGACGGGGGGCCCTGGTCCAGCAGTCAGGATGTCGCAGGCCCGTTGCGTCATCTTAGGACGTGCGCCTGACTGGGATGAGGCGCTGCAGCAGCAGGATCAAGACCAATGGCCCCGCGCCGGCGCCGGTAGTCAATGCGAAATAGGTTGCATAGCCCGCCAGCGGGTCGCCCATCAGCGATTGAAGCGTCTCAACGGCGAGGCCTGCAAAGCCGCCGAGAAGGCCGGGCAGCAGCGTCATCAGCGAGGACAACAGTGCGAACTGTGCTGCGGTCGCCTTGATGTTTGTCAGCCTTCCGGCCCATGCCAGCATCGCAGTCTGTGCAAGCCCTGCGCTGAATCCTTCGATAACAACGACGCCTATCCAGATGGCCTTGGATCCGCCAGACAGCGCCAAGGCGGTGAAGCCGAGGTTAGAGCTGGCGCTCAGCGCCGCGCCCAGCGCCAGCACCGGAAGCGTTCCGAATCGCATCCCCAGCACACCGGCGGTGACCACCCCCAGAAGCGCGGCTGTGATCCCGAACACGGTCCGCACGGCTGCTATCTCAGCACCCTGGTATCCGAGGTCTATGTAGAGCGCGCCCACCAAGGGGGCGATGATCCCGTCGGGCACGAAGTAAACCGCTGTCAGGAGCAGCATAATGCCGCCGACCCTGCCGTTGTCCTGAATGAAGAGGCGCACCGGGGTCCACACGGCCTCAATGGTCGCGCGCGGGCTCTGCAGCGGCTTGAAATCCCGCGCTGCCCGCGGCTCCTGCGCGAGCAGGATGGCGACAAGACCGAGAACACCCCCCAGAGCGGCCAGCGCGTAGGCCCCTGACCAGCCGATGATTGCCGATCCCGCCAGGATTGGGGCGTTGCCGACAAAATAACCGCAGCGTAGGCCAAATGTGTACGCGGAGGCCATGAGGTCCTGTTCCGCGTCGGATGCGCTCTCGATCCGCCAAGCGTCGACCGCTATATCCTGTGTCGCCGAGGCGAAGGCTGTCAGCATGGCGAGCGCTGCAAACGCCTGCAATCCCGCGCCCGGGCCGACAACCGCCATGCCGAGGATCGCAATCATGACGACCGCCTGGCCGAGCAGCATCCACGAACGCCGGTGGCCCAACCTGCGGCCGAGCCAGGGCAAGCGCATGCAGTCAACGAACGGGGCCCAGAGAAATTTGGTCGCGAAGAACACGCCAACCCAGCTCATGAAGCCGATGGCGGCAAGCGATACGCCCTCCTGGCGCAGCCACAGTCCAAGCGTCACCCCGACCATCACGGGCGGCATGCCGGTGGCGACGCCGAAGACTGCGGCGAGCGCCGCCCTGGGCTGGCGCAGAGACAGGAGAACCCTGCGCAGATCCAACCGCGGTCCCTGCGGCTCGTCCTGGCCGGTCGTCACGTCCGCCATGTCGCCTCCCGGCCGGCGGCTTGGCGCGCCGATCTGGCGGGGCTGCGCCGTGGGCTGGGCGCGCGCGCACTCCAGCGTGGTCCGCGGCGCGATGTGCGATCCTTGCGTGCTCCTTTGTGTGGCCGCATCAGTCGACGAAGACCGCACTGCGCTTCTGCAGGTTCGCCATGACGGCTTCTATTTGGTTCCGCGAGCCGATGAGCCGGTCCTGTTCGTCGCTTTCGGCCTGCAGGATCTGGTGATCGGTTCCATTGGCCGCGAGTTCCAGCAATCTTTTTCCGGCTCTGATCGCATCCGGGCTTTTCTGTGCGATTTCAGCCGCAAGCGTGCGTGCTTCGGCGAGGGGATCAGCTGCGGTTCGGGTGGCGATTCCCACCTGGACTGCTTCTTCTCCGGTCAGCATTCTCCCGGTGAAGGTCAGTTCTCTGAATACATCCTCCCGCAGCAGACGGCGCAGGATCATCATGCCGCCCATGTCAGGAATGAGGCCCCACTTGATCTCAAGAACGGACAGTTTTGCGTCCGGGGCCACGATGCGCACGTCTGCGCCAAGAGCCACCTGCAGGCCGCCGCCCAGCGCCACGCCATGGATGGCCGCGATCACGGGTGCGGGTACGTCCCGCCAGACAAGGCAGGCATATTGCGCCCGATTCGCCCTGCCATGCGTACGATTGGCGAGCCTTGCGCCGCCGATTGAGGCGTGGTCGCCTTTATCCTCACCCTGTCCGGCCATACGGGCGAAGTTCCCCATGTCAAGTCCGGCGCAGAACGCCCGCCCCTCGCCCGACAACACCACGGCGCGCACACCTGGCTCGCATTTCAGCCGCTCGCCCGTTGCGATGAGCGCATTGAACATGGCGTCATCCAGGGCGTTCATCTTGTCCGACCGTATCAGGCGCACGTCCGCGACATGATCGGCAATGTCCACGCGGATGCGGTCTTCGACCTGAAACGAAATCTGAGCTGTCATGGTTGGCGCCTCGGCTTGTTGCACGCGAAAAGAACCCTAGGCTGCACTGTGAGCCGCTGCAAAGTCACTCTTTAGTCCAGCTGATTGTTCCCCTGGCCGTGTGTGGTCAGACTTGGCGGTATGCAGCATTGCGCATCCGCCTCCTCGCATGTTGGGATCGTTCGTCTGATTGGCGCTGGCCCTGGCTGCGCAGATCTTCTCACCCTTCGTGCTGCTCGATATCTGGCGCAGGCTCAGGTTGTGTTGCACGACGCGCTGGTCGACCCCGAAATCCTCTCACTGGCCCCGCAGGCCCGCAAGGTTGCCGTCGGCAAGCGGGCGGGCGGGCACGCCACCGATCAGCAGCTGATATGCCGGCTCATGGTGCGTGAGGCACAACGTGGTCTGCAGGTTGTGCGCCTGAAGGGCGGTGATCCGATGCTGTTCGGTCGGGCGGCCGAAGAATTGGATGCGCTGGCTGCCGCCGGCATCGTGGCGGAGATCGTGCCGGGCGTCACCAGCGCCAGCGCCGCTGCAGCCGACACAGCGGCCCCCCTGACACGGCGAGGCGTGGCGCGCAGCGTGGCGTTTGTCACTCCGGCCGTCGGCGAGGGCGAGGCCGAGCATGACGGCTGGGTGCGCGTGGCGGCCGCTGCCGACAGCGTTGCGATTTACATGGCGTCGCGCCGCGTACGCGCTGTCGCTCGGGCGCTGCTGGCAGGCGGACGTGAGAGCGCGACGCCAATCATGCTCGTGGTCAATGCAGGTCGCGTCCATGCGCGCAGTTTTCGCGCCGATCTCGGCTCTGCAGCGCTCGGCGTTCTCGACGGTCGCGCGGACGAACAGCCAGGATTACTTCTTGTCGGCGAGACTTTCGCGGGCGCCGGCGTGCAGACTGCGCTTGCGCAGGCGACCGCGCCGTTGGAGGCGGCGCGATGATCCCGGTCATGCTTGATCCCTCTTCGATAGCGATTGCCCTTATCGGGCGGGGCGAACGCACGCTGCGCCGGCTTGCCTGGCTGCGCGAACTTGGCGCAGACCCGGCGGTGTACTCGGACGCACCGAGCCCGGCGCTCGCAAAGGCAGCCTGGCCTGCGTTGCAGGCCAGGCTGCCGGACGCAGCGCAGTGGTCTGCGATTGATATCGTCTGGATTGCCGATCTTGATAACAAGACCTCAGCTGCCACGGTGGCCGCAGCCCGAAGTCACGGGGTGATGACGAACGTTGAGGATGAGCCTGGGCTTTGTCATTTCCACTCGCCAGCTGTGGTGCGGCGCGGACGTCTTGTCCTGGCGGCAGGCACTGGCGGGGCAAGCCCGGCGGCGGCCGCAGCGGTCCGCCGGAAGTTGCAGGCGGATTTTCCAGAAAGCTGGGCCGGTGTCATCGATGCGCTTGCCAAGGATCGGGAATGCGCGCGTGCAAACGGCGCATCGATGGCGATTGTTAAGGCGCGTGCTGAGGCCATTTTATCGGCCCACGGCATATCAGTTCAAACAGCGGACTTTTGAGGGAATGGACCGTTTGATGATGCCTCTTGGGTCTCGCGCGGCAAGGCTTTTGCGTGCTGCGCTTTTTGCTGGTTATGTCGTCTTTGGGGCCGGTCTTGCTGCTGTGTTGACCGCAGCGGATAGCGTCGCGGGCTTCACCGCAATGGCTGCTGGCTCGGCCGTCGCAGCACTCGTTGGCTGCGCTGCCGGGCCGGTGCGCCCGCGGGCAGGCCTTTTCGCCTTGGCGTCGGGCGCGGTCGTTACACTGCTTGGGCTTGCCGCGCATGGAGCTGTCATCGCCTAGTCGCGGCGCTCTTTCAGTGCTGCAACACGTGCATATGCTGTGGTTCTGTCCTGCCCGGTCACTGCCCGAACCGCTTTGACGATCGGTGCGGTTGGGCACTGCGCGTCGATCAAGGCACGGATGAAGGCGTCAAGGTCGGCTCCTTGATCTGGCGGGGGCCCATCAACCGCTTCCAGACCGGCCAGCACCAGGACGTATTCGCCGCGGACGTCAGTTTCTGCAGTTATGTCCCGGGAGAGCTGGCCAAGCGGCGCGCGCGAAACGGATTCGGTTTGCTTTGTGAGATCCTTGCACAAAGCCGCGGCGCGGTCGGGCGCGAGCGCTGCAAGGTCGGACAGCAGAGCCGCCAGACGGTGGGGCGATTCAAACAGAATTTGCGTGTCGGCCCCTGCCGCGACCTCCGCCAGAAAGACGCTGCGTTCGCGCCCTGCCCGGGGGGCGAACCCTGCAAAACGGAATGGACCTTTGGCGAGTCCGGATATGCTCAGTGCAGCGATCACGGCGCTCGGCCCCGGGGCGGTGGTCACGATCGCCCCGACATCGAGCGCCGCGCGAACCAGGGCTGCGCCAGGATCCGACACGATCGGCGCGCCAGCATCGGACACATAAGCGAGCCGGTCGCCGCGCTTCAGGCGCTCCGCGACGCCGCCAGCCCGAGATTTTTGCGAATGCTCATGGCAAGAAATCAGCGGCGTGCGCACGCCGCGCCAGGACAGGTTATCCTGAGCAATGCGCGTGTCCTCCGCATAGATCGCATCGACGCTCATCAGAACATCCAGTGCGCGCGGACTGAGGTCGTCTTGTCGCCCGATAGGCATTGCGACAAGGTGCAGAACGCCGGGCGAGGGTGCGCGATCACTCAGCGGGGTTATCGTGAGGGTTGCGCTTGCATCAGGCCCGCGCAAGGCTGCGATGAGATCGCGATGGAGATCGCTGGCGGCTTTGCTCGACGCTTGCGCGAGGCTTTTCGCCCGGGCGGCGGGATCTCGCCGCAAGACAAGCGGGGCGCCTCTTACGAAGAGGGGAGAAAGAGTTGCTTCCAGCGCATCGGAAATTTGGCCACAGCTTATGGTGATACGCACCCGACCTCGCGCACGCGCTACCTGAAGCGGATCGAACATGGCGTGATAGCCAATAACGCCTGGACGTGCGGCATAAGAATCTGAATCAAGGATTTCAATGCTGCGAGGATCGCTGGCGCGGATATCGGCATGGCCCTGAAAGGCGATGACGATGCTGCTGCTCATTGCGGCTTATCCGATCGGTGCTTCGCTGCGTCTTCCAGGATGCGGGCGCGTGCCGCAAAGTAATGAGCCCGCCAGCCGAGACGACGCGCGCGTTGCGCCTCGAATTCGGCGCGCCAGGCCTGCTGTGCGAGCTCAGCCGGCTGAATAAGGCGTTGGGGCGTGGCGCCCGGCGGGGCCGCTTGCAGTGATTTTGCCTGCGCCTCCTGTACTTTCGCGCGCGCCCGGTGAAGGTCTGCTTCCAGCGCAGCCACACGGGCCGGGTGCACTGGCTCGACAAGCGCCCGCGCGGTGGCTGGCGGGGGTGTGTTGATGCGCCGCCATTGCGTCCGCGCAAGGCTGGCGATGAACAACCCCACCAGGGCGGCTGTGGCGACACCGGCTGCAAAGGCTTCAGCAGGGTCTTGCGGAAGCAGTCCGATGATTGGCTCCAAGACTTCCACCATGGGATCTTTCTCTGGTTTGGCC
>JBILMQ010000209.1:0-6396 GCA_044375455.1 Caulobacterales bacterium | reverse complement strand
CTCTTGGCCTATATCGAGGAGAAACCGGCCGGCGCCGCGCCATACTTTGCTTATCTCGCCTTTCAGGCGGTGCATATTCCAGTGCAGGCGCCGCGGGATTTCTCGGACGCCTATGCCGGACGTTTCGATGGCGGCTGGGAGGCGCTGCGCGCGAAACGATGGAAGCGGGCGCGCACGCTTGGGCTGATACCGCCCGATGCGCCGCTCGCGCCTTGGCCGTCTGGCTTGCGCCGATGGGCCGATCTCAACGACCAGGAGCGACGGATCTATGCGCGCAGCATGGAAGTTTATGCCGGCATGCTGGAAGCCATGGACCAGGCGATTGGCCGATTGGTGGGCCGCATCGAGGCGCGCGGCGAAATGGATCGCACGCTGTTCATCATCACCTCCGACAATGGTCCAGAACCCAGCGATCCGGTTCATGCGCCGGGCATGAATATCTGGATGCCATTGAACGGCTATCATTGGAGGCTGGATCGGCTCGGCGAGCAGGGCAGCCTCGGTTTCATCGGGCCGGAATGGGCCACCGCGATCGCATCGCCGCACGCGCATTACAAGTTCTACGCATCCGGCGGGGGCCTGAAGGTTCCGCTGATTGTCTCTGGCCCAGGCGTTGCCGCCGGCGGACAGAGCCGGGCGTTGGTCCATGTGACTGACATCGCCCCGACCGTGCTGGAGATCGCCGGCGCGCCGCTGCAGGCGGCGAATGCGCGTGTTCCAATTTCCGGGCGCAGCCTCGCGCCAGCGCTGCGTGACGCCGCTGCCGCCATTCGCGGCCCAGACGATTTTGTCGGCGTCGAGGTTTCCGGCAATGCCGCTTTGATCAAAGGCGACTACAAGATCGTTCGCAACATGGCGCCCGTCGGCGACGGAGGGTGGCGGCTGTTCAATCTGGCGGTTGATCCGGGCGAAACGCGCGACCTCGCCAGCGCGGAACCGCAGCGGCTTAAAGACATGATCGCCGCCTACGACGTCTATGCCGCGCAATCCGGCGTGCTGGCTTTGCCGGCCGGGTACCGGGTCGAGCGCCAGGTCATGCACAACGGCATGATGCAACAGCTGCGATACAATGCGGCTTTGCTTGTGCTGTTGGTCGGCGCGATCGCCGTCGCCATCTGGTTTGCATCGCGTGCGCGTCGCGCAAGGCGCGAACACACTTGAAAGGCCCAGCGATGACCAGTTCGAGCGGCGTGGACGTGTTGCGGCTGCATGGATTGCGGCTGTCCTATTTCACCGGAAAGCTCGAGGCCTATTTCCGATGCAAGGGCGTAGCCTACATATTTGTTGAGATGGACACCGCTGATTTTCGCCGCTGCGCCAAGGCGACCGGGATCGCCCAAATGCCGCAGGTCGAGCGCGCGGATGGATCGTGGCTCACCGACACCAGTGCGATTATTGCGCATTATGAATCCGAACAGCCATCCCCCTCTATTCGCCCTGTCAGCGCGGCGGCGCGATTCATCAGCCTGCTGCTGGAGGATTTCTTCGACGAGTGGTTGTGGCGCCCGGCGCTCTATTACCGGTGGGCGTTTGATGATGATGCGCGCCTGATGAGCGCCCAGTTGGCGCGCACCATGTTGCGCGATGTGCCCGCGCCATTGTGGTTCCGGCGCAGGCTGATCCTGGCCCGGCAGCGACGTGTCTATCTGAATGGCGACGGGGTGACATCGGCAAACCGCGCCGCCATCGAGGCCCTTTATATCAGCGTGATTGAAGCGCTCGAGCCGGTGTTGGCCACACGCCCCTTCCTTTTGGGTCAACGCCCATGCGAAGCGGATTTTGGCCTGTTTGGCCCTTTCTTTCGGCATTTCTCCAGCGACCCGACGCCCGCCGCCATGCTGCGCGAGAAGGGCGCGAACATCCTGGCATGGACTGCGCGGCTGTGGGCCTCAACGCCCGCTTCACTGGCGACCGCGTCTGAGATTGCCGCAGCGCCCGCCGATCTGGGCGCGATTCTTCGCATCGTGACGGGGGATTATCTGCCCTATCTCGCGGCCAATGCGCGCGCCGTCAGCCACGGCGAAAGGCGCGTTCGCTTTATCGCCAATGGCGCGACGTTTGAAGCGCCCCCCAATCCCTATCGCGCGCATTGCCTGGCGACGTTGCAACGGGCGTTTCAGGCTTTGGATGAGGCCAGCATGGCTGCTGTGGAACTCGCGATGGGGCAAAAATCGCAGGTTCTTCTGGCGCAGCCCCAAGACGTGGCGCCGCGTCCGCACAACACACGGTCGGTGAATCGGCAGTGGTCACAGCGATAACCAGATTCAAAGTGTGCTGGTGCAGCAGAGCGAATGAAGCCCTGGGCCGTCTTGCATTTCACAACCGCCGGTCAGGTGTGGCCGCGATTACCCTCTTGAACTTTTTGTGCAGGCGCTGCGCCGGCTTCAGTTTACGGGCCAATCATTTAATCACATAAGTCGTGTCATATGAATGATCAGAACTTGGACGGGGTGAAAGTCGATGGCGATGTTGCGAATCCCGGTGCGCGCCTCGCCGAGATTGCCGGAGAGCTCAATCTCCTCGGCCTCGCTCATCCACCCCAGGCGCATGTCCGCTCGCGGTTGCGCCAGCGCACCTTGCGCCACAAGCAACGCCGCAAAAAATGTAAAGCCAATCCGCTTCATCGCCGCCCCCAAAAGCCTGCTTGAAACCAGCTTAAGGATTTACACTAACGCAGCGCGCCGCGCTACCGAATGGCTTTCGCTGGTTGGCTTGCGCGGTGGAGGGGCGGGCATCCCAATCGGAACGCGACGTAGGCGCGTATCACTGGCGGCCGGAAGTTCGAACCGAAGCAAAGAGCCTGACACCTAAACTCGCTGAATAGGCCGGAATGATGGGGTGGACGGCCCCTTGAGCGGCGTCGATGCGCCATACTTGGCGGTGTTGAGTCGCAAGTAGAAAGGGACCGTCCTTGAAAGAGGTTAGCATGATTGGGCTGGATTTGGCGAAGTCCAGTTTTCAGGTTCACGTGGTGGACGAGAAAGGCCGTTGCGCCGAGCGCCGCACTTTGCGCCGCGAGAAAGTGCTCGCCTTTTTCGCGTCGCAGCCAACGACGCTGGTGGTCATGGAGGCGTGCGGCGGCGCCCATTTCTGGGCGCGCGAGATCGCCCGGCTGGGGCATGACACGAAATTGATTCCGGCCGCCTATGTGAAGCCCTTCATCAAACGCCAGAAGAATGACGCGGCCGACGCCGAAGTAATCTGCGAGGCCGCAATCCGCCCCAACATGCGCTTCGTTCGACCGAAATCGGCGAACGAGCAAGGCGATGCATTGGCGTTTCGCGCACGTGATCTACGTGTTCGTCAGCGCACGCAATTAATCAACGCGCTGCGCGGCCATTGCGCTGAATTCGGCGTTGTTGCGCCCAAAGGCGCCATGCATGTCGAGCGCCTGGTCGCTTGGCTGGAAAGCGAAGACGCCGATCTTCCCAATGCTGCAATGAAGGCTTTGAAATCGCTCATCGCAAGCCTGCGCGCTTTGTTGGCGGAAATCGCTGCGATCGAAAAAGAAATCGGCCGCCGCGCTAAGGACAATGAAGACACGCGTCGGCTGATGGGCGTGCCCGGCATTGGACCGATGATCGCCACAGCGATCACGGCGCTCGCGCCACCGGCGGAATGTTTTGAAAATGGGCGTCATTTCGCCGCCTGGCTCGGACTGGCGCCGCGTCAAAATTCGACAGGCGGAAATGAGAGGCTCGGCGCGATCACGAAAGCGGGCAACGAGATTTTGCGCCGATTATTGATCATCGGCGCGACCAGCGTCGTGCGCGCATTGGGCCGAAAGCCGGAACACGCGGGCTCTTGGCTTGGAACATTGGCCGCGCGGAAACCGCCGAAACTCGTCGCCGTCGCCCTTGCCAACAAGATGGCGCGGATCGTCTGGGCCATGTTGAGGAAGAAGGAAGACTATAGGGCTTCGCCGATCGCCGCCGCTTAAGGAAGCGGAACGGATCGGCAAGGTCGCTCACCGGGGCGAATGAAGGTCGACAAAGAAAGGTTATGGCGCAACGGTCAACAGGCCGGATCAGGAAAACCAGTTTCCGACTTGGCGCTTCAAAGCGCGCCGGAATGTTTTGGACCCGATCCGTCGAACACCATAAGGGCCCGCGGACCTGTGCGCCGCTTTATCGAGGCCGGACACATGTCAGCACCCGACCCGCGCGGCAGACACCTTTCCTAGCAGATTTTCCTTGCAACGGCGGGGCCGTCCACACATGTCGGAAAGCGGCGGTCAGCGGAAATCCGCCGTCTCAGAACGGGTGGGTAGGCGCAGACGGCCGTTGATAGGATTGAGCTGCCTTCTGCTCAACCACCCTTCGCCCCAAGAATTTCCTTCGCGACAAGGTCGACCACCCGCTGCAGCGGATCATCCGCCACATGTGCGTAACGTTGCGTTGTCGCAGCATTGCGGTGCCCCAGCATTTTGCCGGTGAGGTAGAGGGAGGCGCCTTGGCTGACCGCAACACTGGCGACGTTGTGGCGGAGGTCATGCAGGCGGACGTCATCAAGGCCGGCGCGGGCGCGCACGCGTTCCCAGGCGCGGGGCAGGCCGATCATGTGGCCCGCGGTGCTATCGGCCGGGAAGACGAAGTCGGTGTTGCGCTTCTGGCGCAACAGAATGTCCACTGAGGCTTCAGCGAGTCGGATGGGTTCGCGGGCGCCGGTCTTTGAGCGTACTGCCGGAAGCTTGATCCAACGGCGTTCGAGGTCGATCTCTGACCAGCGCAGGCCAAGGATTTCCGATTTGCGCGCGCCGGTGAGCAGCAGCAGCCGAATGGCGTCGGCGTGGGCCGGCAGCAACACGTGTTCTCGCTCCATGTCGGCGAGCGCTGCAATGAGCGCGTCCGTTTCCGCGCGCGTTAAAAAGCGCGTGCGCGGTTCAGCTTTGGCGCGGCGGACACCGAGGCAGGGGTTGGTGGCAGCCAGGCCCTGTTCCACGGCCCAGCCAAAAATGGCCGAGACGCACACAACCGTGTTGCCTGCGACCAGGCGTCCACCGGTGGCAATAGCGCGGCCGCGTTTGCCCGTGCGCGTATCAATGGCGGTATCGCCCGCAGCGATGCGCGCCTGCATTCGCTCGATGTCCTTGCGGGTTACTTCGCGCACGAGCAGCCGCCCGATTGTGGGGCTGGCGTGGCGCAGAAGGCGCGACTTGTCAGTCGCCCAGGACCAGGCGCGCTTGTTCGGCCGCGCGATCGGCCCGTCGCGGAGCCAGGTTTCGATAAGATCATTGACGGTGATCGCCGCGCGCGCGTCCTGCTTTTCCGTGTTCGGATCATCGCCTGAGGCGACGGCATTGAGAATGTCGCGGGCTCGGATGCGGGCTTGTTCGGCGGTGAACTTGCCGTGCTCGCCGATCGTGAAGGTCTGGTCGCGGCCGGCGCGGCGGTATTTGACGATGTAAGTGCGCCGACCGGTGGGATGCACGCGCACGCCGAAGCCGCGCATTTCGGAATCCCAGGCCATCACCCGGGCGACGCCGGAAGAATGCGGCGCAAGCCCATCAACAACCCGCTTTGTGATCTTCGTGCTTAGGGCCTTGCTAGACACCTGGCGGACTCCAAAGCTGCAGCGCCCGACGCCGGGGCGGATTTTTCGCTGCGTCGCAAGTCGTTGAAAAGTCAACAGACACCAGAGGCGCGCCGAACGATCCAAGCACAATCCCAAGGTCGTTTCTAGACACCTTATTGACACCTGGAGGATAAAAAATCCTGACAAACAGAGATTTCTAGAGGTGACGAGACAAAAATGAAAAGCGCTAATATTCAAATCTGTAGCAAGTTCCGACAATATGCGACAAAGCGCGAAAAGTCTGCTGATTTGGATTCCGTTTCCGAAGGTCGACGACCGAGAGGCCGCCGCTTTGGACGGCGGCCCCAGGGAGAAGTATCAGGGCAGCAGTATCAGGGCAGCAGTATCAGGGCAGCAGTATCAGGGCAGCAGTATCAGGGGGGACCAGCATCAACAGCGACCAAACGACGGACATGAAACACCGCGCCCGCGCGGCCGTTGGACAGATGTCTGTGCGAGGCAGGATACCGAGGGTTCAAAGTCAGGCTAACATTACGACTTCGCGGCGCTAGCGCACCATATGTTCAGACCCGGGTGGGTTGGCGAACGGGGCGAAATCTGAGCGCCCTCGCACCGCGTCAAATTGGTTTAATGCCCAGTGTACGGATGGGAAAGCAAGGTCCTGCCAGGGAAGATCGGCCCATCGAACGAGGGCTACCTCGGCGCTCTCCGGACCGGGGCGAACGTCCGGTGATGTGAGTCGTGCGCGGAACATAAGCTGAACCTGGCTGATCCGGGGGATCGAATACACGGCGAGCAAACGATCCACCTCAATGTCTGCACAGGCCTCCTCACGCGCCTCGCGGCAAGCAGCCTCCTCGA
>JBILMQ010000208.1:0-6404 GCA_044375455.1 Caulobacterales bacterium | reverse complement strand
CGAGGAAGCGGCCATCGTCAAGCCGACCATCGCGCTGTCAAAGCCATACCGGTGCGTGGCGTACAGAACGAAGCTCACCGGAAAGACATTCTGCGCCAGTGCGAAACAGGCATAAACAGGCAACAGCCCCAGCAGCGCCGGCTGACCGCGAAACACACCCATCACGCCGATCGGATTGGCGCGCCGCCAGGAAAACTCCCGCCGCAGCGATGGTTTCAGCGATTCAGGAAGCATGAAAAAACCATAAGCCGCATTGCCGAGACACAGAGCGGCTGCAACGTAGAACGGTAATCGCACATCGATCGCGCCGAGCAAACCGCCCACAGCTGGTCCGAGCGTGAACCCGGCGCTGAAAGCCGCGCCCAGCCAGCCAAAAGCGCGCGCCCGCTCCGCTGGCGGCGTGACGTCAGCGATGTAGGCGTTCGCCGCCGCAACCGCGCCAGCCGTCGCCCCCGAAATCATCCGCGAGGCAAGAAACCAAGCGAAACTGGTCGCCAGCGCGGTTCCCAAGAAAGACAGACCAAGCCCCGCGATGGACACCAGAATAACAGGCCGACGCCCGAAACGGTCAGAAAGCGCGCCCAGGATCGGCGCCGCAAAGAACTGGGTCGCCGCCCAGACCGTCAGCGCAATGCCGAACGCATGAACGCCCTCGTGCGAGTCGCCCGGAAAAAACGTCCCGACAAGGGGCGCAAGAACCGGCACGATGATGCCGATCGCCAGCATGTCAAGGACGATCGTGATCAGCACGAAGACGATGGCGCCACGACCGGCTGGCTTGCGCATCAAGGCTTCAACCGCTCGCCGAGCTTGGGCGCGCGCCGCCCCGCAGCGCGCACGCCATTCACCTTGATCGGCGAAGCAAGCATGTTCAGTCGGCCAGCAGGCGCATCGGGATGGTCCACCACGTCGCGCATAGCAACCTCGGCGACAAAGGGGTTGTCCAGCGCCTCGCGCAGGCCGTTCACCGGCGCAAATGGAACAAACCCGCCAATGAGCTCCAACCACTCCCGCGTCGTGTGCGCCGCAAACATAGCGTCAAGCGCCTCACTTAAGGCTGCGAGATTTGCCCGGCGGGCTGGAATATCGACAAAACGTGGATCGCCCGCCAGATCCGGGCGTCCAGCGCGGGCGCAAAGAACTTCCCAGAATTTCTGCGTCTGGCACATCAGCATCGCCCACCCGTCGCGGGTGCGCACAAGCTGCGAGGGCGCGATCGAAGGATGCGCACCACGCGCCAGGCGCCCGACCTCGTGCCCCCCGTTGAGCGCCCATACGGCAGGATAGGACAACTGGTGCAAGGCGACATCAAACAAACTCACGTCGACATCGCAGCCGACATGTGTATCGCGCGCCTTAAGAACAGCAGACACAATGGCCAGCGCAAACATCGTCCCCGTCATGAAGTCGACCATCGACAGACCGAACCGCGTCGGCGGCGCATCCGGTTCGCCGGTCAGCGCCATGAAACCTGCCTCGGCCTGCATCAGATAATCATACCCCGGCCACGCCTCACGCGAAGTGTCACGTCCGTAGGCCGACAGGTGCGCACACACAACCGCGGGATTTAGTGACATCAGGTCTTGATGGCGCAGCCGCAGCTTGGCCGGCTGATCGCCGCGGAGGTTGTTTACAACTGCATCCGCATCGCGCACCATCTCCTCAAAGACGGCCCGCCCGGCAGGGTCTTTGAGTTCCACCGCAGCCGACGACTTGGCGCGCGAAAACGTCTGGAAAAACATGCTGTCGTCACGGCCAAGAAAGTACGGTCCGGTGGCCCGGCTGACATCACCGCCCATCGAGGGCGCCTCAATCTTGATTACATCGGCGCCCATCTCGGCAAGCAGCATGGTGCCATAGGGACCAGCGCCATACTGCTCGATGGCCAGAATGCGCAGTCCGGAGAGAAGCTGTGTCATGATGACCTCGACATAGGGCGCGTCCAGCGCTCGGCGAGCAGGGCGCGGGCGACTGAACCCCGCCCTGGCCGTGGGGCATCCATGCCAGGGCCGGGCTCCCTCGGCCGGGGCCGAGGCCGGGACGGGAAGCCCAGTCTAGACAGGGTTTCGCGCCACAAGCTGTCTAGCGATGATGATGCGCTGCATTTCGTTGGTGCCCTCGCCGATGCACATCAGGATCGCATCGCGGTACAACCGCTCGATCGGGTATTCCTTCGAATACGAGTACCCGCCGTGAATGCGCATTGCCTCCTCCGCGCAAAACACGCCGGTCTCCGAGGCGAAGAACTTCGCCATGCCGGCCTCCATGTCGACCCGCTCGCCGCGGTCGAACGCCGCGGCGGCGTCAGCCACCAGCAATTCAGCCGCGCGCGTGCGCGCCGCCATCTCGCCAAGCTTCAGCTGGATCGCCTGATGCTCAGCAATTGGCTTGCCCATCGTCTTGCGGATCTGCGCATAGCGAACACTTTCCTTCAGCGCGCGCCGCGCAATGCCAACGCCGCGCGCAGCCACGTTGATGCGCCCAATCTCCAGCCCACCCGTCGCCATCACGAATCCCTGGCCCTCAACCCCGCCGACCAGACAGAGTTCTGCATCGCACGAATAATCCTCAAAGACGTACTCCCCGCTGTCGATCCCCTTGTAGCCAAGCTTCTCAAGTTTCTTGCCGTTGCGCACGCCAGGCAGCGGCGCGCGGGTCTGGGGATCAATCTTGGGTGTGATCAGCATGCTCATGCCCTTATGGCGCGGTTGCGCATGCGGATCCGTCTTAACCAGCGTCGCCAGGACATGCCCCTCAATCGCGTTGGAGATCCACGTCTTGACGCCGTTGACCATATACCGTCCATCCGCGGTTCGCCGGGCCAGGGTGCGGATCGCCTGCAGATCCGTACCGGCGTCAGGCTCGGTCAAGCCGATGCCCCCGCGCAGCTCTGCGCTCGCGAATTTCGGCAGCCAGAAGCGCTTCTGCAGATCGGTGCCAAACTTCTGCACCACCAGCGCCATCATCAGATGGGAATTGAAAATGCCGGTGAGGCTCATCCATTCTTCAGCAATTGTCGTGACGATGCGCGAATAGGTGCGCGCGCTCAGCCCGAGCCCGCCATACTCAGGGTCGATCAACGCCCCGAAAAGCCCAAGCTCAGCCATATCGTCAACCAGATCCGCCGGCCACTCATCGTCATGCTCGAGCTTCATGGCGACGGGCTGGACCTTGGTCTTCAGCCACTTCTCAATGGCCTCGAGGATCTGGCGTTCTTCGCTCTCGCTCATGATGCCCGCTTGTCCGTCAGCCATGTTTTCCTCCGCCTACCAGTAATCTTTCATGATCTCCCGGGCCCAGTCGGGCTCACGCACAGGACTTCGCGGCAAGAATCCGCTGATAACCGGCTTGATGTCGACGACCGGCGAGCCGTCGATCGCATCAAGACCTTCAACCTCGAAACCGCGCCCATCAACCGAGAGTATTCTGCATATTGACACGCCGAGCCGGTTTGGCCGGTTGCGCGCACGCTGCGCAAAGACGCCAACCCTCGGCCAGTCGCGACGATCGCGCGGATGGCGTGCGTCGCAGATGACATCATCAGCCGACAGTCTGTGGAAGATGAACGACACCTCGGCATGACTGAATGCATCAAGACCATGCAATGCCTCGTCCGCCAGGTCTGGAGCCAACTCGATCCGGGCACGCACGTTGCGCCACCCGTCATCGTGCGGGTTCATGCGACCGCCCCTTACCCATGCGACCGCAGTCAGCACGAATTCCATCAATATGTCCCAACCCTGTCTTCCACGGCCTGGCCGCGGGCAGGGATCAGCATGTTGCGGGTAAAGACGCACACCGCCACGCCGTCCTGGTTCTTTCCGGTCGTTCTGATCGTGACAATACCCTGCCCCGGCCTCGACTTGCTCTCACGCTTGGCCAGAACCTCGCTCTCGGCATAGATCGTGTCGCCAGCGAAGACTGGAGCGGTGAACTTCACGTCATCCATGCCAAGATTGGCGATCGCCTTCTGCGAACAGTCGGTCACGCTCATGCCGATGCACAGTGCAAGAGTGTAGGGTGAAACCACCAGGTTGCGCTTGAACTCGCTTGCCTTGGCGAACTCGGCGTCAAAATGCAGAGGATGGGTGTTGAGCGTCAGCAGGGTGAACAGATGATTGTCGTACTCAGTCACCGTCTTGCCAGGACGATGCTCGTAGACGTCGCCGACATGAAAGTCCTCAAAGTAGCGACCGAAAGTTTCGCGGTACCGGTTCGGCCCAACCTGCTTCCAATTCTGAACCATCAAAGCACTCCCGCACGCTCAAGAACCTGACGCGCGGCCAGGATCACCGGGCGTTCGATCAGTTTGCCGTCCAACAGGGCGGCTGCGCCGCGCGCCTCCTCGAGAGCCGCGATCACCCGGCGGGCCTCAGCGATCTCAGCTTCGCCGGGCGTGAAGACTGCGTTCACAGCCATTACCTGATCAGGATGGATGCAGGCTCGCCCGGTAAAGCCCATGGCCTTGACCATGACGGTCGAACGGGAGAGGCCTTCCTGATCGCGCACATCCAGATGCGGCACGTCGAGAAGCGCAGCGCCGGCGCCACGACAGGCGACCACCAGGCGGCCACGCGCGAAGGCCAGCGCGTGCGCCTCCATGCTGGCGCCGATATCGACGCTGAAATCCGCCCCGCCGAAGAGCACGCCGGCAACCCCTGGCGCAGCAGCGATCGCCGGCGCCGCCTCAAGGCCGGCGGCGCTCTCAACGATGGGCCAGAACCTGACAGGGCGAGCGATGGCGCCAGAAATGATGGCGATCTCTGCCGCACTTTCGCATTTCGGCAACATCACGAAGTCCGCCGCCGCACCACTCTCAGCGTAAGCGATGATGTCCTTCAGCCCATCGAGACTGGCGGCGCGATTGAAGCGCACGCCAAGCGCAGGGCCGCCAACCGCGCGCGCGCCAGCCAAGAACGCCAACGTCGCAGCCCGCGCCTCCGGCTTGGCCGCAGGCGGGACTGCGTCTTCCAGATCAATGCAGACCGCATCGGCGCCGGCCGCCAACGCCTTGCCGAACCGATCCGGACGAGCGCCGGGCACAAAGAGCAGGCTGCGGTAGGACAAAGCGGACCCCGGGCGCACCAGACGGCTTCATTTGTCCGGACAAATAGGCCGCGCCTCGTCGCGGGTCAAACCGAAACCGGTCGCCGCGAAACCGAACGCCCCGTCTCGCGCTTGCCACCCGCAGGTGGAGCCGGACACGCAACAGCCGCGCCGCTGCACCGGTGCGCTTAAGCGCGCTTAGGTGGGCAACCCTGCCTGCCTCCGAGACATCGGCGCGGCCGCCCCAAACGAAGGCGCCCCAAACGAAGCAGTTCGACCGCCTGCCCCCCGGCCGCACAGTCAGGACGCCAGCGCCAGTCAGACAGTAGGTGAGCCCGTCGGCCTGGCAGAGCGCGGCATGCGGATCGAGCGCTGCAACGGAGCTGGTGAAACCCCGCTGTCGATCTCGCGCATACCATCCTGCGATCAGGCGCACTTTGGCGGCGGGAGGGCTGCAGGCAGACCCGCGGACAAACGACGCGCAAGCCACTCCGCACTGCCGCCCCGCCCAGGTTGAGCCTGCGGCCTCTAGCGCCCCCCGATCCTCACAGAACCAACGCCCTCCTTGGACTGGTTGAGGCGTCCCTCGACAGCCCCGATCTGCACGCTGCCCGATCCAAACGTGACGACGTCCGGATCCACCGCAATCCCGCCAAACACGAGATCGCCTGACCCGAAAGTCGAGGCATGGAACGACGTCGCACGGCCAGCTTCGATCTGCACCGAGCCAGATCCGGCGACTGAAACTTCAACCGGCCCCTCCACGCGCACAATCTCGATCGAGCCGGAGCCAGCGACCGACAGCTCAGCGCCACCGACGGCGCCCGCGGTCAACGTTCCAGACCCCGCAATGCCGCCGCGCAACGAGCCGCCAACCCGGGCAAGCTCGATTGCGCCCGAGCCTGCAATGCCGACTTCGGCTTCTCCCACAGGACCAATCTTTGCCGATCCAGACCCCGCGCTCGCCAGGTCAAGCCGGCCGGTGACGCCCGCGACGTCCAGGTGGCCGCAGCCGGTCATCTCGATATGCGCTTCGCCGAGCCGGCCAGTGGATCCCGTGACCATGCTGCGGCGAATACGCAAAGCGACGTCGTCCGGCGCATAGATGGTGACCACCGGAAAACGTGAGATCGGATGAGCCTGAACCCAGCCACGGTGCTTGACGATCATGCCGCGCGCATCGCTGCGGCAGGAGACATCCTTCAACGACTGGCCGCCGTCTATCTTCACCGTCCCGCCCTCGAGGCGCACCACCGGCAGATAGGCGGGCTGCGCCGAACCGGAAATCTTGACCTGCACGCCCGCTTCGGCATGCCCGACCACGCGAACGGCGCCGATCAACCGTTCAACCTCGACAG
>JBILMQ010000207.1:0-6476 GCA_044375455.1 Caulobacterales bacterium | reverse complement strand
TGCGTTGGACAGGCGCCTGGCTGGGGTCTGAGACGCAGAGTCGTATGTTGCAGAACTTTATCGACTTTCGATTAAGTCGAGTCCAGACTCCTGCAGACCGGGCCCGGCTTGCAACTCGGATGCGAGCCCGAGCAAACGGACCCGGCGCCAGCCCAAGCGCCATGGCGCGGCGCAGAGCAGGCGCTTACGGGTCGATGGTGCGCGCCGCTTCAGGCCGGCGCCATCAAGGTGTGGTATCGCGCCTGGCGAACCGCGTCCCGCCAATCCCGTCCGGCAAGTCCCGTCCGACCAATCTCCCCCGGGCCAGCCTTTCCGGGCCAGCCTTTCCGGGCCAGCCTTTCCGGGCCAGCCTCTCAGGCTCACTCACGCGCGGCCCGCCTTACCGCACGCGCGTCGACCTTGCCGCCGCGAGCAGCCTGTGAGAGGAGAGCCGGTAAACCATAAGCAACACGCGCGGGCGCGCATGCGGCGGATTGCATCAGGCACGGAAATTGTCATCGCGAGCCACAATGCCGGCAAGGTCGCGGAAGTCCGCGCGTTATTGCAGCCGTTTGGCGTGCACGTGGTGAGCGCTGCAGATCTGGGCCTCCCGGAACCGGTTGAGACCGAGGACAGCTTTGTTGGAAATGCGTTGCTCAAAGCGCGCGCCGCCGCGCAGGCAAGCGGCAGGATCGCGTTGTCCGACGACAGCGGCCTTGAAGTGCGCGCGCTTGGCGGCGCGCCTGGCGTATACACCGCGGACTGGGCGGGTGAGCCGCGCGACTGGATGGCTGCGATGCGCAAGGTTGAGGCGGCGCTCAACGCCGCTGGCGCGACTGACCGGGCCGCCCGTTTTGTCTGCGTGCTCGCGCTTGTATGGCCTGATGGCGCGGAGGCGGCGTTCCGCGGGGAAGTGACCGGCGCCCTCGTCTGGCCGCCGCGCGGAGACAACGGCTTCGGTTTCGATCCTGTGTTTGTGCCGCATGGAGCGCACGCGACATTCGCTGAAATGCTTCCCGCACAGAAGCACCGGATCAGCCATCGGGCGGATGCCTTCGACAAACTGGTGGAGGCTTGCTTTGCCGTCTGAGACGGCGGTGCTTGGTCTTTATGTGCACTGGCCGTTTTGTGCGCGCATCTGCCCCTATTGCGACTTCAATGTGTTCCTTGTGCGCAATCATGACGCCGGAAGCCTGCTTGCAGCCCTCTGCGCCGATCTTGCCGCCCATCGCGACCGGATCGGCCCGCGCCGGCTGGCAAGCCTGCACTTTGGCGGCGGCACGCCCTCATTGATGCATCCCCATGAAATCGGCGCTGTCATTGAGGCCGCCGATCGGCTGTTCGGTTTTGAGGCTGACCCTGAGATCGGTCTTGAGGCCAATCCATCCTCAAGCGCGCGCGTTCTGTTTGAGGGGTTCCGAAGCGCGGGGATCAATCGGTTGTCGCTTGGCGTCCAGGCTCTGAACGACCAGGATCTTGCGCGTCTGGGCCGCGACCATGATGCGGCGAGCGCGTGTGCAGCGATTGAGGCTGCTCGGTGTGTGTTCCCACGCTTTTCCATCGATCTCATTTACGCCCGGCACGGACAAAGTGTGGGCGATTGGGAGCGGGAGCTGTCTCAGGCGCTTGATATGGGCCTGCAGCATCTGTCGGCCTACCAGCTTACCATCGAGGAGGGCACGCCCTTCGCGCGTCAGTCTCGCCGTGGTCAGATCGTGACGCCGCACGAAGACGAGGCGGCGCGGTTCTATGAGTTGACCGACGCCATGACCCGCGCCCGCGGGCTTCCTGCCTATGAGGTGTCCAATCATGCCGCCGGCCCCTGTCAACAGTCCCGGCACAACCTTCTTTACTGGCGAAGCGCGGATTGGATCGGCGTGGGACCTGGAGCGCACGGGCGCCTGACGCTTCAGGGAGCACGTCTCGCCACGGCGGCATGGGACTCCGTTACAGCCTATGTCGCCGCGGTCGCCTCACACGGCGTCGGCTGGCGCCTGGTGGAGGAGCTTGATGCAGGTGCGGTCGTTCAGGAGCGCGTGCTGATGGGGCTTCGGCTGGCGGAAGGAATCCCGATCACGTCGATTCCGGAGACGAGCCGGTCTCGCCTATCGGGGCGCGCGGCCGAAGGGCTTGTGCGTGTCTCGGGCGACCGGGTCGTGCTGACTGCGCAGGGCCGGCTCTTCACCGACCGGATCGCCGGCGAGCTTTCCGGGTAAGCCCTCGAATGCCTCCGGCGGGCGTCAAGCCCGGCCCTTGATCGCGTGCGCAAGCCGGCGCACCGATTTTCTTTGCCTGTTCCGACGGCTTCAGCTTTGCTAAAGTTGAGATCTGGACGGACTGGAGCAGCATCCATGGGTGACCGACTCGCCCGCAAGGTCGCCGTTGTCACAGGCGCGGCGTCAGGCATTGGACTTGCAAGCGTCGAGTTAATGGCGGGGGAAGGCGCGCAAGTCTTTGCGCTCGATGTCCAGGACGCCAAGGGCGCAGCTTTGGAAGCGCGCTTTCCCGGCCGCGTTCGCTATGCCCACTGCGACGTCACGAAGCCACAGGAGATCCGCGCGGGGGTGGATGCGGCGGCGACATGTTTTGGCGGGCTCGACATCCTGTTCAACAACGCCGGGGCCGTGGGGGGCGTCGATACGCTTCAGGATATGGATCTTGAAAGCTGGGACCGCACCCATGCGCTGCTGCTGCGCTCGGTGGTTGCCGGAACGACGGCGGCGCTTCCGCACCTTGCTGCACGCGGCGGCGGCGCAGTCATCAATACCGCTTCGATCGCGGGACTGCAGGCTGGCTGGGGGCCGATCTGCTATTCCACAATGAAGGCTGCAGTCATTCACTTCACACGGGTCGCCGCGGCTGAGCTGTCAAAATCGCGTATACGGATCAATGCCATTTGTCCCGGGTTCATCGCCACCTCGATATTTGGCGGAGCGATTGGTCTGCCGGTAGAGACAGCCGATCAGATGGCTGCGATGCTGGAGCAGCGCGGCGGCGCCGCGCAGCCGGCCGGGCGCGTGGGCAGGCCTCACGACATCGCTGAAATGGCGGTGTTTCTGGCGTCGGACGCGGCTGAGTTTGTCACCGGCGCGCACTTCGTTGTTGACGGGGGCATCACCATCGGCCCGCGCCACGCCTGGGACGACAACGCGGCATCGCCGTTCCTGGAGGCCATGGGCGTCACACCTGAACAGCTCCTTGCCCTGCAGGCTGCACGCAAAACGCCCCCACAGACCTGACACGCCAGCCTGCGGCGCCGGGCCGCGGCGCCGGCCCGAAGTATCGGGCCGGAATATCGGGCCGGAATATCGGGCATAGGCAGCTGAACGATTTCTTGTCCCGGGGTCTTCATCTGCCCCTTGATTTCCCCTATATGCGCGCCGTCCGGTCTTCCCGGGGGAGTTCCGGCGCGGTCGCTGGCCCAGGGGAAGCCCGCTGTAGGTGAAGCTCAATGGGAAAGATCACCCCCAAAAAGGCGCAAAAGAAAGCGGAACTTCTCGCTCATCCGGTTGAACACGTCGATATCGCACGCTTTGACGCGCGTCCGGTGGTCGACGCGATGAAGAAGATGAGTTTCACCTCACGCGATACCGGGCGTGCGGCCGAGATCTTCAACGCTATGCTGACCGACGCCAAATGCTCGGTGTGGCTCACGCTGGCGGGATCGACCTCAGCAGGCGGCTGCATGCACGTCTACCGCGACATGGTCGCCTACGGGATGGTGGACGCCATTGTCTCCACCGGAGCTTCCATCGTCGACATGGATTTCTTCGAGGCGCTCGGCTTCCGGCACTATCAGGCGCGCGAGACCCCGGACGACAAGACGCTTCGCAGTCTCTACATCGATAGGATCTATGACACCTACATCGATGAAGAAGAACTGCAGGCGTGTGATCATCAGATTTACGAGATCGCCGAGAGCCTTGAGGCGCGGCCTTACTCGTCACGTGAATTCATCTGGGAGATGGGCAAGTGGCTTGCCGCCGGCGGCGCGAGGAAGAAAGGGTCCCTGATCCAGGCGGCCTACGAGAACAATGTCCCCATCTTCTGCCCGGCGTTCACGGACAGCTCTGCCGGTTTTGGCCTCGTCAAGCATCAGGTCGACCGCGCCAAGGCGGGCAAGCCCTATCTGACGATTGACTCCATTGCGGATTTCCGGGAACTGACAGAAATCAAGATGGCCGCGGGCACAACGGGGCTGTTCATGGTGGGCGGCGGTGTTCCGAAGAACTTCGCCCAGGATACCGTTGTCTGCGCCGAGATCCTCGGGCATGACGCCGAAATGCACGCTTATGCGGTCCAGATCACCGTCGCCGACACGCGCGACGGGGCTTGCTCCTCATCCACACTCAAAGAGGCCTGTTCGTGGGGCAAGGTGGATGTCGCGCTGGAGCAAATGGTCTTTGCCGAGGCTTCCACGGTCGTGCCGCTCATCGTCTCGGACGCGTATCATCGCGGGGCCCACAAGAAGCGCAAGCGGCGCAACTGGGCGCGGCTCTTTCGCTGACCCGCCGCGCCGGCGCGGCGGGTGTATCTGCGGGGCTGGCGACGCGCCTTGGCGGGGCCGGCCCCCATGCGCCGCGTGTCGCTGCGCCTGAGCCTCATCGTCAGCAGGTTCGCTCCTGGCGGTTTTGGCGAGGCCGATTGGCCCGCTTATCCGGCCCAATTGACCTCGCCGGGAGAGCTGGCCGGGCGGCGCCACTGCGCGAACCTGCGGTCAGGCGGACTGATCTGCCTTTGGAGACGCCGGCGCCTTGGCGGACGGCCCGACGGCTGCGGCAATTGACTTGCCGCTCTCATACGCGCCCGCCCGAGAGGGCGCGTGTTTGGATGTCACATGCCGTGGCGCGGGCGCGCTTCGGACCCTGGTCAAGCGCGATGAGCGACGCTTGCGGGTACGCGATTGGCGCACAGGTTATATGACAGAAGACGGCCTCGCTGTGGGGCAAATGTCAGCCCGCGATGGGCGTCTTCGGGTTCATGACGTGATCACAGCGCGTTTGCTTCCTCGATCAATTCCCGTGCGGCGTCCGCAAGGACGGCTTCACTGGCGTCTCCCGGCACTGGTTCCTTGCCGATCTCCAGCATTACCGGCACTGCAAATGGGGATATGTGCGTCAGGTGAATTGGCCGTATGGCGCCTTTGATGCGTTGCAGGAGCGAAGAGAGCCGTCGGATGTCCAATAGGCCATCTCCCGCATCGTTCCACGCCGCGCGCAGTAAGATGTGGTTCGGTTCGTGCTTCTTCAAAACATCATATATCAGATCGGAAGAGAATGTGACCTGACGGCCGGTTTTCTCCATGCCTGGAAAGCGGCGCTCAATCAGCCCGGAGATCACGGCGCAGTTGCGGAATGTGCGCTTCAGCAGCGCGCTCTCGGCCAGCCATTCATCCAGGTCGTCACTCAGCATATCCTCGTGGAACAGGTCCTGCAGATCGACCCCGGACAGGTCCTTCAGTCCCCAAACTGCCAAAGCGTAATCATTGCAGACGAAGCCGCTCGGCTGCAGCCCCTGCCTTTCCAGCCGCCGGCACAGCAGGAAGCCCAGTGTTGAATGGGCGGGCCGCCCGTCGAAGGGATAGGCGACCAGATAAAAGCGACCGCCTCGCGGAAATGTTTCAACCAGCATTTCATCAGCTTTCGGGATCCGTGAGCGTCGCTTCTGAAGCATCAGCCATTCCTGCACCTGCGTCTCAAGCGTCGGCCATCCCTCCTCGTCCTGTATAAGGTTGCGCACGCCGTCAGCCAGAAAGGTCGAGAGTGGAAACTTTCCGCCCTCGAAACTGGGAACCTTGGGGTCCTCATGGGAGGCGCGCGTGACGAGTGCATGGGCTTGTGACAAGCCTTCGAAGCGCAGCACCTGCCCAGCGAACAGGAATGTGTCGCCTGGCGCGAGGTGTTCAATGAAGTACTCTTCTACCTGCCCGAGAGCGCGACCAGGCCGCGCGCGTCCGGCCGACAGGCGCACCTGGACCATAGGGGCTTCCACGATCGCTCCGACATTCAGGCGATGGCGCTTGGCGATCTCGGGATTGCGAACTTTCAGCTTGCCTTCGCGATCGGCAACCAGACGCCGGAACCGGTCATATGTCTTGAGCGCATATCCGCCCGTCTCCACGAAGCTGACCGCCTCATCAAAGGTCTGGCGATCGAGGCTGGCGAAGGGTGCGGTAGTCTTGACCTCGGCATACAGATCGTCCGGGCGGAACGGTGCGCCGCAGGCCCGCCCAAGGATGTGCTGGCAGAGCGCGTCGAGCGCGCCGGTCCGGCTCGCAGGCGCATCCAGCAAGCCTGCCAGTGCAGCCGCGCGCGCAGCCCGGCACTCCAGGGCTTCAAAGCGGTTGGCTGGCGCCAGCAATGCCCGCGAGGGTTCGTCCAGGCGATGGTTGGCTCTGCCGATGCGTTGCGTGAACCGCGCCGCACCTTTCGGCGCTCCCATTTGGATGACGAGATCGACGTCGCCCCAGTCGATGCCCAGATCGAGGGTCGACGTGC
>JBILMQ010000206.1:0-6493 GCA_044375455.1 Caulobacterales bacterium | reverse complement strand
ATGGCGTACTCCTGGTGACGCTGAACAGGCCGGAAGCGCTGAACGCCCTCAATGCCGCCCTGATCGGCGAGCTCAACGCCGTTCTCGACGCTTACGAGGCCGATCCGTCGCTGGGCTGCGCCGTCATAACCGGCTCAGCCAAGGCGTTCGCCGCTGGGGCTGACATCAAGGAGATGGTCTCCAAGACCTTTTCCGACGTCCAGCGCGAAGACTTCCTGGCCAACTGGCAGCGCCTGACCCGGTGTCGCAAGCCGACAATCGCAGCGGTGGCAGGCTTCGCGCTCGGCGGCGGGTGCGAACTGGCGATGATGTGCGATTTTATCATCGCGGCTGAGACAGCGAAGTTCGGGCAACCCGAAATCAAGCTCGGCGTCATTCCGGGCTCCGGCGGCACCCAACGCCTGACCCGCTTCGTCGGCAAGTCCAAGGCCATGGACCTGTGTCTGACCGGGCGCATGATGGACGCCGCCGAGGCGGAGCGCTGCGGCTTGGCGGCGCGGGTGGTCCCTGCGGACAGACTGCTGGATGAGGCGCTCGCGGCCGCGAAGGCGATCGCTGGCTATGGCCGCGTGTCTGTGGAGACCTGCAAGGAAGCCGTGAATGCCGCTTTCGAAACTACACTGGCCCAGGGCGTGATGTACGAAAGACGGGTTTTTCATGCCCTGTTCGCCACTGCGGACCAGAAAGAAGGCATGAGCGCTTTCATCGAAAAACGCCCGGCGAGCTTCAACAACCGCTGAGCGCATGCGCCATTTCCGACGCACACACAGCGCCAACACGGATTGACGCTCGACCGCCCTTTTGTTACATCCCGCGTCTTGTTCGTGCAGAGGGCTGGGACTGACGACGGTCATGGCAGCCCCGTCGTGCGGCGATGAGATTTCGACAGATAATCCTGAACTCGAGGGGCCAATGGCCAATACGAAGTCCGCCAAGAAAATGGTAGCCAAGATCACGCGGCGCACCGAGATCAACACAGCGCGGAAGTCGCGCGTGAAGACGTTTGTGCGCAAAGCGGAAGAGGCGATTGCGTCTGGCGACGGCCCGACGGCGCTGGCGGCTGGCCGTGCGGCCGAGGCTGAACTGATGCGTGCGGCCGGCAAGGGCGTGATGCACAGGAATACGGCGTCGCGAAAGGCATCCCGTCTGGCCAAGCGGGCCAAGTCGGTTGCTGGCGGCGCTTGAGCGCTGGGCTCGCGCTGGCGCGCGGCGACAGCCGCCGCTTCAGGCGTTTTGATTAGATGACGATGCCGGGCCGCCTGCGTGAGGTGGTTGCCCCGGCTGATCGCTTGGGAATTTCCTGGGATACCGGCCGGTTTCAGTCGATCTGATGCGGTGGCGCGAGCGCCTGCCCGGCGCGGACATGCGCGCATGCTGCTCAGATCGGTCCGGTCCAGATGCCCGGCGGCAGCTTGGCTTTAAGCGACTTTTGCATTTTGTCGCATCGTCTCAACTGTTTGGCCCCGCTAGAACGCCTGCTAAGGGAATTTCAACATATAAATCTCTCCAACCGCATGATTTTCCATTTGGAGGCCGCCGGGCAGATCGTTACAATTTCGTCAACGTCTCGAACTTATCTGCACACGGCCTATGTTCCTGACAGGACTGGGGCGTTCTGGGTGACGGAAACACCAGGCCGGGCGCAGTTGAGACGCAACGATAACAGGGGGCTGCAAAGCCATGGACAGGGCAGGGTTCGGCCAGGCACGGCCGGCAGGACGCAGCACACGAGCTGCGTGGGCGTCTACGTGCGATGAAATTCGAGCAGAGAAGGGCGAACAGACGTACGCCTCTTGGATCAAGCCGATGTCGCTTGCCTGCGAACTTGACGGTCGCGTGGTGATCGCGACTGAAACCGAGTTTGCGCGCGACTGGGTGCGCAAGAACCTCGCCCAGCGGCTGCAGGCGCGGTTTGATAACCTGGATGGCGCGCCGAACGGTCCTCGCGAACTTTTCTTCGAGGCGCGATCAAACCTGCCGGCAATCGTTGAAGAAGCGCTTTCGGCCTCAACCGGACCGCAGCTTGTCGAGCCGGCCAAGACTATTGCCGGCCA
Organism: Caulobacterales bacterium; assembly: GCA_044375455.1. Taxonomy (GTDB): domain Bacteria; phylum Pseudomonadota; class Alphaproteobacteria; order Caulobacterales; family Aquidulcibacteraceae; genus JBEIHX01. The sequence goes on along the minus strand of JBILMQ010000206.1, from coordinate 4,439 downwards.
GACGCTCGAAAACTTCGTCGTCGGAGAATCGAACCGCGTGGCCTTTGAGGCGTGCAAGCGCGCGGCCCAAGGAGAAATGCGGTTCTCACCCGTCATTATGATCGCAGCACCGCATGGGTTCGGCAAAACCCATCTGCTCAGGGGCGCTGTCGCGCATGCGCAGGAGACACGCCCGGGCGCCAAGGCCTGCTACTTCACCGCAGAACGCTTCAAGTCAGGTTTTGTGTCTGCGATCCGCAGCGATGATCTCTCGACGTTCAAGGATGAATACCGTCAGGCTGACATCCTCGCGATCGACGATCTTGGGGTGATTGCAAATGCGCCCAAGACACAGGAAGAGCTGCTGCACACCATTCAAGAATACATCGCGACCGGCCGCACGATCCTGATCGCGGGCGATACGTCTCCAGCCAAGATCGACGGCCTCGATCAGCGGCTCAAGAACGTGTTGATGGGCGCACTCTTGTGCACCATGTCGGAGCCCGACTTCGAACTTCGCGCCGCGATCGTTCGGGCGAAATCCTGGGAGATCGCGAAGACCCACCCAGGCTTCGAGTTGAGCCCGATCATGGTTGATTACATCGCCGGTCGTGTTCAGGCGCCAGGCCGGATCCTGGAAGGGGCCGTCAACCGCATTCTTTTCAACACAGTCATCGTGGGAAAGCCCGTGTCCTCAGAAGCCGTCCAGGACGCACTCAAGGAAATCGTCTCCGTCATCGAGCTGAAACCGAAGATGGAACACTGCATGCGCGCCGCATGCGAGATTTATCGAATTCAGATGAGCGACCTCACAGGCAAGTGCAAGAAAAAGGTCTATTCTTGGCCGCGTCAGATTTCAATGCACGCCTGCCGTGTGATGACCGGCCGTTCCTACCCGGAGATCGCGAAGCGATTTGGAGGCCGCGATCATTCCACAATCATGCATGCCTGCGAGAAGGTGAACGCGCTGATCGAAACTGACCCGCAGATCGCCGGCGAGGTCGAGGCGATCGCCAAGCGGGCGCGGGCGCTCGCCGCTGGGGCGATTTGAAGCCCCGGCGTGCCGCCGGCGCGGCGATTTCCCTCTTGCTTTGCGGCGAATTGCTGTAACGTGACTCGACTTCCGGCGTGTCTGACACGGGCGCGCCGGACCTGTCTTCCAGGCCGTAGGCCTGCAGGGCGGGGGCAAAAGCGGGCCTGCTGCGGGCCCGATCTAAGGACGCCGGTCGCATGAAACTGAACATTGAACGCGCTGCGCTCTTGAAAGCGCTCAACCACGTTCAGAGCGTGGTGGAGCGGCGCAACACAATACCAATCCTGGCAAACGTGCTGATGGACGCGCGCGATGACGTGCTGCAGTTCGCCGCCACCGATCTCGACATCGAGATTTCCGATATGGCGCCCGCGCAGATCAGCCGGCCCGGAGCGATCACGGCGCCGGCGCACACCCTCTTTGAGATCGTCAAGAAACTGCCTGAAGGCGGGCAGATCGTGTTGGACGCCAACCCGCAGGACAGCCGGCTTACGCTCGCCTGCGGTCGCTCGCGGTTCACCTTGCCGATCCTGCCGGCGGCGGATTTCCCGATCATGCGCGCAGAAGGCTTCGCGGCCTCCTTCACGATTGACCGCGCAGACCTCGCCCGCCTGTTCGACAAGACCCGCTTCGCCATCTCGACCGAGGAGACCCGCTTCTATCTGAACGGCGTTTTCCTGCACGTCACGGCCGGCAAGACCGGGCCGGTGCTGCGCAGCGTGGCGACAGACGGTCACCGTCTCGCGCTCGCGGAGATCCTGGCGCCCCTCGGGTGCGAATACATGCCGGGGGTGATAGTGCCGCGCAAGACCGTGGTCGAACTGCGTCGCCTGCTCGATGACGCCGACCCGGAAGTGCAAGTTTCGATATCAGAACAGAAGGTGCGCTTTACGACGGCGCGCACCACGTTGACCTCGAAGGTTATTGACGGGGCCTTCCCTGACTATGCACGCGTGATCCCAAGCAAGAATGAGCGCATACTGAAGGTGGAAAACCGGGCGTTCGCAGCGGCCGTCGACCGGGTCGCTACGATTTCGGCGGACAAATCCAGATCCGTTAAGATGGCGCTGGACGGCGACCGCCTGACTTTGACGGTGAACAACCCGGACACCGGAGTGGCGACCGAGGAAATTATGTCCGACTACGGATCGGATCCATTGGAAATAGGCTTCAACGCCCGCTATCTTCTCGATGTCGCAAGCCAGATAGAGGGTGATGAGGCGCAGTTCGAGTTCGGCGACGCGGCCTCGCCCACCCTGGTGCGAGACATGAAGGATACGCACTCGCTCTATGTCCTGATGCCGCTGCGGGTCTAGGCGCTGCGGCCTGCGACTGTCTTGGAAAGGTGCTTCGCTGACAGCCATGAAGGCCGTCCTGTCGGAAGACACTCCCGCGGCCCAAGTATGGGTCGCGCGCCTGGCGCTGACGGATTACCGCTCCTATCGTCGCCTTGATCTTGATCTGGATGCGCGTCCCGTCTGTCTTGTCGGCAAGAACGGCGCAGGCAAGACGAACATCCTGGAAGCCTTGTCGATGCTCGGCCCCGGAAAGGGCCTGCGCAACGCCGGATTGCCGGATCTCGCGAGCAGACTTGGCCCGTCGCGCGCCTGGGCGGTTGCAGCGGAGATCGAGCGTCTGGGCGATCGGCGCACCATTGGCGTTGGCGTGCAGCCTGACGCCGACGGCAACCTGCGTCGCTCGGCGCGGGTCGACGGACGCAGCGTCGGCCCCGGAGAACTTGCGCGCGCGCTCGGCCTTCTTTGGGTCACGCCGGCAATGGACCGGGTCTGGGCCGGGCCGACTGGCGATCGCCGACGCCTGTTTGATCGGCTCGTATTTGCACACGCGCCCGAGCATGGCCAGACCGCGACCGCCTATGAACGTGCGATGCGCGAACGACAACGCCTGCTCGACGAGGGAACCCGCGATCCGAAGTGGCTGGCCTCGCTTGAGGCCGAAATGGCGGCTCACGGCGTCGCGATGGCGGCTGCCCGCATAGAAACATTACGCCTGCTGCAAGCCGCCATCGACAGCCGGCCCGACGGCGCCTTCCCAAAGGCTGATCTGTCCCTGGAGGGGCCGCTGGAGGCGAATATCCTCGCAAATGCGCCCGCCGTCGCCCTGGAAGACAAGTTTGCGGCCGATCTGGCGCGCAATCGCCCCCGCGACGCCGCCGCCAGACGGGCGCTGGACGGGCCGCACCGTACGGATTTTCGCGCCCGCCACCGCCAAAGGGACATGCCCGCGGCAGAGTGTTCAACGGGGGAGCAAAAAGCACTGCTGATAGGCTTGATCCTGGCCAACGCACGTGCGTTGGGCGAGCGACCCGGCGCGGCGAATCCGCTATTATTGCTGGATGAAGCAACGGCACACCTTGATGCGGAACGTCGCGGCGCTCTGGCCGATGAAATCGCCGCCTTGGGCGGTCAGGCATGGCTTACCGGCGTGGAGCAAAGCCTGTTCGAAGCCTTCGGACGACGGACCCAGACATTCGAAATCCGCGACGGTTTTGCGCGTCGCCTTTGATTGACGAAAGATCAGCTTCCATGACCGCACAGGCAGAGCCGGCACAGGACTACGGCGCAGACTCAATCAAGGTGCTCAAAGGCCTCGAGGCGGTGCGCAAACGCCCGGGCATGTACATCGGGGATGTGCATGACGGGACAGGCTTGCATCACATGATCTACGAGGTCGTCGACAACGCGATCGACGAAGCGTTGGCCGGCCATTGCGACCGCGTCATATTGACCCTGCATCCAGACGGGTCGGCAGAGATAGAGGACAACGGCCGCGGAATACCCACCGACATCCACCCTGTCGAAGGGGTGTCTGCGGCGCAGGTGGTGATGACCGTTCTGCACGCCGGGGGAAAGTTCGGCGACCAGATCTCAGGCGGATTGCATGGCGTCGGCGTTTCCGTCGTCAACGGGTTGTCGGACTGGCTCGACCTCACCGTCTGGCGCGCCGGCAAAGAGCACTTCATGCGCTTTGAAAACGGCGGGGAGCCAGTGGCTCCGCTCAAGGTCACGGGCGAGGCGCCCTTGGAAGGTGGCCTGCCCAAGCGCGGGACGCGGGTGCGCTTTCTTCCGTCTCCTGGGACATTTTCAAAAACGGAGTTTGACCGAAAGACGCTCGAGCACCGCGTGCGGGAGCTCGCATTCTTGAATGCGGGCGTCACGATCCTTCTGCGCGATCTGCGCGGCGCGCAGGCGTTTGAAGAGACGTTCTCGTTTGAAGGGGGCGTGGCGGCCTATGTCCACCACCTTGACCGGACCAAACAGCCGATCCTGAATGAACCAATTTTCGTTCGTGGGCAGAAGGATAGAATATCGATCGAAATCGCTCTGCAGTGGAATGACAGCTACCATGAGACGATGCTGTGTTTTACAAACAACATCCCGCAGCGCGATGGCGGCACACACCTCGC
>JBILMQ010000205.1:0-6531 GCA_044375455.1 Caulobacterales bacterium | reverse complement strand
AGCGGAACGGATGCTGCTGCGATGTGGATATTATCACGCTACGGATTTTTCAGCATTGTCGAGAAACCCGAAGACCGTGCCCGCGGCACGCTGACAGTGCGCGCACGGGTCCGGGAGGATCTTGACGAACTTCGCGAGCACATGATGGCGAGCCTCGGTCCCACGACAGAAACAACCGGTACGGACTACAGGTTCCGCGCGATTGCGCCCCGCGCTGACGTGGCCAACGCGCTGGCGCAGCTCGCTGCAGACATTGACTACAGCAACTTCAAGGACGAAGTCGAGCGCCGACAAGGCACGCAGCGGGCTGACGTTTACGCACAAGTATGGAGCTGCTTGCTGCCCCTGCAACGGCGCTCCTGAGCCCCAGCATCACGAGAAACCTCGCTGAGCGCCAACCGCCCTGCCCCATGCAGCCGCGGTGACGCACTTTCTGCGCTTGCCGGCACGCTGCGCGGGCCGTGTTCAGCCTTCCAAACCGGGCGCAAGCCGGGGGAGAAAGACTGAGGGAAGCCGGCGGCTTGCACAGGACTTGCCTGTTGGACGTTCTGTTGTGCCGGGTCGAGTTCATCGACCCGCTTTATGCCCGCAGAACGCCATGCCTCAGGCGAACGCCACGCGCTGAGAGATTTTCACCGCGCCGTCTTGAGCGCAGGCGGACAGGGTCACACAGCGCGCGTCCCAATCGATCTCCACCAGGCCGAAATTGCGACCTCGCCAGGCGGCGGCCCGGCGGCTGTTGGGTGGAAGATTGGGCCAGACCTCAGTCAGCCCTGAACTCGTCAGTTCCCAGAGCGGGCTCAACCCTGGCCGCTCCGCCCGGGTCAACTCGGCGTAATGGACGTCGCCGCTCAGCAGGATGACATTGTTGGCCGCTCCGATAAGCTCTTCAAGGCGGCTTTGTTCATGCGGAAAGAGGTCCCAGGCCTCCCAACCGGTGCCGCGCGACAGCACTTGTAAGGATGATGCGATAATCCGCAGGTCAGCCGGCTTCTGGAACTGCTGCTCGAGCCAGGCCCACTGGGTGGCGCCCAGCATGGTGGCGGCCGGGTCGATCACCGGCCTGTAGGCGCCGCTGACGCCACGCCCGGTGATCCGCGCGGCGATGTATTTTCCGGCGACCGCCAGGAAGCCGCCCGGTGGAACGACTTCCGTTTTGTTCCAGCGCAGATCGGGCAAGATCAGCTGCGTGCGCCGGCCCGGCGGTCCGAAGAAATAGCTGGCAAAGACGCCCCCATCCTGAGTGCGCCGGGGACTGTCCGGCGGTTCTCCCCAGAAATCGCAGAACTGCCGGCGCGCCTCGTGCTTCATCGTGAAGGCCTCGCCGCCGTCATTAACGCCGTAGTCGTGGTCGTCCCACATCGCCAGCATGGGCATGGCAGCGCGCGCGATCTGGAAAGCGGGTTTTTCGGCAAGGGTGCGGTAGGCAACACGCATCTCGCTTGGATCGCTGGTGTCGGCGTAAACGTTGTCGCCGAGAAAGACGAACATCTCCGGCTGCTTCGCGACAATCGCGGTCCAGATCGGCTGGTCCTTGGTCTGGTTTGCGCAGGATCCGAAACAAAAACGGGTGAGCGCTTGCTCCGGCGTGGCGAACGCTGCTGGGGCCAGCGCAAAACCGGCGGCGGCGGCAAGGATCTGGCGACGTGTGGCAGGCCTCATACGGCGTGCATAGCAGGCGCGCCCGAAGTCGGCGCTGCGCCATAGCGGCGCGATGGGCCCGAGCCCTCAGAGCCGGTTCAGCCCTCCCGCGTGAACGCTGCCCATCGGCGGTGCACGACTCTCTGGCCTGCCGTGCAGCCCGGCGGCTTCGGCCGGTGGCGCGCCAGCGCCTCAGGCGGCGGCCTCAGCTCGTTTGAACGCATCGAACAACGCTTCTTCATTCGGGCTGCGGCGGCCGTCGGCGCGCACCCGTGCAATGAGATATGTCGCCGCGGCAAGGTCGAAGCGTTCGGCGGCGGTGCTGGCCTCGAGGCGAGCTTCGGAGTGGCCTGTGATTTTGGCCGCCGGGTTGGCTTCGCGCAGGGCTCGGGCGTACTTGCCCAAACCACCGGCGAATGCGCGGGCCCAGAAACCAGCGGGAATTGGCGCCGGGCTCTGTTGAAGCCAGACAGCGCGCTGGATCAGCTCTTGCCGGTCAAGCAGTCGGTCCGGGACTGCGGTGGGGGTCTTCGCCGATGGCCCCATGCGTGGACAGGACTGCGCGGCTGACGCGCGTGCGGGCCAAGCTTGCGGGTTGCTCAGGCGCGCTCTGAGCCCGCTCCAGCAATGTCAGGACCAGCTCCAGGTCCGTCTCAGGCTTGATCCAGCCATCCGGTCTGATCCGGGCGTCAGCAAAGCTTGCGCCTTCCTGGGTGATATGTCCGTGCTGCGAACCGTCATCGATGCGTTGACCAGCGATGGCCGTCACAAAGGCCTCGCGCCATGCAAATCTCATGATCGCCAGCGCGGGTGTTCGGGACGACCAGCGCCTCGGCCCCGGCCCAGGCGAGCCCGCCATCGGAAAACACGCTGGCCCCCGCCTGCACCGCCTGGCCGGGGGTTATCCCGCCATTGACGGGGCAGATGTCAACCCAGTGCATCAGCGGCTCTGGGATCACGGGGGTTACCCTTGAACTGGCAACACAGCCCGACCGCACAGTCGTCAAATCTCCGCAGCCGATCGGTACGATGTTGCGCAGTCTGCGAAGCGACCAGACGCGCCGGCGTGGGGGCCAGCCGCTCCAGCTGATTGCGGGCCATCATGTCTGCTGGAGAGGCTCTGATCTGCTGGCCCCCGTTGATCCCTCAGCGGGCGATGCCTCAGGGTTCAGGGTCTTTCGGCACACAATTTTCGGGCACAAAGTATTCGGGCCTGTGATCCGCCGGCGCGCGCAGTCGTCTCAGTCGGGCGACTGGCGCCCAGCGGACCGTCGCTACCGGAACACCGCATTCAGATAGGCGGCGATGCGGACGCCGGACTGGGTCAGGCGCGTATCGACCACCTGCTTTTGTCGATAGGCATACTCCCATGAGAGCTGGTTGCTCTCGGGATAGATGTCGTTGCGGATGGCGGCGCTCTCGGCGATCCACACGAGCGGATCGGGATTGGACCATTGGCGCCGCTGCGCCGGCGTGAGACGGCGCTGCAGGAGAGTCGCAAACTCCGTGTAGGACAGTTGGCGGCGGTCGATCAGGCCGTAATCCCACACCGCATGGAGATTGGTTGGCTCGCGAAAAAACGTCACGCGTACGTCATTGCCGCCGCGGTCGAGGCCGTTGCCCACATGCAAAGGCTGATGCAGGTCGGCGATGATGTGAACGGTGAAGCGAAGCGCCAGCCGCTTCTGCTCCAACGACGCCTTCGGGTCGCGCAGCGTGACGGCAAACTGCTCCAGCGCAGTCACGGAATCGCCTTCGGGCGGCGCACCGACGTCGGGGTAAGCGCGACCGTCCGGAACGGTCACGAAGTGCCACGGGGAGGCGGTTGTCTGCCAGAAGGGATCCGGATTGGAGCGTTCTTCGTCGGGCCAGGTTGAGGCTTCAACCAGGGTTTCGGTCCCGAGAATGGCGCGGACCTGCCGCGCTGCATGCCGCGACAGCAGGGGCTCAGCGATCGCGCCGGAGATCCGGTGGCCGGTCTGGCCCCAGGCCCACACCTGCTGCGGGGCAAGCACCAGCGTGGCGATGAACAAAAACCGGCGAAGCATAGGTTCTCCTGAGCCAACAGACACGACCTAACAGGCTTTGCGTCGCCGCACGTGGGCTTGCAAGCACTAAACCGGTCGAACGCAGAGCATCTGTGGCGGCTTCGACGCGGTGTGTGCGGGCGCTTCGCGGCGCGTGGTTGGCGTCTTGGCCCTGACGCCACCGAGAGTCGAATGCCGGGATCGCAATGGCGTCAGATGGACGGATCCTGGTCCCGATGCTGTAAGGCAGCGCCCGGAAAGCTCTTTCCGCTTCAGGCGACAAAACCACGCTCCGGCGCTTCATTGGCTGATTTACTCGCCCTTCATCCGCTTCTCATGGCGCGCGCGAACAGCGGTGAAGGCCACGTCAACCGGGATGGCGCGAGAAGGATCGGCTTTCATGGCGCCGTAAGCGGCGGCAACGGGGCCATTGAGCCAACGCTCCACCGCCTCATCGCGCTCTTTCAATGCACGCAGCCCTGCGCGGACGACCTCGCTCGCACTGGCATAATTACCGGCAGCGACCTTGGCGTCGATGAATGAAGCCTGATCCTCGGTAAGGCTGATCGTGCGTTTCGCCGTGCTCATTTCCGGCACTCCAAGAACAGAAATTGTAGCACGCGGTGTGAAATTTCCACACCATCAATAATGGCGCGTTCGAAGTGCTTCGGGGACGCGGGCGTATACTCGCTTAATCGTAAAGGCCGGCGCGCTGGTTGATCGCGACCAGTTCGTCCAGCGCTGAGCCTTGGCGCCGGCGCTCGTCTTCCACGTACGCAAACACCTCTGCGGCCCTGATCCGGCGGTGAACGCCGATGGTGCGAAAGGGCATCGTGCCGCCTTCGAGAAACTTCACGCGTGTGGGACGCGATACGCCGAGGATGTCGGCGGCCTGTTGGGTCGTAAGCTCAGCGTCCATCGACATAACGGCCGCGCCGCCCCCGGCCGCCGGGGTTTCGAGCATTTGTTCCATGGCCGCCGCTACGGCATGCGGCATGGCGGCGTCGCCGACCATCGGCTTGCCTTCACGCAGAGCCGCGAGCGCGCGGCGGGCTTGGGCGGCTTCAGTCTCAGCGCCAGGCGGGGAAAGGGTGGCTGTCTTGCTCATGGTTGAACCGCAGCAGTAATCGAAAGAATCGAAAAGCGCTTGAGTGGAGAACATCAGACCGCCTTTGCGCTCAAGGACGCAAAGGGATTGGACGCGCGGATATGGGCTTAGGCCGCCGGCCGAGCTATAAAAACGCTATGAGCGATGATTTCGAAATGCTGTTGGAAATTTACGCGACTTGAAGCCAGTGCTGCGTGATCGGCTCGGCGTGCAAAGCTTGGCTGTATTTGGCTCCTATGCGCGCGGAGAAGCCCAAACAGGGGCTGATCTGGATATTTTGTTGCGTTTCGGGGATGGAGCGCGGCCGCCCCTGTTTACGTTGTCCGACCTGGATGCGCTTTTGTATAACAATCTTGGGCTACCCGTCGATACAGTTTCGGATAGCTGCGTCAATCCGAGTATGGCTCCATATATCGGGGCCGACCTCGTGGAAGTTTGATGCCGGCGAAGCCAGCACGCCCACTTCTCGAAGACATGCCTGCCTATGCCAAGGAGGCGATTGACTTGGTTGGCGGACGCGATGGCGTTGCATTGGCTGCCGATCGGATGCGGTTCTTGGCCGCCACCAGAACGGTTGAGGTTGTCGGCGAAGCCGCTTCGCAAACGCCCTCCGATGTCCGGGCGGCTTTGCCGATTATCCCATTTAGCCCGGCGGCCGACATGCGCAATCGACTTATCCACGGCTATGGCTATGTGAGCGCCGACATTCTGGTCAATACTGTCCGCCAGGACTTCCCCGGTCTGGTGGCCGCGCTTGAGGCCGCCCTTGCGGGGCCGCTACCGGACGAAGCGCCCTGACGCTCAGACGGGCACCCACTGCCCTATTCGCCATTCACCCCGACCACGCCGGGCTATGACGGACCATGCTCCGCGACCGACCGGGGCACTGGCGGGGCACGGGGCATTTTTCGGGATGTTGCCGCCTTCGGAAACTCCTTGGCGGCGCCCTTTGATTTTAATGGTCGGAGCGGCGGGATTCGAACCCACGACCCCTAGTCCCCCAGACTAGTGCGCTAACCGGGCTGCGCCACGCTCCGACCGATAGAACGATCTGTCTAGCTGCTGGAGGGGCCCACCGCAACCGTGGCGCGCTGCATGAGCATGGCATCGCATTTGACCCAGGATGGTGATGGTCCCCCGACGTCGAAAATGTGATCGCTCCTGGTGTGAAGACGGCCGCTATCGTCTTCATGGATAACCTTCAAACGCATAAAGTCGCCGGGGTCGCTGAAGCGATCCAAGCTGCTGGCGCATCCCTGCGACACCTTCGATCCTCCTCGCCCGATCTCAATCCAATCGAGAACGCCTTTTTGAAGTTCAAAGCCTTGCTGCCCAAAAGGCAGCGCGCGCACCGTTGACGCACGCACCAAACTCGTTGGTCGGAGCATCACGGCGTTTCCGCAAGAGGATTGCCGAGGCTGCGTCAGTCATGCTGGGTATCGAAATTGATCCACATCCGGTGGACTCTGGTCTAGACCGTATGATCGTGAGGTGAGCAAACTGGTTGGGCGGCCTCTCCCACGGCATTCTCCTTTCGAGGGTTGCGCCAGAACGAGCTGGCGCCGAGCCTCAAGAATGGGGGAGAGACCAAATGCACGATAGCACATTCGTCGGACTGGACGTCCACAAGGCGACAATCTCAGTTGCGATTGCGCGCGGGGTGCGCGGCGGTGAGGTTCGACACTGGGGAACGATCCCCAATCGCGCCGACCATATCCGGAAGCTGGTGGAGCGACTGGCGGCGGACGGGCAGCG
>JBILMQ010000204.1:0-6543 GCA_044375455.1 Caulobacterales bacterium | reverse complement strand
CCAGCCTGCGGCTGTGCGGCGACGGTGATCGAGATGTCACCAGGCGAGATATGCGCAGGCCGGATAAACCGACCATCCCGGGCGGGGATCACCTGAAGCGGTCTTGGCCCCAGCTCCGGATCATTAGAACGGGCCCGGCGGCCGGAACCGGTGAAGTCTATCGCCAGCGGCCGCGGTTGCGCGCGATCAGTTCCAGTTTTGCGATATAGGACCCGATCTTATGGTCCTTCAGGCCCAGCGCCGATCCGACGAATGGCCACAGAATAATGGACAACAGCGGTACAATGATCGCGATCCCGGGAGGCGTCGCGCGCAGGGGTGCGCCACGACGCGCGAAGAGATATCGAACCGTTCCAGTGTGGCGATAGCCGAAAAACGCCGTTGGCGGCAGGAACGGCACAACGTCGATGCCTGAAACAACCCGGTAGTGCGGGGCCTTGACGATCTCGTCAAAATCCGAGCCTCCGACGCGCGGTGCGCCAAAGGTGTAGACTGCGGCCAGCCGCGGTCCGAGAACTTCAGAAGCTCCGTAGGCGGCGGAAGCCACCAGCGCGAGAGCGCCGCCGAGGGAATGCCCGGCGAGGTAAATCGGCTTTTCCAGAAAACGGGTCTCAAGATCGCGGCGGATCTCGCCATCCACTCGCTTGAACGCCTTGAAGAACCCGCCATGCACCCGAACTTTCTTAGGATGGTCAGGCAGAACAACCGGCGCGGCCCGCAGCGCAAGATTGGTGCGCGCATCGGCGCTTGAGTTCGTTCCGCGGAACACCACCGCGAGAAATTCATCCGCCTCGACGAGATAGGCCTCCGTCTCCTCCCGCGCGTAGGTGGCCCTCAATTTCATGCCGCCCTCGCCGAGCGCGCGCTGCAACACCTCCACAAGATCAGGCTGCTCGAACTTCACGTAAGCCAGGAGTGCGAGTTTCGCCATCAGCGCAGACATTCGATCAGAATACGCAGCCCGCTGCACGGGGACGCCAGATACTTCGTCGCTACGGACAGGCGCCCAGCGGAAGAGTTCCTCCTGTCCGGCTCGTTTGACCTCGGCGAGTTCGCCCTCCACTCGCGCACGCGCCTCGCGATGACCCGCCTCCAGCTCGTCTATCGCCCGCCGCTTTTCAGCCACCGCGACCTCAAGAGCGCGTCGGGCCGCAACGAAATTCTCCATCCACGACTTCTTCTGCGAGAAGTCTTCAGGGTCCAAATTGACAGGTCTGCGCGCCATCGTCCCCGCTCCGTCCTCGCAACTGCAGTCTGCAGCGCCTTGTGACCTGTTTATGACCGTGCGTTGATCCGCAGTGGTGCGCCGAGACAAGCGAGCGTCCGAGCAAGGTCCGTGCCATTCCCGCAGTTCTCAAACATCTCCAGCTTGCTTGGCGTCAATCGCCAGGTCTTCCAGATTGCCGGGCCCGCTCCCCTCACGAGAGCCGAAGCGCTCGGGTCACCCCCTGCCAAGCGCCGGGAGGAAGTGGCGTTCGGGCCATGTCGCGGCCGCGCTCCGCCACGCGGCCGCAGCGCAGCGGAGCGAACGACGACCGGACACGGGTGGTGGGCGGTGACGGGATCGAACCGCCGACCCTCTCGGTGTAAACGAGATGCTCTGCCAGCTGAGCTAACCGCCCTGAAGTTCTACGACGAGGCGACAACTAGCTAACGCCTTGCGGCGCGCTTTGCAAAGCCTGTCATCGCCGGGTCCGGCATGGGGCGCAGTCATGATGCAAAAGATCCCGCCCCGACGCCAGACGCAAATATCCACCTCACATCCAATGCTGAATGTTGAAAGCCCAGGAGCCGAAGCCCGACAGCAAAGCCCCGACTTTTAAGGCCTAACGCTCAACCCTGCCGCTGTGACCAGGGCGCCCCGCCAAGCCTCAGCCCGCTCACCGCAAGTCCGAGATAAAGAACCGCGCGCCATTGGACTTTACCTGAGGATCCAGACCGCTCAATCCCGGGTAAATGTCGATTGTCTCCGGAGGACTAGTCCAACTGCAAGCCGCGAGCGCTGAGAGAAGCCAGAAGCCAAACCGTGCTGGGCAGGCAAACACTCTGCACCCCGGCGGCATACGCCAACCGCACAAAGGTCTTCTATGCAGAATGCCGAGACTTTTGCTGGGACTTTTGCGGGGACTTTTGCTGAGCCCTTTGCTCGGCCCTGCGCTCGCTCGCAGGGCCCCGCCCTTCAGAAACCGCTCGACAAGATTACCGCCGTTAGATCCCGAGCGCCCCACCTGCCAAGCGCCCCACCTGCCAAGGATGTCATCACGCCGCAGCCGCATCACTGTCCGCGGATCGGCGTCTCACCCTTAACGCTCTGGCTCCGCGCGAGCAGCGACCCAGAGAGCCATCCCGGGCAGCCGACTGCGCGCATGACGCCCGCAGCCGGAAAGAGCAACAGACACAAAGGACCAGTTGAGCCCGGGAAACTTAGCCCAAGGCGTCGTTGAGGGCCTTGGCGGCCTTGAACCGCGCCTTCTTGGATGCGGCCACCATCACCTTTTGACCCGTTGACGGATTGCGCGCTTCGCGCGCCGGACGCGACTGCACCTCAAAGGCGCCCAAACCGGCGATTCGCACGTCGCCACCGTTCTTCAGGGTCTGCGCAATGCCATCGATCGTGGCCTCGAGAACCTTGGCAACGTCGCTTTTTTTCACATCAACCTTCGCCGCGACATGATCGATGAGATCTGATTTGTTCATCTGCAAAGCCCTTCTTTTCATTGGCGCCGCCCGCGGTCGCCCGCAGCGCTGGCTGTCGCGGCGTGCACCGCTCGTGACCTCGCGGGCCGGGCGCGCGTCGCAATCCGCACCACGACGTGCGGACGATGAGCCGGTCAAAGCACGAAACCATCCCATGCTCAAGGTTTGCGTGGGACTTTCGCTCAACACAACACACAGCCAGCGCCGATCGCGAAAACTTGACCGCAGCTCACGCACCAAGCAGGCCCGGGTTCAGTGCGTGCGGGCAGCGCCCTCTTGAGATGCGGCCGCTGCAGCAAGTTTCGCTTCCGCCTCCTCATCTTCCGGCGACCACGCAATCGGCTCCAACGGACGCGCCAGAGCATGGGCGAGCACTTCCTCAACAGCGCTCACAGGCACGATCTTGAGCGCAGATTTTACCGTTTCCGGAATATCGGCGAGATCCTTCTCATTCTCCTTCGGAATGAGAACGATCTTGATGCCAGCATAAACCGCCGCCAGCAGCTTCTCCTTGAGACCGCCAATCGGCAGAACACGGCCACGCAGTGTGACTTCGCCGGTCATTGCCACATCCTTGCGCACCGGAACACCAGTCAGCACGGAGACGATGGCCGTAACCATGGCGATGCCGGCCGAAGGTCCGTCTTTTGGAGTGGCGCCTTCCGGCACGTGGACGTGGATATCCGTATGGCGGAACACCGACGGCTTGATGCCAAGCTGGGGCGCGCGCGACTGCACGTAGGAATTGGCCGCAGCGATAGACTCCTTCATCACATCCGCCAGATTGCCAGTCACTTTCATCTGGCCGCGCCCCGACATCTGAACCGTCTCAATGGTCAAGATGTCTCCGCCCACAGGCGTCCAAGCGAGACCAGTGACAATGCCAACCTGATCCTCCTGATCCGTCTGACCAAAACGATGTTTGCGAACGCCAGCATAGATAGACAGGTTTTCAGGCGTGACGCTGATGGACTTGACCTTTTTTTGCTCAAACTCGCGGATCGCCTTGCGTACGAGATTGGCGATCTCACGCTCCAGACTGCGAACCCCAGCCTCGCGCGTGTAGTAACGGATGAGATCGCGCAGCCCCTCGTCCGAAATTGACCACTCGCCCTTGCGAACTCCATGCGCCTCCACTTGTTTTGGAATCAGGTGACGCCTCGCGATTTCAACCTTTTCATCTTCCGTATACCCCGGAATTCGAATAATCTCCATGCGATCAAGCAGGGGCTGGGGCATGTTGAGGCTGTTCGCCGTCGTGATAAACATCACGTCGGAAAGATCATAATCCACCTCAAGATAGTGGTCGTTGAAGGTCGCATTCTGTTCTGGATCCAGCACCTCAAGGAGCGCTGCGGATGGATCACCACGATAATCCGACCCCATCTTGTCAATCTCATCAAGTAGAAACAGCGGGTTGGAGCTCTTGGCTTTCTTCATGGACTGAATGATGCGCCCCGGCAGAGAGCCGATATACGTGCGCCGGTGGCCGCGGATCTCAGCTTCGTCGCGCACGCCGCCGAGCGACACGCGCACAAAGTCGCGCCCGGTCGCCTTGGCGATCGACTTGCCGAGCGAGGTCTTGCCCACGCCGGGCGGCCCCACGAGACACAAAATCGGCCCGCGCAGTTTCTTGGTGCGGCTCTGCACGGCAAGGTATTCAAGGATCCGCTCTTTCACCTTCTCCAGACCGTAATGGTCCTCCGCCAGCACGTTCTCGGCGAGCGTCACGTCACGCTTGACCTTCTTGGGCGCTTGCCACGGCAGAGAGATCAGCCAGTCGAGATAATTGCGCACAACGGTCGATTCCGCCGACATCGGACTCATCTGGCGCAACTTGCGCACCTCAGCCTCAGCCTTGGCGCGCGCCTCCTTTGACAACTTCGTCTTCGCGATCTTGCCCTCAAGTTCCGCCAGTTCGTCGCGCCCGTCCTCGCCCTCGCCAAGCTCACGCTGGATCGCCTTCATCTGCTCGTTAAGGTAGTATTCGCGTTGGGTCTTCTCCATCTGGCGCTTCACGCGGTTGCGGATCTTGCGCTCAACTTGGAGCATCGAGATCTCGCCTTCCATCATGGCGAAGACCTTCTCAAGCCGAGTCGGCGCCGAAACCGTCTCAAGCAGCATCTGCTTTTCGGGGATCTTGATCGCGAGATGGGCCGCAACTTGGTCCGAAAGGCGCGCAGGTTCCGTGATCTGACCAATCGATGCAACAACTTCCGGGGGAATTTTGCGGTTCAGCTTAACATAGGCTTCAAACTGCTCAATGACGGTGCGCACCAGAGCGCGCGCTTCCGGGCTCCCACCGCCCTCGTCAGGCAATGGCTCAACCTCGGCCTCAAAAAACTCCGCATTGTCCGTGAACTTCAGGATGCGGGCGCGAGACGCGCCTTCGACGAGCACCTTCACCGTACCGTCGGGCAGCTTGAGGAGCTGCAGGATCGTTGCAAGCGCGCCGACCTCGTAAATACCGTCGCCGCCTGGATCGTCTTCAGCGGCGTCTTTTTGCGCAGCGAGAACGATCTGTTTATCGCCGCGCATCACCGCCTCGAGCGCGCGCACGGACTTGTCACGCCCAACGAACAGGGGCGCAACCATATGAGGGAAGACCACGATATCGCGCAGGGGCAGAACCGGAATGATCTTTCTTTCTGACATGTCGCATCTCCGGGCGCGGCCCCAACATCGGCGACCAAAAGCCCTTGGGTCGGAATCACGCTGCAGCGCCTAACATGATAGCGCGCCCCCAGGAGGAACCGTCCCGTTTGTGTAAACACTCATGTGTGGCTGGCGCCTGCCCGGTTCAAGGCGTGTCAGCGATCCAACAGCGCGTCAGGACGCAGTGGATTCCTTGCCGCCGCGCGTCTCGGCGTAGGTCAGCAGAGGCTTGGCGCGGCCCTCGACCACCTCAGCGTTGATCACCACCTGGTCGACGCCGCTATAGCTCGGCAGTTCAAACATGGTGTCGAGCAGAATGCCTTCCATAATGGACCGCAGTCCCCGCGCGCCAGTCTTGCGGGCGATCGCCTTCTTCGCCACCGCACGCAAGGCCTCGTCCGTAAAAACCAGCTTGACGTTCTCCATGTCGAACAGACGCTGATATTGCTTGGCGAGCGCATTCTTCGGCTCAGTCAGAATCTTGACCAGCGCGACCTCGTCAAGGTCCTCCAGCGTGGCGATGACCGGAAGACGGCCAATAAATTCGGGAATCAAGCCGAACTTGAGCAAATCCTCTGGCTCAACCTCGCGCAGCACCTCGCCGGTGCGCCGATCCTCCGGATCGCGCACCTCGGCGCCGAAGCCGATGCCAGCCCCCTTGCCACGCGCTGAAATGATGCGTTCCAGCCCGGCGAAAGCGCCGCCGCAAATGAACAATATGTTGGTCGTATCGACCTGCAGAAACTCCTGCTGAGGATGCTTGCGCCCGCCCTGCGGCGGCACGCTTGCAACCGTGCCCTCCATGATCTTCAGCAGCGCCTGCTGAACGCCTTCGCCCGAGACGTCGCGCGTGATGGAGGGGTTGTCTGACTTGCGGCTGATCTTGTCGACCTCGTCGATATAGACGATGCCGCGCTGGGCGCGCTCGACATTGTAGTCAGCCGCCTGAAGCAGCTTAAGGATAATGTTTTCAACGTCTTCACCGACATAACCAGCTTCCGTCAGCGTGGTGGCGTCCGCCATGGTGAACGGCACGTCGATGATGCGCGCCAGCGTCTGAGCAAGCAGCGTCTTGCCACACCCAGTCGGCCCGACCAGCAGAATGTTCGATTTGGCCAATTCGACGTCGGCGTTCTTGGCGCTATGGTTCAGGCGCTTGTAATGATTGTGAACCGCCACGGCGAGTACGCG
>JBILMQ010000203.1:0-6549 GCA_044375455.1 Caulobacterales bacterium | reverse complement strand
CGTGGGTGCGAGATCGGAACCGTCATGTTCGGCCGCAAACCGGACGGAAGCGAGCACCCCGCCGCCATGGATCTGGTGCGCCTCGCTTTTCCCCGGCGGGTCTACACCCAAAGTCATGCCGACTACCTGATCGAGGCGATGGAGGGGGTTGCGCAGCGCAGGACCGCGCTGCCCGGCTTCAGGATCACCTGGGAGCCGGGCCGGATGCGCCACTTCACGGCCCGCTTCGCGCCGTGCATCTGAGCGTGCTGCCGCTGGGTCCTCATGGTGGGCGTGCGCAGTGCTGTGCTTGGTCGGGTCCGTCTCACCCGCAGCCTGGTGACGGGCGTCATCTCGCGGTGCGCCTGATCCGCGTCGCGGCGCCGACAGACCCGGCGGACGGGAACGCATTCTTGCGCTGCACGGCCCTTGGCGGGCGCCACGGCGAACACCCGTCGACGCACGCGCCGCAGCCCGCTAGGGATGGCTGATGCAAACAACGTTCGACATCCTCATCCCTGTCGCCATCCTCGCGGTGTTTCTGGTGCTGTGCGCTGGTCTTTACACTCTGTTTAAAGGGGGTGATGCGGCCCGGTCGACCTCGAACAAACTGATGCGGCTGCGCGTTCTCCTGCAACTGGTCGCCATTGTGCTGTTGATGGCCGGCTTCTGGTGGAAGTCGCAGCAGTCGTAAGGGAGGCCCTTCGGGGACGTCAGAGACGCGATGGTGACGCTCAACAAGATTTACACGCGTACCGGCGACAGCGGACGCACGCGCCTTGCAACGGGTGAGGATGTCGCGAAATTTGATTTGCGCGTTGAGGCCTATGGCGCTGTGGATGAGGCCAATAGCGCGCTGGGAGTGGCCCGGCTTGCGACTGCAGGCGCGTTCGACGAGATGCTGGCCCGGGTTCAAAATGATTTGTTCGACCTGGGGGCGGACCTCGCCACGCCTGAGCGGGACACGCCGCTTGGGTTTACGCCTCTGCGGATGACGCAAGCCCAGGTCGAGCGCCTGGAGCGCGAGATCGACACCCTGAACGCAGACCTCTCCGCTTTGACCTCGTTTGTCATTCCGGGCGGCTGTGCGGCGGCCGCGCATCTTCACGTTGCGCGCGCCACGATGCGGCGGGCCGAGAGGGTCATCACGGCATTGGCTGCGCAACCTGCGGAGGTTGTCTCAGGTCCTGCATTACGTTACGCCAACCGCTGCTCCGATTTCCTGTTCGTGGCTGCGCGCTGGGCCAACGATCAGGGAAGGGCGGATGTGCTCTGGGCGCCCGGGGCCAATCGTTGACGGGTTGGGCGGTGATGGCCCGCGACCTGATCGGCAAGTCTGCAAGAGTTCGGCCTATGACCAATGTCACCAGATTTCCAGGTCCGCGTCGCCAACCTGCCGGCCCGTCCGGACCGGGAGGGCGCTTCGATTGGCGCGCGCCAAAGACACCCGTTCTTGCCGGGTACGTCGCTAGCCTTATCGCCGTCGTTCTTGTCATCGCAGGTGTTGGAATGGTCGGCGGCCTTTTAGCAGTGATTGCAGCGGTGATCGCCGCGTCGAAGCGCGAAGAAGGCCCACTGTCTGTGCGATCGCATCATGAATACAATCTTCGCGGCCTGATCATCGCCGGCTCGGTCTGGGTGCTGACGGGCGCCTTGCGGTTTGCGCCGCTCCTGGGTGAGGCTTTGGTTTGGGTCGGATTGGGCGGTGGACTTTGGCTCTTTGCGCGCACCGCCTTCGGTTTCGCTCAGGCGCTTCGCGACCGGCCGGTTCCTCGGCCGCGGTCCCTGTGGTTCTAGCCCTGTTATTCTGGCCCTGTAGATCTGTTCTGCAGTTCTGGCTCTGCTGCTCCCGCTCTGGTGTTCTCGCCCGGTTTTTCCAGCCTGTGGGATATGGGATAGCGAGTTTGCTCCCCGCAGGACTCCTCGGGCCGTAAAGGTCGCGCGGCTTTCGAGGTTCGCCTGGGCATCAACGCCGGCGCCGCTGTCAAGGTATGCCCGGTCTTAACCCTCAGATGGCCGTCAGGATTGACGCAGCCCCGAGAGCGGCCTGCCGCGCCCGGTCGCGCGCGCGTCATATCTCCAGAATGCCCGTGCACACATATGTACCTTCAGGTCGGCAGGAAAATGAAATTGTTCACGTAATCCTTACGCGCAGCATCATGCATTGCTGCGGGATCAAAGCGGGCGCCGTCGGTCAAGCCCTTCGGGCCGACAAACATCATGCGATAGCCGAGCGCTTGCACCTCCTCGATCGCGACGCCAATCGGACGCGCGGTGTGGCGCTCCTCCATTTCGACGACCAGAACTGGCTTGTCGCGTGCGATCAAACCTGACGCACCACGCAGCACGGCGCCTTCAAATCCTTCTACGTCGATTTTCATGAAGCCGATGGGGGGCAAATCCATGTCGTCCAGGCGTCGTGTCTTTACACGGATTTTCCCGACCGGAGTCGAGGTTCTGTCAAAGCGGTCGTCGAGTGTTGCGTGCTGATTGGAGTATCCCCCCTTGTACATAGGCACAGAAAGGACTGCCTCACCGCTGGCGTCCGACAAGGCAATCTGGCTGGCCGTGACCCGCGGACCGGCTGCGGCCTGCAGAAATTCGAACAGTTTTGGATTTGGCTCGAACGCGAACACCTGACGCGTATGACGCGCCATGACCTCGGACCAGATTCCGCGATTTGCCCCTGCGTCGACTGCAGCGCGCTCTGGGTCGACAAGAAACGGCGTCAACCGCAGCTCCGGCTCGCCCCGCCGCCATTCACGCGCGACGATGCGGGCCAGCGTGAGACGCGGCGGCACCAGGCGTCGCTTCACGAAATCTTCGAAGGTGACTGGCGGTGTCCAACTCATGGCGATGTCCTTCGTGCGTGTGCCGACCAGGAAAAGCACAGGCGAGGACGGTGCGCAAAGCGGCGTTGAAGGGCTTCAACGCTTGACGTTGAGGTCGCGTGGGCGTCTGGCGGGCGTCGCAGCCGGGGCATAGAGGCTTGCCCATGGCTCATCGCGGACTTCAACATCCAGCGTCTGGCCAAACCCGTTGAAGCGTGTCTGCATAGCGACACCGTACGCGCCGAGCATGCCAAACTCGATGTAGTCACCTTCACGAGCATCCTCTGGGAGGAGGATTGTGTGCCTGCCCTGGTCGATCGAATCGCAGGTCGGCCCATAGGTCGTAAACGGGACGAGACGCTCGGCTGCACGTCCGGACGGACGGACGAGGCGTACCGGATAGCGCCAATCGGCATGGGTCGCGTCGAACAGACTGCCGTAGGCGCCATCATTCAGATAGAGCCGATCCCCTTTGCGAAGCTCCACGCGGACGAGGAGTGCGCCCGCCTCCGCGCACAGCGCCCGGCCGGGTTCGCACCACAGCTCAGCATTGCTCAGCACAGGCATGTCGTCCCAAGCCGCCTTGATGGCGGCGATGTAGTGCACGAGCGCCGGCGGCTCGCGCCCGGGATAGGCCGCCGGAAAACCGCCGCCGACATCGACCACGTCGACGGTCACGCCCGCCGTCACGATAAGTCTGCCCGTATCGCGCATGGCGGCGCGATACGTTACGGGACGCAGGCACTGTGACCCGACGTGAAAGGAAACGCCGAGCTTGGCCGCGTGGCGGCGGGCGGCTCGCAGCAGCGCGGGCGCCTGTTGGGCCGACGCGCCGAACTTGCCGGTCAGCGGCAGGCTGGCGCCATCGTTTGAGACCGCCAGTCGCACGACCAGGGTCAGATCGTCCGCGTGGTTGGTCTCCGCAAGGATCTTGGCGAGTTCCTCTTCGTGGTCGAGCACGAAGGTCCGCACGCCGAAATCGAAATAGGCGCGCGCGATCGCTTTGCGGCTCTTGACCGGATGCATGAATGCGAGCTGCGCCGTCGGGAAGCGCTGCGACGTCATCTCGAGTTCGCGCTCAGAGGCCACGTCGAACCCCCGCACCCCGCCCGCCCAGATGGCGTCCAGCATCCACGGGCTCGAATTGGCTTTGACGGCGAACAGCACGTCACCGGGGAAATTGCGCACGAACCATTCCGCAGCCCGGAGAGCGAGCTGAGGACGTGCGAGAGCGACAGCCCCTTCCGGCGGCGATTGCCGGACAAGTGCGAGAGGCGATGGGAAAACGTCCACCGGCCAGCCCCATGATCTACGCCCGACCCCCCGCGGCGACGCGAGATGTGCGGACTATGTTCAACCCAGGCCGGCGTTAGTCGGACATGCTTGACGGAAAGCGGGATTCGCCCACCGCCAAAGTAAGACTGTCAGGTCCGCCGCCTTCGCCGTCAGTCGACCCGAATGGGGTCCGAACGGGAGCTTACGCCGGGGCCGTGCCGCACCGCTGGAGGCGGATTGGTCGGTCCCGTGTGGCCTGGGCCGAAGGGACGTTAGTGGACGCTGTTTCCAGGTCCGCCGGTACGACGCGCACATGGGGCAGTTTGCTGGGGGTGTCAAGGGCGGATCAGGCCGCCGGCAGGACCAAATTCTGCATCATCACGCGGCAGGCAGGGCCGTCTGAAAATCCGGTTTCATCCAGGTCTTTGCCCGCCTGCGACCGATGGATTGCTGCGATGGCGTGCGTTTCAGGAGGTTGAGGGCGTCTTCGAAGGGGTGCGGGTTATTGCTTTTCTCGGCCGGGGCATCGTCTGTGCGCTGGGCCTGACTGGCCTTGGTGGTCAAGGTTTGGGGGCCGGTCGCGCCAAGTGAGACGATCGACGCGCCAGGCTCCAGGCGATCGACCCCGCAAGCCACGTGCGCCAGCCTTGCCGGCGGGCATTTGTCGAGCGGATTGGTCACGCCCGCTGCACCCTGGTGATCGGGCATGACCCGCATGTCGTCCGGAAATCCGATCGCCATTGCAGCCTGCCACACTGGCTGCGGCTGACCGGATGTTGGTGAACGTCTTGTCGCACGCCACGCCTTTGCCGTGAGGACGCCAGCCATGACCCAGCCATGAGATTGACTCCGCGGCGCAGTCTCATCATGGTCCCGGCCTTTCGCAAAACGGGGTTGCCCGCCCGCCGGAGGGGGATTCGATGTCCGCCGTCGCAGCAAACAGTCATATTCTGCCCGTCTACGCGCCGCCCGAGATCGTCTTTGATCGGGGCGAAGGCGCTTACCTGTTCGCGGCGGACGGGGCACGATACCTCGATTTCATTGCCGGGATTGCCGTCATGTCTCTTGGGCATGGTCACCCCAAGGTTGTCGGCGCGCTGAAGACACAGGCAGACAAGCTCTGGCACCTGTCGAACATGTTTCGGGTCGCGGGCCAGGAACGGCTTGCCGAGAAATACGTTTCGGCGACCTTTGCTGATTACGTGTTTTTCACCAATTCCGGAACGGAGGCCGTCGAGGGCGCCTTGAAGATCGCGCGCAAGCACCATGCGACATGTGGTGCGCCTGAGCGCATTGATGTGATCGGTTTCTCAGGCGCGTTCCACGGCCGCACCTATGCGGCGATCAATGCGGCCGGCAATCCCTCCTATCTCGAGGGGTTTGGTCCCCGATTGCCCGGCTACATCACGGTTCCGTTCGGCGACCACGAGGCGCTTAAGGCTGCGTTCGGGCCGACCACTGCGGCAGTCATCATCGAACCGGTACAGGGCGAGGGCGGCGTGCGCGCCGTGCCGGAGCACTGCCTGCTCAAGCTGCGCGAACTGTGCAACGAGCATGGGGTTCTGTTGATCTATGACGAAGTCCAGTGTGGCGCGGGACGCACGGGCAAACTGTTCGCTCACCAATGGGTCGAGGGGGCTGAACCCGATGTCATGGCTGTGGCCAAGGGGGTGGGCGGCGGATTTCCTCTCGGGGCCGTGCTCGTCTCGCAGAAGGCGGCCGCCGGCATGGTGGTGGGAACGCACGGAACCACCTATGGAGGCAACCCGCTCGCCATGGCGGTGGGAGAGGCGGTTTTCGACGTCCTGAACGAGCCGGAGTTTCTGGCGGGCGTCCGCCAGGTCGCAAACTATCTGGGCCAGCAATTGCACGCCCTTAAGGACACGCATCAAGATCTCGTGCTTGACGTGCGCGGAAAGGGTCTGCTGCGCGGAATCAAACTTGCGGCCAATCCCAAGGCCGTGCAGGGTTTCGCGCGCGACCGCAAACTCCTCGTCGGCGTCGCAGGCGACAATGTGGTGCGGCTCGCGCCGCCGCTGATCATCACCGAGGAGCATGTGCGGGAGGCAGTTTGCGGCCTCGACGCCGCGCTTGGCGACGCGCGTCGTGCGGCGGGCTGAGGGCCATGCGGAATTTTATCGACATTGACGCCTTGCCCGCCGATGCGCTGCGCAGCATTCTCAATGAAGCCCACCGCCGCAAGCAGGCCCGAACGGGATCCCCGAGGGGCTCTCGTGACGCCGATTCGCCGCTCTCTGGTCACACGCTGGCGATGTTGTTTCAGAAGAATTCGACCCGCACCCGCTTCTCCTTCGAAATGGCGATGCGCCAGCTCGGCGGCACGTCCATAGTCCTTGCCGCGGAACAAAGTCAGATCTCTCGTGGGGAGACCTTCGCCGACACCGCCAAGGTGCTGTCGCGGCTTGTCGACGCAATCATGCTGCGGGCCAATTCACATGGCGAT
>JBILMQ010000192.1:0-6781 GCA_044375455.1 Caulobacterales bacterium | reverse complement strand
TTGCTGATCCTCTTCCTGACCAGCCATGGCAATCCCAAGGACGGGGTTGGCTTTCAGGTGAAGGACCGGCTGATGGCCAATATGATGCCTGAGCATCTGCGCGATGCGCTGTTGCTGTCTGGCGTCAAAAACAGGGTTGTGATTGTGTCGGCTTGCTTCTCCGGGGTGTTTATCGGCCCCCTCACGGATGACCGCACCATCGTGCTCACCGCGGCGATCGCTGATCGCACGTCCTTCGGCTGTCAACCTGAACGGGACTGGACCTACTTCGGAGACGCCTTCATCAACCGGTCCCTGCGCGCGGGTCTCGGCCTCCTTCCGGCGTTCGATCAAGCACGCCAGACCATCGCTGCCTGGGAGGCGCGCGACAAGCTGCCGGCGTCAAGTCCTCAAGTCTATGCCGGCGTGCGCGCACGAGCCATGATCGAGGCCCTTGAGCGGTAAACCCGGGTTACCGAAACGTCCCTTGGAGCTCCACGAGGCCGTCCTTGAAGAGCTGGCTGCGTCCCGAAGCGTCGAGCTTCTCGGCCAGCAGCAGACGCGCCGCCTCCGTTGAGGCTTCCGCCGCGGCCGCTCTGATGTCGTTGACAGCCTGCGCCTCGGCCCGGGCGATGCGGTCCTCGGCCGCGTTGACGCGCCGGGCAACCTGCTCGGCCAGGGTCTGGCGAGCCTCGGCGGCGATCCGGTCTGCCTCGGTCTTCGCGCGCTCGACGATCTCCTTTGCCTCAGCCTCGGCCTGCGCCCGCTTGGCTGCGAACGAGGAGAGCAGCGTCTCCGCTTCCGATCGCAGGCGCTGGGCGTCGTCAAGTTCACGCGCGATCTTGAGCGATTGCTCATCAAGCGCTTTGGCGATCATCCCCGGGACCTTCAAATAGATGAGGAGCCCGATGAACAGCGCCAGCGCGACCTGGGCGATGAAGGTCGGATCGGAAAACATCACGCAGATCCCTTCATGGCTTTCTCAACCGCCGCTTTCGCCTGGGCATCACTGACCGCCACGCTGCCGAGTTTGGCGGCAATCTCGCCCGCGAGTCCTGCGGCGGCGACCCGGATGTCCGCCAACGCGCCGGCGCGCATTGCGGCAAGTCGTTCTTCCGCCGCAGCGATCTTTCGCGCTCCATCGGCGTCGGCGGCAGCCTGCGCCGCGGCAATGTCGGCCGCACTCTGCGATCGCATGTCGTCGACCAGCCTGCGTGCTTGCGCGCGGCCTTCCGCCTGCGCCTTCTCCAGCGCGTGACGCGCTGTCTCCGCCTTCGCCTGGGCGGCGGAAGCGGCGTCAAGGTCAGATCTGATCTTGGCGGCGCGCGCGTCGAGCACGTCCTTCACGCGTGGCAGGGCCACACGCGACATCACCCAGTAAAGCGCGCCAAACGCGATCGCCCACCAAATGATCTGGTGCGTGAACAATGATGCATCGAACGGGGGAAAGCCGCTGGAGGCCTTGTCAGCCCCATGAGCACCCGCCGCCTCATAAGCTTCGGCGGCCATGATCGGCCTCCTTGGAGGACGATCAGACCACGAACAGGAGGAGGAGGGCGATCAGCAGCGAGAAGATGCCAAGCGCTTCGGTCACGGCGAAACCGAAGATCAGATTGCCGAACTGGCCTTGAGCAGCGGACGGATTGCGCATCGCGCCGGACAGGAAGCTGCCGAAAATGTTGCCCACGCCGACGGCTGCGCCAAGCATGCCAAGACAGGCAAGACCAGCGCCGATGTATTTGGCGGCTTCAGCGTCCATGGTGATTACTCCTTCAATGGTTCGGTTGGACGAAAGGACTGCAAAGGACTTGTCGTGGGAAACGCGGGTCAGTGATGTCCCGCGTGGAGCGCGTCATTGAGATAGATGCACGTCAGCATCGCGAACACGTACGCCTGCAGGAACGCCACAAGAAACTCGAGGGCGAACAGGGCGACAGTCATGCCGAGCGGCAAAATGGATCCGAGCAGCCCAATACCCCCGGCCGCCGCCATCATCGGCACGAAACCAGCGAACACCTTCAACAGCACGTGCCCGGCGAAAATGTTCGCCCACAGGCGCACTGCGTGGCTCAGCGGACGCGAAAAGAACGAGATGATTTCGATCGGCGTCACGATGACGTAGAGCGGCGCGGGCACCCCAGCCGGCGCGAACAGCTTCAGGAAGTCGAGGCCGTTCTTCATGAACCCGACAACAATCACAGTGCCGAAAACAAGGAGCGCCATCAGAGCCGTTACAACGATATGGCTTGTCGGCGTGAAGGTCCCGGGGACCATCCCGATCATGTTCGCCATAAAAATGAAGATGAACAGCGAGAACACGAGGGGGAAAAACTTCTTTACGCCGTCCGATCCGGTCGCGTTGTACAGCATGTCGTGAACGAAGCTGTAAGCACCCTCGACGACCAGCTGCAGGCGGTTGGGCACAAGAGCGCGGTTGCGCACGCCGTACAGCATCAGAGCTGCGGCGGCCCCTGCGGCGAGCACCATGAACAGGCTGGCGTTGGAGAACGATGCGTCAAGGCCCGCCACCTCGAGCGGCACAATCCGGTCGATATGGAACTGGTGCATCGGGTCCTTGGCCACGACCTACTCCTTGTCGACGGGGGCCGGCGGAACCTCCGCCCCCGACGTATGCCGCGCGCTATAGGCTCGCGCCGCGCGCACCAGATTCGTCACACCCGCCGCGAACCCGAAACCGAGCCCGATCATCAGACCCCAGGGAGAGGATCCCAGCAGATGATCGATCCCGTACCCAAGCAAGGCTCCGACCAGAATGGCCGAAGAAAACTCGCCAGCGAGCTTCAGGCCCTGCGACATACCCTGTCCAGGACCGCCGCCAGCCGGACCGCCCTCAGTCGCCCTGCCGAGAGCCGGGCCCGCCGATTGCTGCCGCGCCGCAGAAATGCGGCGCTGCAGATCTGCCAGACGCCGGTCGTCGGACGAGAGGTCGCGGGACTTGGCGGCGGGATCGTCCATCAAACAGGGCCTCGCACGAGAGACCGTCTGGCGGCCGATGCGCGCAGAGAGGTGCTTAAAAGCAACAGGCCCCCAGAACCCCCCGGCAGCGCGCGGGCGGGAAACTAGGGCTCGACTCGCTGCAAGTCAAGCAAGCCCCTGTGAAGATTATTGCTTGTTTTTCAGCTGGTTAGGACCGGGCGCTGCGTCGTGTGCTGCGCTGCACCACGTGACTTCTCGCACCAGCCGCCGCCCAATGGTCCTGCTCTGTCCTGCCGTTATTCGTCTGACCTCAACCAGGTCAGGCAAGCGGTGCGCCTCCTGTGGCGCTACTCGGCCGCCACCAGAGCCGACGCACTGGACAGATCGACGCTGACAAGCTGGCTGACGCCGGCTTCCGGCATCGTCACGCCATACAGCCGGTCCATCCGGCTCATCGTCACCGGATTGTGGGTGATGACAAGGAAGCGGGTGTCGGCAAGACGGCGGATCTCGTCGAGCATCCGGCAGAAACGGTCGACATTGGAATCATCCAGGGGAGCGTCGACCTCGTCGAGAACGCACAGCGGCGCCGGGGCAGTCAGAAACACGGCGAAGATCAATGCCGATGCGGTGAGCGCCTGCTCGCCGCCCGACATCAGGCTCATCAGTCCAAGCCGCTTGCCCGGCGGACAGGCATAGATCTCCAGCCCCGCTTCAAGCGGGTCTTCCCCCTCGGTCAGACGCAACTCCGCTGCGCCGCCGGCAAACAGCGTTTGAAACAGGCGCTGGAAGTGGCCATTGACCATCGCGAATGCGGCCAGGAGCCGCTCGCGTCCCTCAGCGTTGATGGACGCAATGGCGCTGCGCAATTTGCTGATGGCGCCGGTGACGTCGCCGCGCTCCGTCTCGATGTCTGCGATCTGGCGGGCGACCTCTGTCGCCTCGTCGTCGGCGGCGAGATTGACGGCGCCGAGCCCGTCACGCTCGCGCCGCAGGCGCTCAAGGCGGCGCTCGCCATCCTGCGTGGCAAGACCGTCGAGGGCTGCGCCAAAATGCGCCCGAGCGCGGGCAATGAGTTCATCCGGCGCCCCGCCGAGCGCTTCCAAGGCGGCCTTGGCGATTTCCTCAAGACGTTCGCGCGCCGCGGCGGCGCGCGCTTCTGCACCAGCTCGCGCTTCGCGCGCTGCGGCGTGGCGCGCCTCGGCCGTGCGGGCGGCGCGCTCCACATCGACCATGGCGGTCTCCGCCGCAGCAACGAGGTCCGCTGCAGCCTTGCGGCGTGCAGCCGCCTCGGTGTGCTCATCGAACAGTTTGGCGCGTCGGGCGGTGATCGCATCCGGGGCGGCCATGGCGGTTGCGCGCGCCGCTTCGGTGCGCCCGCACTCCGCATCGAGCACCTGCATCCGCGCGCTCGCCTGATCGAGGCGCTGGCGCCACCCGGCGCTTTCCTGTGCGATCTGGATGCGCCGCTGGGCGCGCGCTTCGGCCTCGCGTACCAAAGCCTTGGCGATCGCGCGCGCCTCCAGCGCCGCTGCGCGGCTCGTCTCCACCTCCTGGCGCAGCGGGTCCAGGTCGATCGCGCCGGACACTGGCAAAGCTGCGAGCGCATTGGCCGCCTCAGCCTGGCGCAGCCCTGCCGCTTCGAGTTCCGCCAAAACCCTGTCGCGCTGATCCGCCAGCGCCTCACTGTGCAACGCAAGGCGGTCCGCCTCGCGCGCCAGACCTGCCGCCTGCGCCTGAGCCGCCTGGGCTGCCTGACGCAAGCCGGGTAGGGCAAGCCGGGCCGCGCGCGCCGCCTCGTCAGCGCGCCGCAGATCTTCGCGCGCCGCCTCGCGCAGAGCGGTTGCATCCGTCAGAGCCTGCTCGGCTTGCCCCACCTCGGCGGCAAGCCGAATGAGACGGTTGCGCTGCTCCAGGCGTACGGCCGCCGCCAGCGGTGCGCCCGCCTTGCGGACATATCCGTCCCAACGCCACAGATCTCCGTCCCGCGAAACGACCTGCTCGCCAGGCTGCAGCAGTTTTTGGACTGCAGGCCCGTCGGCGGGGTCGACGAGCCCCGTGAGCGCGAGGCGTGCGGCGAGCGCCGGCGGCGCCTCCACCTGCCCGGCCAGCGGCGCGCCATGGATGGTCGCCGGGCGCGCTGCAGTCTGGGTCCAGAAGGTGGGCGCTTCTGGATCCAGCGCAGCTTCAATATCTTCGCCGAATGCCGCCGCCACGGCTCTCTCCAAGCCGGCTTCCGGCCGCACGCCCTCCAGGGCTGGAGCATGGCGGCTGTCGGCCCGGCGCGTCACCGCCTCAAGGCCGCGGATCTCCGCTTTCAGGCGCGCCGTCGCCGCTTCGGCGCTGCGCAACGGCTCGAGCGCGCGTGTCTCCGCGGCGCGGGCCTCGCCCAGGGCTGCATCGGCGGCTTCGGCCGCCCGTTCTCCCGCGCGCATCGCCTCGGCATGACGCGCGGCGGTCTGTTCGGCCGTCTCGGCTGCAGCGCGCGCGGCGTCGAGCGCACCCAGACGGGCGGCGTCCGCATCGAGACCGGCAAGGTGTGCGGTCAGGCGCTGCACCTGGCCTTCAGCATCGCGCAGGCGGGTTTGTGCGGCGCTGCGGGCGGCTGCATTGGCCGCCTGCGCCCGGTTGGCGGCGTCGAATGCCGATTGGGCTGCATTGGCTTTGCTTTCGGCGTCGATGGCGCGGGCCTCCGCCGCCGCGCGCGCTGCGGCGTCATCGGCCTCCTGCGCCCCGCCGATCGACTGCGATTCTCCCTCAAGCCGCGCCAGGGCGGCCAGGGCGTCCTGCGCCAGCTGCTCTTCGCGCTCCCGGTCGGCGTTCAGGCGGATCAGTTCGGCCTGCAGCCGGTTCAGCAGGGCCTTCGCATCGTCCAGGTCGCGGTCGATTTCTGCGCGCGCAAGGTCAAGCCGGCGCAGCACGGCGGCGGCGATGATTTCTTCTTCCCGCAACGGCTTCAGATCGACGGTGCGTTGCGCCGCCTCCGCCGCCAGACGGGCGGCTTCCTGCGCAGCGTCGCCCGCCTCGCGGTCAGCTGCGCGCAGCACTGCGGCGAGTTCGCTCGCCGAAGCGTCAGCCTCCTGCCAGCGCCGCCCGGCGATGAGCGCCTCAAGGGCGCGGATTTCCTGACTGATGACCCGATAGCGCTGGGCTTGCTTGGACTGCTTCTGCAGGTGCGCCAGCTGCTCCTTGAGGCGGTTGAGCGCATCGTCGAGGCGTTGCAGATTGGTCTCGGCTGCCCGCAGTTTGAGTTCCGCCTCATGGCGTCGCGCATGCATGCCGCCGACGCCAGCCGCTTCCTCCAGGATGCGTCGCCGGTTCTCAGGTTTGGCGGCAATCAGCTCAGAAATTTGCCCCTGGCGCACGAGCGCCGGGCTGTTGGCCCCGGTCGAGGCGTCCGCAAACAGGATCTGGACGTCGCGTGCGCGCGCCTCACGGCCATTGATGCGGTAGGTGGAGCCTTGCCCGCGGCGGATCCTTCTGACGATCTCCAAGGTTTCGGCATCATTGAACTGGGCTGGGGCTCGGCGGTCCGTGTTGTCCAGCACCAGCGTGACGTCGGCGTGATCGCGCTGCGGACGGGAGGCCGCGCCGGCGAAGATGACATCATCCATATCCTCGGCGCGCATGGCCTTGGCGCTGTTTGCGCCCATGGCCCAGCGAATTGATTCCAGGATGTTCGACTTACCGCAGCCATTGGGGCCGACCACGCCGGTCAGGCCAGCCTCGATGCGCACCTGCGTCTGATCGACGAAGGATTTGAAACCCGAAATGCGCAACTCGCGTATGTGCAAGGCGTGCTCCGCGCTGTCAGCCGGCCAGCGCCGCGTCGAGCGCGGTCTTGACGTCCTCGTAGGAGTATTCA
>JBILMQ010000058.1:0-14968 GCA_044375455.1 Caulobacterales bacterium | reverse complement strand
GCTGCTCAATCCGCCGGCCATTCACGAACAGCGTCGGGGTGCCGACGACGCCGGCTTTCTCCGCCTCGGTGACCGAGGCGTTGATCGCCTCGAGCGCTTGGGTATCGGAGAGACAGGCCGTGAACTGTTCCTCTGTCAGACCGGCCTGGCGCGCGATCGTCAGCAACGCCTGGCGGGCGCCGCCGCCCTGCGCCGCGACAACGATTTCTTCCTGCTGGTCGAACAGCACGTCGAGCACCTGAAAATACTTGGCCTCGCCTGCGCACCGGGCGGTCAGCATGCCGGCCACAGCAACCTGCGTCGGCGGCGTCGGATACTCCCGGAACGTGTAACGCACCTTGCCGGTCTCGACATAGTCCTTCTTGATCCGCGGCAGCACCTCCAGATGGAAGTTTTTGCAGTGTGGACAGGTCGTCGACGCGTATTCAACAAGCGTCACCTTGGCATCTGCCGACCCCAGCGACATGGCTCCTGGGGCAGCCCCGACGGCAGCGGGTTTCTGGCCGCACGCCGCGACGAGCGCCAGCGCCAACCCAGCCGCAACACGGGCGATACGACGGGGGAAAGCCATGGGAGACCCTTTCTTCGCTGCAAGCGTTCGTGTGATTCCGCCCGCGGCTCAAGCGCCCGCGGTTTCCCCCAATCGCAGGGGTGCGGCGACGATGCAAGCGGCGCCGGCAGGATCGCCGGTCACGAAACCACGTCAGGATCTGCGCGTCGCCGGATACCCACCAGCCGGACACCCGCCAGCCGCAAGCCTCAACTTTCCGGCCCAGCGGGTGTGACTCCGACGAGGGGCGAGCGGTTACGGCTGCGGGGGTTTGGTGCGCCGGGTTCTCGCCAGAACCCCGCGGCCGAGTTTGGCGAGTTCGGCGCGCAGCTCCGGGTCCAGAATCGCGTCCAGACTCTGGTCGAGCGCGCGCAACTCCTCCGGCGCGGGCGGCGCGGCGGGCGTGCGCGCGCTGTTGCGCCGAACCGCGCCCTGGACGATCCGCAACCGGGCCGGCGCGCCGGCGCCCGCGACAAGCCGCACCCGTTCCAGGATCTGGGCAGCTTTGTGCTGGATCATCGGCGCAGCCGCCCCCTCCACCTGCAGCACGAGCGTCGCGCCAGCCTTGTCGCGCGCGATCCTGGTTGGCTGGGACAGCCGCGCCAGAGCGTCGCCGACGATCTCCGTCCAATGCGTCCTGATCGCAAACAGGCTGCCCCCGCGGCTGCTCTGCGCCAGCATGGTCAGTTGTCCTGCCACCGTGCCGGCGCGCGGGGGCGGCCCAATCGCGGGCCGCGCGCGCATGCGCGACAGCAGGTCGAGCGCCTGACGCTGCTCGGCATCTGCGAGATTGACCTGGCGCGAGGGCGGCGGTTGCATTGACGGCGGGGTGCGGCGACGCATGTTGGGCCCATGACACGATTTCGGATTTCCTAGCACGTGCGCGACACTGACGCCGCTCACAATCGTGGACTGTTTCGCGCTGCGCTGCTCGCCTGGTACGACCGCAATGCCCGTTCCCTGCCATGGCGGCGCCCGCCCGGTGGCGTTCGCCCAGCCGATCCCTATCGGATCTGGCTGTCCGAAATCATGTTGCAGCAGACGACCGTGGCCGCGGCGGCGCCGTACTACGCGCGGTTCCTCGCCGCCTGGCCGCGCGTTGAGGACCTGGCCGCCGCCCCGCTGGACGCAGTGCGCGCCGCCTGGGCGGGACTGGGCTACTACGCGCGCGCCCGGAACCTGCATGCCTGCGCCAAAGTCGTGGCTCACGAGCTCGCCGGCCGCTTCCCCGACACCGAGGACGCGCTGCGGGCGCTGCCCGGCATTGGGCCCTACACCGCCGCCGCAATCGCCGCGATCGCCTTCGAAAGGCCAGCCAATGTGGTTGATGGCAATGTCGAGCGCGTCATGGCGCGGCTGTTCGCGGTCGAAACCCCGATGCCGACGGCAAAACCGCAGATCAAGGCGCTTGCCGGCCAGCTGGTGGCCTGCGATCGGCCTGGCGACTACGCCCAGGCTTTGATGGATCTGGGGGCCGTGGTGTGCACGCCGAGCGCTCCCTCGTGTGATCAATGTCCGGTGCGCGCGTTGTGCGCTTGTGCCGAGCCGGATCGTGCTCAGGCTTATCCTGCTCGTCTGGCGAAGCTCGCCAAACCTGAGCGGTCGGGCGTCGCCTTCGCGCTGCTGCGCGGATCGGCTCTGCTGCTGCGGCGGCGCCCCGAAAACGGTTTGCTCGGCGGCATGATGGGACTGCCAACCACAGCGTGGGTGGAGGGAGCTCTGGCGCCGGGCGAGGTGCAGGCGGCCGCGCCAATCGCAGCGGCATGGACGCCTGTCCCGATCCGCGTCCGCCACATCTTCACGCATTTTTCTTTGACGCTCGAGGTTTGGCGGGCGCAAACCCCGGCCGATGTGCAGGTCGAGGGGCGCTGGGTCAGGGTCCAGGACATCGCGCAGGCCGGACTGCCGACCGTCATGCGTAAGGCCGCCGCCGCTGCGCTCGATGGTCTGCGTCTGGCGCCAGGCGGCCCCTGACAGGGCCTGAATTGGGCTTGCGCGAGGGGGCGCAGGCGGCCGCCTCGCGGTCGGATTGAACGGCCGGCGTCAGGGCGGGGGTCCGGTCCGTCGCGCGTCTTGCCGCGAGCCGCAGGGCGCAGGCGCACGCGATGTCGCCGGAGCTGGCCTTTGGCGCAGCGAGCCCTGGCTCTTGCTTCACTTCATCGCAGGCCCGCCGCGGGCGTGCGCCACTGACAGCGCCTCAAGGCGCGCAGCGTCTGCAGCAGCGACGTTCTGGGTGAAGGCATGGATCGCCGCCGAGGTGTTGAGGGCAGCGATCTCTGTCGCCGCATCGCCGCGCCGCGCCGCGTCAGCGCGCGCCTGAGCCAGCAGCTGCTGCGCTTTGGCCGCATCGCCGGCGCCCCATGCGGCGCGTGCGTCGCGAAGGGCGGTTTGCCCGCCATCGTCGAACGGTCGCAAAGAGACGGTCGTGAAGGCGGGGGGCTGGGCGGTCGAGGCCAAGGGCAGCGCGATGACCGCGGCCACGCTGATCAGCAGCAGCTCGGTCGCACCAAATTGAGCCATAAGAGTCTCCCGGTCCGGCGGTTTGCGCTCTCTCAAGCAAGTCGGGCGCCGCGCGCTGAGCCCGCAGCGCGCGCCGGCGGATCACGACCTGGCGCAGCGCTGACGTCCTGCAGGCCCCGCGCCAGGCCCAGATCCAGGGCGTGCGCCGGGGGAGTGCGCAAGGCCGTGCGCCAGGCAAGGCGACCGTGCCTGCGACTGAGCATTCGCCAGAGGATGCGCCAGAGGATGCAGCTGGGTCTGCGCATGGGCAGGCTGTCGGGGGCCATGCTTTGGGGCGCGCCCCGGAGAGGTCCCGACCAAACGCTCAGTCGGCGCGGGCGCCGCGAGAAGCTGCGCGTATCGCGTGGCGCAAGGGATCTTGAACACCGGCGCAAGGCGGTCAGGCCTGCGGCGGCGGGCGGGTCAGGCGAGTTGCGCGCGGACCTGCTGGCGCAGGATATCGATCGGGGCCAGACCGCTGTCGGTCTCAAAATGCCAGTATGTCCAGCCGTTGCAGGCGGGCAGCCGTTGCACATGGGCGCCGATGCGATGGATCGAGCCGATCGCGTCCCCGACCATCAAGCTGCCATCCGCCCGCACTTTCGCAACATGCCGGCGTTCCGGGCTGAACAGGCGCGCGCCGGCGGACAACAGGCCGCTTTCCACGATCACGCCGAACGCCACCCGCGGCTGGTCGCGCTTGGAAGCGACAGGCGCCAGGGCCTCGGCGTCGGCCACCAGGCGGACATGACGCAAGCGCTCCTGCGCCGCGGCGATGTAGGCCTCCTCGCGTTCGATGCCGATCCAGCGCCGGCCCAGACGCTGCGCGACAGCGCCCGTGGTCCCTGAACCGAAGAACGGATCGATCACCAGGTCGCCTGGCCGCGTCGACATCGTGAGCACCCGATGCAGCAAAGCCTCAGGTTTTTGTGTCGGATGGGCCTTTTTTCCAGCAGCGTCTTTCAGCCGCTCCGCCCCCGAACAAATCGGTATGACCCAGTCGGAGCGCATCTGCAGATCATCATTGGCGGCTTTGAGCGCCTGATAATTGAAGGTTGGCCGCGAGTTTCGCGAGGGGGCTGCCCAAATCAGCGTTTCATGGGCATTGGTCAGACGCGCGCCACGAAAATTCGGCATCGGGTTCGTCTTGACCCACACCACGTCATTGAGAATCCAGTAGCCGAGATCCTGCAGGATGGCCCCGACGCGGAAAATGTTGTGATAGGCGCCGATCACCCACAAGGCGCCGTCTGGCTTGAGAATGCGTCGCGCGGCCGCGAGCCAGTCGCGCGTGAAGGCGTCATAATGGGCGAAGTCGCTGAACTTGTCCCAATGATCCTCCACGCCCTCAACGCGCGAGTGATCCGGGCGCAGCAATTCTCCGCCGAGCTGCAGGTTGTAGGGCGGGTCTGCGAAAACCAGATCCGCGCACGCGTCCGGCAAGGCGTTCATGGCGGCGATGCAATCGCCGGAAACAATCCGGTTGGCCAAATCGTTCAGCATGCGCGCCACGTCCCCCGAAACCGGCGACACCTTCGTCGCCGCCGGTAAAAAAAAGATTCACGCAAAAGCGCGGCGAGAATCAGGCGGTGCGCTCAGGCCTCGCCGCCGCGGCGATGCGGCCGTCGGCTCAGGGCGCCGAGGCCAGGCGCGCCCGCGCCGCGGCCACCGGCTTGAAACTCAGGCGATGGATCGGTGTCGGCCCGAGCCTTGTCAGCGCCGCGGCATGTTCGGGCGCGCCGTAGCCCATGTGCCGCTCGAACCCATAACCGGGAAAGCGCTGTGCGGCTTCCATCATCCAGGCGTCGCGGGCGGTCTTGGCGAGGATCGAGGCGGCCGATATTGCGGGCTCGCTGGCGTCGCCTTTGACAATCGCGCGCGCCGGTGCGCCGAGCTCGGGGGCATCCACTCCGTCCACCAGGACGAGGGTCGGGCGGCGGGGGAGGGCCGCTACAGCCCGACGCATCGCCAGGTGCGTGGCCAGGCGGATGTTCAGCGCGTCGATTTCTTCCGGCGAGGCAAACCCAAGACCCCACAGTGAGCCGGCGCGGATCTGCGCTGCAAGCACGGTGCGCCGCTTGGCGGTTAGAGCCTTTGAGTCAGCCAGTCCGAGGATGGGCGCTGCAGGATCTAGGATCACGGCGGCCGCGGCGACCGGTCCCGCCCAGGGGCCCCGGCCAGCCTCATCGACACCGCAGACCAGATCCTTCATGCGTCCCGATAGACGCGCTCGCGGCGTTCGTGACGCTCTTGCGCCTCCAAAGAATAGCGCGCCGTCGGGCGCGCCTCGAGCCGCGCCAGGCTGATCGGCTCACCCGTCTCCTCGCAATAGCCGTAAGCGCCTTCCTCGATACGGCGCAGCGCGCCGTCGATATTGGCGATCAGCTTGCGCTGGCGGTCGCGCGTGCGCAGCTCGATCGATCGCTCGGTTTCGCTGGTGGCCCGATCTGCAAGATCGGGAAGTGCTTCCGTGTCGTTCTGCAGGTTCTCAAGCGTCATCTTGCTCTCAAGCAGGATCTGGTTCTTCCAGGCCAGCAGCTTGGCGCGGAAATACTGGCGCTGCCGTTCATTCATGAACGGCTCGCTTTCGGATGGACGGTAATCCTGGTCGAGTTCGAGAGCCATGCCGATTGTCCCGTGGCGCCGTTGCCCGCATCGACTCGTCGGGACTGCGCCGGCGACCTTATAGTGACCCGCGGCGACAGCTTCAACGTGCGCGCCTGGAAATCTCCTATCGACCGAAAGCCGCGCCAAACACACGTCAAGACTGACAAACACGCCCCTATTGGGCGAATTCCAGCTTGGCCAATTCTACCGCCGCGCGCACTTCGATTTCGCGCACCAGCGCCATCAACTGAGGGTCCTCATCAGCTTCGGGCCGGTTGAGCAGGCTAAGCCGAAGCATGAGGGCCTGGCCGCCCGGGAGGCGTCCCTCCAGCAGCGCGAGTTGCAGTCTGTCGAGCCTGTCAAGCATATCATTGGCGCGCCGCACCTGCCGCCGGCGACGCTCGGTCGGGTCGGGCGCACCTTGCATCGCCAGCAGGGCGTCCGCGCCAAACACCGGAGCGGCCGCGCTCGCCGCCGCCGGCGCGCTGGCGCGCGCCGGCGCGCCGCTTGGCGCATCAAAGCCGCCAGCGACACCCGTACTGCGACGGGCGGGGGTGACTGGAGCCGCCGGAGGCGGACGTTCCACACGCATACGATCTCCGTTCTGGCAAGAATTGCGGCCTGCCCCTTAACGCAGGCTTAACCGGACCTGGCGGCAATGGTCCTGTCGGCAGAAATCGCCGGCAGGATTTGCCGCGTGGACTCGACTGCGCGTCGCTGCGGGCTCAAAGCCTCACAGGAAATGCAATAAATTCAACGCAACGTGCTGCGCCCTCTGCTGCTCCAGTTGGCCCGCGCTTCGCATTGAACCGCTCTTGGCGCATGCAAGGCGCGTGCAGTGCACGTGCAGGGACCCATCCGATGATCAGGTTGTGCTGGCTACTTGCTGTGGGTGTCGCCGCCGCGCTTGTCGCGCCGGCGCCGGGTCATGCCGGATCACGCATCAAAGACATCGCCGATGTCGAGGGCGTTCGGGACAATATGCTGGTCGGTTATGGTCTGGTTGTGGGCCTCGATGGATCCGGCGACAGCCTGCGCAATGCGCCATTCACCCGGCAGAGTTTACAATCAATGCTGGAGCGGCTCGGGGTTTCGACCCGCAACGAGGACCTTAACACGCGCAATGTCGCAGCCGTGATGGTGACGGCGCGCCTGCCGCCGTTCGCGGCGGCAGGCGCACGCATCGATGTGCAGGTTTCGGCCATCGGCGACGCCAAGAGCCTTGCGGGCGGAACGCTCCTGGTCACGCCGCTGCTCGGCGCCGACCAGCAGGTCTATGCCGTGGCGCAGGGTGCGGTGGCGATCGGTGGTTTCGCCGCGCAGGGGGCGTCCGGCTCGTCGGTGAAACAGGGAGCGCCGACCAATGCGCGGATCGCCAACGGGGCGCTTGTCGAGCGCGAGCTCGGCTTCGACCTGGCTGGACAGGACACCTTGCGCCTGTCTTTGCGCAACCCGGATTTCACCACGGCCCGGCGTATGGCGTCTGCGATCAATGACTTCGCCGGCGGCGGCGTCGCGCGCGCGGCCAATCCCTCGACCGTGGAGGTTAGGGCCGCCGGCCAGAACATGGTCGAGCTGATCACGGACATCGAGCAACTCGTCGTGCAGCCGGATCAGGCCGCGCGCATCGTCGTCGATGAGGCCACCGGGGTGGTGGTCATGGGCGATGACGTGCGCGTGTCGCGCGTCGCGATCGCGCAGGGCAACCTCACCATCACCGTGCGTGAAACGCCGCAGGTCAGCCAGCCGAACGCGCTGGCGCGGGGCGATACGGTCGTTACGCCGCAAAGCAATGTTGAAGTGGAGGAAGAGCGCGGCGGCCTCGCCATCGTGGAGGGCGCCCGCCTGCGCGACCTCGTCGACGGCTTGAACGCGCTCGGCGTGTCGCCGCGTGATCTTCTGTCGATTCTGCAAAGCCTGAAGGCGGCCGGCGCTCTGCAGGCGGAAATCGAGGTGCTGTGATGGACGACATGTCGGTTTTGGCGCGCCCCTCGGGAGCGCTGCGCCCGGCGACCGGATCGCCCGTCGCCGGCGGTGTTGCCCCGTCGGTTAGCGCCCAGTCGGTCAGCACCCAGCGGTCTGGCGCGCCTGCCGACAGCCGCGGCGCGGAAATCCGACGCACCGCTGAGAGCTTTGAGGCCATGTTTCTGGCTCAGATGCTCGCTCCGATGTTCGACGGCCTGCCGACCGACGGCGAGTTCGGCGGCGGGGCTGGCGAGCGGGCGTTTCGCCCGATGCTGATCGAGGAGTACGGCAAGGCCATCATGCGCGCGGGCGGCGTGGGCGTGGCCGACGCCGTGGCGCGCGAAATGATGCGCTTGCAGGGGATCGCCCCCGGCGCGCCAGCGGGGATGCAAGGGGCTGAAGATGCCGCTCGTCGCTGACGGCCCCGGCGACCGGGTCCGCCAACTCACGGTCCTGACGGACCGCCTGACGTCGCTCATCACGCAGGAAACGGCGCTCTACGCCGCGCGTCAGCCAGGCCTGCCCAGCGATCTCGCCACGGAAAAGCTGCGCCTTGCCAACATCTATCGGATTGAGCTTCAGCGCATCGCTGAAGATCGCGCCCTGATTGCAGGCGCGTCCGCGCTCGACAAGAAGGTGCTGGCCGAGGCCACCGAGAAGTTCCAGTCGGCGCTCGCTGCCCACGGCCGCGCCCTCGGCGCGGTGCGCGCGGTGAGTGAAGGGGTTGTCAAGGCGATCGCAGAAGAGGTTGCAGCGTCGCGCGCCGCGCCGAGCGCCTATGGCCGCCTTGGCCCCGGCGATGCGCCGGAACGCAACGCGGGCGCGGTGACGCTGAACCGCACGGCCTGATCCGGCATGCGCCACACCGTGCAGAGTGTCCCGATGCAGAAGGGGCCTGCGCCAAGGCTCAGACTTTCATGCGGCGCGCCATGACCAGCGCGTCGACACTGTAGACTGCAAGACCGGCCCAGATCAGGGCGAAACCCGCCAGGCGTCCATGGCTGACAGGCTCGCCCGCGGCGACACCGATCAGGAACTGCAGCGTCGGGGCAAGATATTGGAGCAGGCCAATCGCCGTCAGAGGCAGTCGGCGGGCCGCAAAGGCGAACAAGGCCAGCGGCAGAACCGTCGCCGGTCCGAGACCCAGGACGAGCGCCAAGCCCGCTCCGCCGTCCGGCGTCAGGGGCTCGCCGCGTCCAGCCAGAAAAGCCATCAAACCCAGGGCCGGCGCCAACAGAATGAGACTTTCCACCGTCATGCCCGCCGCCGCGCCCACGTCCGTCGTCTTGCGCACATAGCCGTAGGTTGCGAACGAGGCGCACAGCACGAGCCCAAGCCAGGGAGGGGCGCCTGCGATGAGAGCTTGGACGAGCACGCCGCAGCCGGCGAGTGCAAGCGCGGCCGCCTGCATGGCCCGCAGACGTTCGCCGAGCAGCGCCACGCCCAACGCGACATTGACCAGCGGAGTCAGGAAATAGCCGAGGCTCGCCTCGACGACCCGATGCTCAGCCACCGCCCAGACATAAACTGCCCAGTTGAGACCGATGAGACAGGCCGACAGCGCCAGCGCGGCGCGGATGCGCCGATCGCGCAGCGCCGCCACAATCTCGCGCGACTGGCCAAGCGCGAACGCCGCCGCAAGCGCGGTCGGAAAGGCCCAGGCGATCCGCTGCGCGAGAACCACGCCGGGGCCTATCCCGCCAAGCTGCTGGAGATAGAGCGGCAGCACCCCCCATGCGCCGTAGGCGATAACGGCGGCGCACAGGCCGGCGCTGGTGACTGGGGGAGGTTGGGCGACGGGCATGGGGCGTCAGACAGAGTTTGGCGATCACGGCTGCGTGATCTGCTTGTCCGCCAAGGGCCCCGCTCTTGTCTATACCTGTGGTTTTTGTTGCCGTTGGGACACACCTGAACGGCCACGTCGTGTTCCCGGCCCTGAACGCAGCCGCGCCTCTCGACGCGCGCTGGCGCGTCTCTCTATATCCGGCGACCACGCCTGCCGGAGTCGTCTGCGGCTTTCTGCCGCGTCCCAAGCCGCCTCCAGCGACGGCCACCAAGGAGAACTCCAGATGTCCAAGACCCGTTTCACCCGCGCCTTCTGGTACGCTGCAGCCGCCGCATCGGCGTTCGCCGCAGCTGTGCCGGCTTTGGCGCAGGAAACGACGACCGACGCGCAAGCCGTCGACGACGAGCGGTCGACAACGATCATCGTCACCGCGCAAAAGCGCGAAGAGTCTATTCAGGATGTTCCGATTTCGGTGACCGCGTTCGACAGCCAGCTTCTGCAGGAAGCAGGCGTCAAGGACATTAAGGACCTTATCCAGGTCGCGCCGTCGCTGATGGTGACGTCGACCTCGAACGAGGCGTCGACCACGGCGCGCATCCGCGGCATTGGCACTGTGGGCGACAACCCGGGCCTCGAGAGTTCGGTTGGCATCAGCATTGACGGCGTGTACCGCCCGCGCAATGGCGTCGGCTTCAGCGATCTTGGCGAAATCGAGCGCATCGAACTGCTGCGCGGCCCGCAGGGCACGCTGTTCGGAAAGAACACGTCGGCGGGCGTCATCAACATCATCACGCGCGAGCCGTCGTTTGATTTCGGCGTCAACGGTGAGTTGACCTGGGGCGATTACGATCTGCTGACAGCCGCCGGCTCCGTCACCGGCGCGATCGTCGAAGACAAGGCGGCGTTCCGTCTGTTCGCCAAGACATCGCGGCGCGACGGTTTCTTGAAGGTCGATCCGGGCGTCGGGCTGATCAAGCGCGACGAGAGCCGTGACCAGGACTCCAACTACGGGACCTTCCGGGCCCAACTGCTCCTCACGCCGAACGACACCCTGCGCGTGCGCGCTATCGTCGATGCGGCGCAGCGCGCAGAAAACTGCTGTGCTGCGGTACAGATCTTCACCGGGCCGACCAGCGCCTTCATCGACTCGCTGGCCGGCGCCTCGCCGGGCATCAATCGCCCGGTGCCCGCATCCGCGCTGACCTTGCCGGCGCAGGTCGGCGTCAACCGTCTGGTTCCGGCCAATCCGTTCGCGCGCCGCGCCTATTCGGACGCGTCGACGGAGTCCAACACGAAGGAGTCCGGCTTTTCGGTCCAGGTTGATTACAGCCTGCCATTTGCGGATTTCACCTCGATCACGGCGGCGCGTCACTGGGAAAACCAATCCGCCCAGGACGTCGACTTCTCGGCCGCCCCCATCGCCTACCGGACCTCCGACCCCAATCGCCAGGGCAGCAAATTCGACTATTTCAGCCAGGAACTCCGGCTTCAGGGGGAATTCGCGAATGTGAACTGGCTGGTCGGCGGGTTCTACGCCGATGAGCAACTTGAGCGTAAGGATTCGCAGCTGTACGGCGCAGCCTATGAGCAGTTCCTGAGCCTCCTGCTGTCGAGTGGGACGAACGCATCGCTGGTCAACCTGCTCACCGGGCTCCCGGCCGGGGCGGCCTATCCGGTCGGCGCCGGTTCGCGCGACCAGTTCTCGCAGGAAGCGCGCACCTGGGCGGTGTTCACCCACAACCAGATCAAGATCACCGACGCGCTCGAACTGACGCTGGGGCTGCGGTATACTGCGGAAGACAAGGACGCGGTGGCGACCTTCCAGACCGAGTCGTCCGCCTGCCGCGGCATCCTGACCGCTGCCGTGACCCCGACGTCGCTCCTGAACACGATTATTCCGGCGGCGAGCCGTCCGACCGTCATCGGCAACATCTGCGCCCCGTGGGCGAACCCGGCGGCGGACACATCCAACTTTGACCAGTCGCGCAGCGAGAACGAGTGGTCCGGGACGGCGCGCGGCACCTACCGCTTCTCCGATGACGTGTCGGTGTTCGCCGGTTACAGCCGTGGCTACAAGGGCGGCGGTTTCAACCTTGACCGGGCGCCTGGCGGCGTCGGCTCCAACCCAGCCGGGTACCGCGCCAATACGTCCTTCCCGGCGGAATTTGTGGACACCTACGAGGTCGGCCTGAAGTCGTCCTGGTTCAGCAACGCTCTGCTGGTCAACGCCACGGCGTTCAGCTCTGCGTTTGAGAACTTCCAGCTCAACACGTTCACGGGGATCCAATTCATTGTCACCCCGATCCGGGAAGTGAAGAGCCAGGGCTTCGAAATCGACTCCGTCTGGATCCCGCCGGTTGACGGGTTCTACATCCAGGGCGGCGTCGCGTATGCTGACACGAAGTATGGCGACAACATCCGCCCGACGGGCAGTGTGGTGACGGACGTGACCCTTCCGGGCTCGCAGCTCTCGCTGTCTCCGAAGTGGTATGTGTCTGGATCGGTGAGCTACGAGCGGCCAGTTCTTGGCAATCTCAAGTTCAAGGGTAATTTCGGCGGGCGCTGGGTTTCGGAATACAATACCGGCTCCGACCTGCTTGCTCCGAAAATCCAGGACGCCTTCGCACTGTTCAACGCGCGTGTCGGCATCGGTGCGGATGACGGTGGGTGGTCGCTCGAAGTGTGGTCGCAGAACATCACCGACGAGGATTATCTCCAGGTCGGGTTCAATGGCCCGCTGCAAGGCAGCTCCGGCATCACTGCGCTGACCACGCCCTACAATCCGGTCAATGATACGATCACGTACAATGCCTTCCTGGGCGCGCCGCGGACTTTCGGAGCCACGCTGCGCTTTCAGTACTGAGGTTAGAAACCGCGCACGGCTTGCCTGGTTGCAATCCTTCGGGGACGCGCCAGTCAAGCCGGAGAGAGGTCGAGGGCGTCGCGGGGGCGCTCTGCGCGACTGCCGGGGCTGATGCAGTCTGCATCCGGCCCCGGCGGCGCGCAGTATTGTTTTCACGGCGGACGTTGCGCTGTGGCCAACGGTTATGTCGGGTTTGCCTGCCGGCTTTTCACGCAGAGCCGGCACGCGCGATTTTAACGTTCGATTTTCATTTTTACTCTTCCTGTGCGCGCCTTGTGCGCTCGCCTCATGTGCGGTCTCGGTCGCAGGGCGGCGACGTCAATCGCGCGGAGGCTGGCGGACATGCGACGCCGCGCAGTCCTTTGTTGAGTGGTTCATCTGGAAACTGAGGGGTCGCTGTGCGGTATTGGCTTGCTCTTCT
Source organism: Caulobacterales bacterium (assembly GCA_044375455.1). Taxonomy (GTDB): domain Bacteria; phylum Pseudomonadota; class Alphaproteobacteria; order Caulobacterales; family Aquidulcibacteraceae; genus JBEIHX01. The sequence continues at coordinate 2,277 of JBILMQ010000058.1, read as the reverse complement.
GGCGACCGTCTCCGTCTGCCTGAACGCAAGGGCTCTGGGCGAACCGGTCGAAGAGCGGGACCTCGCCGCGCGGTGCCGCTCTGACCTCTCCGCGCTGGCCCGGCGCACAGACCTGCCGCGGGATGCGGCCGTCGAGGCGCGCGCGGCCGCGGCCCGTTTGCCGGCGCTGCCTCCGCAGTTTGATGACGCAGTGGACGCCGCGTCGATTGGCGGCGGCGCCCAGCCGGTCCACACGCCTGAGGAAGGTGCAGCCTCGCCCGGTCCGGACCCCCGTGCTGAGCTGGCGGCCGCATTGCAGCGCTGTCGACCGATCTTGCGAAAAGGCCCGATCTTTTGAAAAGGCGTTGTCCCGAGCCCCGTCGCCGCGCGACCTGCGCTGCGAGACTGAGCGTCTGTTCTGGCGCGCTGCGGTGCGCCGCCCGCGCCGCCTGACGCGGCACGGAAGCCGGCATATCTCGGACTGGTAGTGCCCAGCGCATTCTTCTTTCTGTCGCATTCTTCTTTCTTGCCGGATGCGTGTTCTGCAGGCATAATATCCCCGCCCGGGTGGTTGCGACCCCGAGGGAGAAGACGCGAATCAAGCGCGCCGCCGTTCGTCCGGCAAACGCGCAGCAGAAACTTCCCCGATCACAACCGATCCGGGCCCGCCGTTCGAAATGAGTTCCCGGCGGTTCAACAGGCAGTGAAATTCGGACGCGCCGCGATTTTTGCGTTGGGGCTCCGCATCACAGACATAGGCGAAAGTCACCCCGGATGGCGCAGGGCGGCACAGTCAAGTTCTTCAATCTCTCCAAGGGCTATGGGTTCATTACTCCGGATGAAGGCGGGACCGATGTGTTTGTACACATCTCGGCCGTCGAAAGGTCCGGTCTCGGCGGTCTCGCCGACGGCATGAAGGTCGAATTCGACCTCGAACCCGACCCGCGCGGCAAAGGCCCGAAGGCGGTCAACATCAAAGTCATCGGCGAAGTGCCTCCCGAGCTTGCGACGCCGCGCCCGCGGCCGGAATTCGGTGACCGTCCGCCGCGTCGCTTTGATGATCGTGGTCCTGGCGGCGGCGGCGGGCGATTCGGCGATCGGCCCCCCCGGCGTTTCGATGATGGTCCTGGCGGCGGCGGTTTCCGCGGCGGCGGCGGCGGCTATGGCGGCGGTCCGCGTGGTCCGGGCGGTGGCGGTTTCGGTGGCGGTCCACGTGGCCCTGGCGGTGGCGGTTATGGCGGCGGTCCACGCGGTCCTGGCGGCGGTGGCTTTGGCGGCGGTCCGCGTGGTCCAGGCGGCGGGGGCGGCGGTTTCGGCGGCGGTCCGCGCGGTCCTGGCGGCGGCGGCTTCGGGGGTGGTTTTGGCGGCCCTCCGCCGGAGGAAGATCGTGGTCCCCCCAGGCGGACCCGTGCGCCCGAGCGCGAGCGCAAGCGCGACGACGACGACGATTGGAACTAAGATCGGGAAAATCCGGTCTCAGCGTGCGACCCGCCCTTCAAAGGCGGGTCGTTTTTTTGCCGGACGACGTGCGCGGCGCCTGCCCGGGTTCGCCAATTTCCGGCCAGCTTGCCAAGATCCCTCGCGTCGAACAGGCGTGGCCCCAGTCACCCACGGCCCCAGTCAATGCCGCTTCGGTCAACACTGCTTCAGTCAACCATGCCCAGCGACCCAAACCGGCCCCGGACTCAGTGCTTTGACCTCGCTTTGATGGTCGAGCGGTCAAACGTCACCTCCCTGGTTCGAGCGGCGGCGCCGATGCGCCGACTGCGAACGCCGCCCCAGTCCACGCGCTGACTCGGCCTGGACGCCCTCCGGTCAAAGATGAGGCAGCGCCGCCTGTCGGTCTCAGACAGTCCGTCTTGCGCGCCCAGCCTCGTCTCGCTTGGCTTCTGGCTTTACTGCGCCGAATCGCTCAGCCAAAGCGCGAGGTCAGCGCGGGCGCGCGCAGCGATGGCGCGCTTGCGGTCAACGCCACGCGGAGCGCCCTTGGCCGGTCGTTGGCCCGGAACTTCATGCGGCAACGGGGGGAACAGGCCGAAATTGACATTCATCGGCTGAAAGTGGCCGGCGCCGCCATCGAGCTGTCCGCCGGTGATGTGGCTGAGGAGTGCGCCCAATGCGGTCGTGGGCGGCGGGCAGGGCATGCTGCGTCCCATGACCTCGGCGGCAGCGAAACGGCCCGCCAGAAGCCCGATCGCCGCCGATTCAACATAGCCCTCCACCCCCGTAACCTGACCGGCAAAGCGGATGCGCGGCTCCGATCTCAGCCGCAGCCGGTCATCCAGCAGCCGCGGTGAG
>JBILMQ010000202.1:0-6553 GCA_044375455.1 Caulobacterales bacterium | reverse complement strand
CTTCTCGTCGCAAGGTTTCCGAAGCCGAGGTGATGACCGTCGAGGACCTCTGCAAAAAATGGTTGGAGACCGGAGCATTGCGCTCTCGCGCTCTCGGCAGGCGGTTCGGTGAGCTTCGTGATTCCGCCAACGTCAATGTCGACCGTGGCCGCGTCAACGCCTGCATCATTCCTCTGATTGGCAAGATCAAGCTGCAGGAGCCTGCGCGCCGGCACGTCGCGGGGATGCGCGACAAGATCAGGTTGGGAACGACCACCTTGGTAATCGCCATCTCCAACCTGCAGCCCGACGCGATCTATTTCGGTCTGGAACGCCCTACGGACCTAGCCCGCTTCGACGAGAACATCCACGACCAAATATGTCGAGACACCGGCAGAGGGGGTGTTCAAGAGCGAGCAAAAGCGATCAGCGGCCAGAGATCATGATGATCCGCCGCTCGGAGCGCCGCGACATACTGCGCGCGTGTCGCCGCCGGCTCCACGGGATTGGCGCTTCCCCAGGTGAACCGCGGGCGACCAAGCGCGACGGCCAAGAGGTCCGCCGCCATGCGTGCATGCCGCCCATTGCCGTTTGGGAAAGGATGAATCCACACGAGCTTGTGGTGGAAGCGCACCGCGATCTCGTCCGGCGGATAGGTCGCGTGCTCAGTCCAGTAGCGCACATCGTCAAGGAGCGCGCGAAGCTCGACGCCGATCTTGAATGCCGGCACACCGATATTGCGGTCTGTCGTGCGCAAATCGCCGGCCCACTTCCAGACCGTGCCGAACATGCGCCTGTGCAGATTGAGCAGGAAGCTTTCGCTCAGCACGTCGCGCTTTCGAGCAAACGCCCATTGATCGGCATTCGTGATGCCGATCTGTTCGGCTTCGTTCAACTGCGCCCGCGTCGTGATGTACGTCGGGATCAACTGGCTGCGCTCATCCGGCTCCAGCGGCGCTGCGGCTTTGTCGTCCCTATCGAACAGGGGATCGCTCATGGAGCCTCCCAAAGTCGGCTCGGGCGCCCCGCGAGGATCACCTGCGTGACCCGCTCGACTTCGGCGGCAAGATTCGGCTCGGTCAACGCTTGGTCCTCGAGCCGCATGGTGTGGTTGATCCGGGCAAGCTGCGCCTGCGCAATTGCCCGAGCGCGGTTCCGCACGGTCTCGTCGAGCGTGCTGCGAGGAACGAGCGCATAAACAAGTTGGCAGTCGAGCGCCTCGGCAGCCTCGCGCAGGGAACGCAGCGTGATGGTTTGCGCCGCTTCGCTTTTCTCCAGCGCGATGATCGTTGGCTGTGACAGCCCCATGCGGGCGGCGAGCTGTCGGCTCGTCATTCCCAGCGCGTCTCGGATCGCGCGCAGCCAGCCCCGCGGCGGCCGCGCTTGGGGGCTCATTGCCCGCAACGGGCTCAAGGCCGCGTCCAGATGTTTTCGAGCCAGCGCTTCCGGCGTTGCTTGATCGGCCATATCCGATTGCCCTCTTTCAATTTGATAGACTTTAAGCGATCAGAATGCAACTTATTGATCATCTATATCCGATCAAATGGACGATCCCGATAGCCTTTGGGCTATCGGAGCATTCCACCGCTGGAGCGCGAAGCGACCAGACTTCGCGGCAGGCGGCCCCTTTCCGAGGACGCGCGGAAGCCGCTGCACATACGCGTCAAAGATCGCGATGAAGCTTGATCGGGGAGAACGGGACGGAGGCCCGGGAGGTGGCGAACCCAGGGGGAATTCGAACCATCGTCGTTTGCCTGCCTGGACGCTGAACTTTGGCGCTGTCTTTACGTTGCCGACATCAACGCCCCTGGTTTCCATGACGACGGGCATGCGCAGACCCCTGGTTTGACCTGCACGCGAGGGCGTGCCGGCGGCCTGACGCAACCTGAGGCAGCGTCCCTGAGAGGGCCGGCAGGGGGTTGGCCCTGTCCCGCCATGACGGCCCCGGGAGGCTTATGGCCGTCACCGCCGGCCATCTCTGGCGCGAGCCTGCAGGACGACCCGGGCTTCACGCCGCCGGGCCCGCGCGAACACCCCCATATGCGCCCCTGCGAATCACCATATGGGCCTTGACATTTCAGGTTGTGTCTTTATATTGGCTACGTGCGGCGCAATAGGCATGCCGCGCATCCCACCCAGAGACAATCGAAATTCCGGACGCCCGGGCCGACCGGTTCGCGCGTTCCGTGGTCACAGCGCTGGCGGACCGGAACGTTCTGCCGCGTGCAGAGGGGGCATGCCATGGTTGATGTCATCATTGTCGGCAGCCGCGACGACCGGGCGACCTGTGCGCGGATCGGGGCAAAGCTCCTCGGGCTGGGCTTGAACGCCTGGGTGGATACGTCAGCCGGGTTGGGCAAAGCCCGAGAGCGTGATTTTGCTCCTCTGATTGAAGTCGCTGAGGCCGTGCTTGTCGTCTGGTCACCGGCGGGCATGGCGTGCGCGCGCACGCGCCGTGTGGCGAGGATTGCCGAGCAAAACGGTGTCCTGGCGACGCTCCGGCTGGGCGACTGCACCCCCGCGATCACGGGCGGCGATGCCCATGGGGCAGCCGTGCCCGGGCAACGGTTCGCCGATGATCATCCTGGCTGGCTCAAGGTGTTGGAGCGTCTGGGCGCGCTCACCGGGCGCGCCGGGCTGGCGGACTGTTCCCGGGCTCTCGGTCAGGGCCCGGCCGCGCTGCAGGCCTGGGCCGGCGCCAATCCGGATCATCCGCAGGCCGGTGAGATGGCAAGGCTTGCCGGGCACCTGATCGCGGCCGGGGAGGAGCGCGGCGCGGCCGGCGCCAGCGCCAGGCGGGCCCGCGGGCTGACGTGGCAGGCTGGTCAGCTGGCGGATCTCGGACGGCATGAGGAGGCTCTTTTCCTGCGCGCCGAGGCGGCGGACCTTTATCGCGAGCTCGCCTGGTCGGACCGCGAGGCCTATTTGCCCGATCTGGCGGCGGCGATGGTTCTGCACAGCCGCGATTTGTCGAGCCTCAGTCATTGGGGTGAGGCCTTCGGCGCGCGGGCGCAGGCGGTGATGGTGCTGCGAGAATGCGCCGCGCAGGGTCACGCCGGCGCGCGCGGTGACCTTGCGCAAATGCTGAACGATCTTGGTAATGACTATTCCAAGGTATGGGCCAATACCGAGGCCCTCGCATTGACCGCCGAAGCGGTTGATCTCTACACTGCTCTTGCCGGCGGGAACGGAACGGCCTTCCTGCCCGAGCTGGCGTCGGCACTGATCAATCTCGGCATCCACTTTGGCAATCTGGGCAACTTCAAGGCGTCTGCCGCGGCCAGTGCGCAGGCGGTGACCGCGTTTCGCGAGCTTGTGGCGACGCAGGGCGGGGGCCATCGGTTCGGCCTGGGGCAGGCGCTGCGCACACTGTCCCTGGCCAGGCAGTCCGGCCGCGGCCGGCAGGCGGCGCTGGAGGCGATTGCCGAGGCCTGCGCGCTGTTTCGGGAACTCGCCGCGCTCGACCCGGAACGATACCTGCCCCATCTTGCAGACACGCTGAGCCAGCTTGCCCAGCTGCGACAGGTCTGTGGGGATTTTGAGGGTTCGCTGGCGGCCAGTCTCGAGGTTGTGGAGATCCGCCGCGGCCTCGTCGAGGCAGACCGCGCCACCTTCCTGCCCGATCTGATGGTGTCGCTCCACCATCTGTCCAGTCAGCTTGCGGACATGAACCGTCCCGCCGAGGCGCTGCAGGCGAGCGCGGAGAGCGTTGCGATCGCCCATGAACTGAAGGACCCGGCCCGCATGCCGGCCGACCTGGAAATTCAGGAGGTGCTGACGAAACATGTGTTTCTGACGACCATTCATGGCGATTGACCGGGCGCCATGCGGGTGACCGGACGCAGCGGGGCGCCGGATGGCCCGCAGCGGCGGCGCAGCGCCTGGCGGGCGTGACGTCTTCGGCGTCGCGTAACCACGGCGACCTGCCGGTGACGCCGGCCCGGCCGCACGCGGCCCCGGCGGAGTCTTCAAACTACGGATGACTCAAACGGCGGATACTTCAGACGGCAGAGTTTTCAGACGGCGAATCTTTGATGGCAAGGAGGACATGATGCTGACAGATCGCTTTGACGACGCATTCCGGTACGCCCGCCAACTTCACGCCCAGCAGACGCGCAAGGCGACGCAAATCCCCTATATCGCGCATCTGATGAGCGTGTCGGCGCTGGTGCTGGAGCATGGCGGGGATCTGGACCAGGCGATCGCGGCCCTGCTGCATGACGCGGTGGAGGATCAGGGCGGCCATCAGGTTCTTCAGGACATCCGGGAGAGGTTCGGGGACGGCGTCGCCAGCATCGTTCAGGACTGCACTGACGCATGGACCGAGCCAAAGCCGGCCTGGCGCCCGCGCAAGGAGGCTTATCTCGCCGCGCTGCCGGCAAAGCCTGACCGCTCGCTGCTGGTGGCGCTCGCCGACAAGACCCACAACGCCGAGGCGATCCTCGCGGACCATCGCGTGCTGGGCGAGGCCCTCTGGTCGCGGTTCAGCGGCGGGCGCGACGGCACGCGATGGTACTATCGGGAGGTCAGCAGGATTTTGTCCTCCCGCATGCCTGGGACCCTGAGCGACCGGCTCGCCCGCGCCGCCGCCGCCCTTTCCGCCTGATGCGAACGGAGCTTTCACCATGCTGATGTCCGATCTCGCCGGTTCAGAGGCCCCACCGGTCTTTGAGCGTCTCAAGCAGAAGCAGAGGACCATCCGCGCCGGCTTCCCGGAGGGCCTTGCCCTGCGCGTTCACCGCGCGCTGAGCTGGCTCGGTCGCGCAGAGGCCGCGTCTGAGGATCCGGACCTGCGCTTCATTCTGCTGTGGGTGGGCTTCAACGCTGCTTATGCCGCCGACATTGAGCGCGACTGCGAGGACAGCGAGCGGACGGCCTTTCAGGACTATTTCGCCACTCTTGTGCGCCTTGACGGAGGCGGCAGGATCTATGACGCGGTCTGGCGGAGGTTTTCCCAGGAGATCCGCCTGCTGCTGGCCAACCGCTATGTGTTTCAGCCATTCTGGCGCTTCCAGAACGGCGTGCCCGGGTATGAGGGCTGGGAAGAGCGCATGGCGAGCGCGCAGCGCCGGATCAACCGGGCGATCGCTGAACAGGACGCGCCGATGGTCCTGTGCATTCTGTTCGACCGGCTTTATGTGCTGCGCAACCAATTGGTCCATGGCGGGGCGACCTGGAACAGCAGCGTGAACCGGTCGCAGGTCCGGGATGGGGCGGCGGTTCTGGCCACGCTGCTGCCGGTGTTCATCGACCTCATGATGGACAACCCCCATCACGACTGGGGCAGGCCCTATTATCCGGTGGTGGGATGACCGGCGAGCCCGCTTCCGGGGCCGCAACAAAACTGCAGCGGCAACAAGACTGTAAACGGATCGATCCGCCAGGCCGGGCGGGCGCGTGTGGGATCGCTGGACCGGAGGCCCAGTGCGCCGCTTCACTCTGATCGGCGCGAAAGGGTCGTTCCGGGGCGCCGCCCTCGGGCGTGTCGGACCCAATGCACGGCGAAGAGCGCAGCGACGGCGATGTCGATCGGGGGCCACAGCGCGCGGTCGAACTCGACGCGGATGACGGGATTGAAGAGCAGCGCCGTCAGGACGAAAGCGGCCGACCATCCGGGCGTCCTGGTTCGCCACTGCCAGCCGATCACTGCCGAGGCGAGGCACACCACCAGACGCAGCAGCGTGTCGTAGCCGTAGGGCATGGGCAGAAGCGCCGCGAGCAACATCGCGGCTGGCGCCAGCCAGATCACAGGCATGCCATCCCGCCCTGAGGCCTTGACGGCGTCGCGGTCATGGGCGCGCCGGGAGGGGTCTGGGCATCCCATGCCCGCGACCCATTCCCGCCGCGCCGGCGACGGGGCTGCGGGCGGGCGTTGCGGCGGACATCGCGCCGCCCCTGACCTCGTCTTCGTTTCGTGCGGTGTACGACACACTCCGGCAGGGCCCCGGAGGCGACCGGCGGATGCCCCGACCGCGGGCTGGAGTGCGCCGCGGCCTCCGGCTCCGGGGCGGAGGGCTCATCAGCACGGCGCAGGCCCGGTTCGGGGCGGGTTTCCCGGCGCCTCCGCATCAGCCCTCCCCTGGCGCTGGCGGAGATGGTCCGGAGGACGGCGCGGCTGGCGCCGGCGCCACGGTGATCACCCGTCCCTCGGTCATGAGCACGATCAGCCCGCGACTGGCGCCGGTCATGTCGAGATAGGCGCTGACCTGGCTGCGGTAGTGGTCGAGCGTGCGCGCGTCCGGTTTCACGTCGCTCTTCCAGTCGACCACCACGACGGGGCGGCCATCCGGGCCGGGCGTCAGCGCATCGGCGATCCCTGCCATCGCGGTCTCGAGGCCGTCGGCGTGTCGCGCGGCGTAGACCGGAACCTCCGCCAGAAGTCCTGGGCGCAGGTCCGCGATCTCGGGCAGGCGCAGGGTGCGGGCGACGCAGTCTGCGAGTTCCTGCGCCGACAGCCCGGTCGCCGCATCGCCGACGGCGGGGCGGCCGAGCGCGCGAATGAGGTCCCCTGCCCGATCGGCCAGCGCGGCCGGCGTGTCATCCGTCTCGCCGGTGAGCACCTCCTCGATGAGCT
>JBILMQ010000023.1:0-21870 GCA_044375455.1 Caulobacterales bacterium | reverse complement strand
ACCTGGGACTACACCGCCACCCAGCAAATCATGCTCGCCACCCTGACGATCGACGGCAAGCCGCGCAAGGTAGCGATGCAGGCCCCCAAGAACGGCTTCTTCTACGTGATCGACCGCACAGACGGCGCCCTCATCTCGGCGGAGAAATACGTCACCACGACCTGGGCCAGCTCGATCGACCGGGCGACCGGACGGCCGGTAGAGGATCCGAAAGCGCGGTACACGGATGGCAATCCTGCGCTCATCTTCCCGTCCTCCTACGGCGGTCACAACTGGCATCCGATGTCCTATTCGCCGCAGACGGGCTATGTGTATCTGCCCGCCCAGGAGGTTGGCGCGGCGTTCCAGATCGATCCTGACTTCAAATATCGTCCGGGCGCCTGGAATACCGCAACATCCTTCCGGGGCGCCGTGCTGCCGGCTGATCCCGCCGCCCGCAGGGCGATTGCAGCCACGATGACAGGCATGCTGGTCGCCTGGGATCCGGTCGCCCAGAAGCCGGCCTGGACCGTGATGCACAAGGGCCCCTGGAACGGCGGCACGCTCGTCACGGCCGGCGGCCTTGTCTTTCAGGGCACGGCGGACGGCCGCTTCGTCGCGTATGACGCCAAGACGGGCGCCAAGGCCTGGGAGAGTGAGACCTATGCGGCGACCCTCGCCGGGCCGGTGACGTATATGGTCGACGGCGAGCAGTATGTGGCGGTCAATTCCGGGTTTGGATCGGTGTTTTTTCTGGTCGCCGGCTTCGCTGTTCCCAACGACCGCAGGGCGCCGCCGCAGAATGGGCGTCTGTTGGTCTACAAGCTTGGCGCTACGGGGACGGTTCCGCCGCTGGAGTTCGCCAAGCTTGAGATCCCGCAGCCGCCGCGCCAGACCGCCGATGCGCGCACGATTGCGGCGGGCCTTGGGGCCTACAATGCCAACTGCGCGGTCTGCCATGGGCTCGGCGCGGAGGGCGCTGGGGTAATCCCCGACCTGCGGATGTCGGCGTCGCTCGGAGACCCCGGATATTTCAAGGAGGTCGTCATCGACGGGCGTCTCGCCGCCCAGGGAATGGTCTCATTCGCCCAGTGGGTCACCCCGGCCGACGCCGAAGCAATCAGGGCCTATCTGATCAGCGAGGCCGCGACCGCCTACCGCGCGCAGGAAGCCGCCAGGGCGCCCTGACCGCATCGCGGCCCGCCCTCCTGGCCGCCTGGGGGACCCAGGGCGCCCACCGGCAGACCCCCTTGGGAAGGCCCCCTGGGGAAGACCCCTCGGGAAGGCCCCTCGGGAAGGCCCCTCGGGAACGCCCTGGGGAATGCTCTGGGGAATGCTCTGGGGAATGCTCTGGGGAATGCTCTGGGGAATGCCCTGGGGAATGCCCTGGGGGGCACTGGCCAAGCGCCGACGGGGCGTCTCAGGCTGACGGGCAGTGCAGGAGATCTGGCCACACAGGGTGCAGTCCTGCGTCGGGCGGGCTCAACACCTGGACCGCCCGGGTCGCCCGGCCGGACATGACCTCCGCCCCGGGCGGCGTCATCTCTCAATGGCGCCCTGGCGCGCGCCCCAGACCGCGCGCACCCGGGCGTCACGGCCGCACCCTGTCCGGTAAATCCGGTAGCGGACAGGGTTCTTGCGGTAATAGTCCTGATGGTACGCCTCAGCTGGCCAGAACCGCTGCGCATCCAGGACCGGGGTCACGACCGGCCCCGGAAGAGCGCCCGACGCCATGATCCGTGCGCGCACGGTCTCTGCGTCGCGGCGCTGCGCTGGGGTTGCGAAAATCGCGGTGCGATAGCTGTCGCCACGATCGCAGAACTGGCCACCCGGATCCGTTGGATCAACGTGGCGGAAGAAGTAATCCGTAAGCGCCTGATACGTCGTCCGGGTCGGGTCATAGACGACCTTGACGGCCTCATAATGTCCGGTCGTCTCGCTGACCACGTCCTCGTAGCGCGGATTGGCGAGCCGGCCGCCCGTATAGCCTGAAATCGTCTCAATCACGCCAGGCGCTTTGTCGAAATCGGCCTCGACGCACCAGAAACAACCGCCGGCAAAGACTGCCTCTGCAATGACTGCAGGGCGCACGCTGCCGCTCTCGGCTGGCGCGATGCCAGTGTTCGTGGAGGGCTGCGGGACGTCGGGTTGCTGCGAGGAGGTCCGCGGGGGATTGGTGCATGCCGCCAGCGCGGCGAGGCAGCCAAGAACAAGAAGGCGCATCATGCGGTATTATACGCAGCCGGGCTGGTCTGGTTTAGCGTCCGCCGTCCGCAGCGCTGCTGCGCGCTCAGTAATCGCGCCGCCAGCGCACCGCGATGCGCGCATCACCCTCGCCGCCGAAGCGCGACACCAGCGACAAATGCGGCCGCGGCATCCACTCGATCTGCGCCCCGCTCCAGCCCCGGGCGCCTCCCGAAAGCTCCACATAGACGTCCGGCGTCAGACGCCGGCCGCCCGTCATCACCGTTCCGCGTGCGGTCTGCGTCAGATTGAACCTGTCGAGGCCAAGGGCGCGCGCCACCGAAAACCGGTCGCTGCCTGCCAAAGTCGCCAGTCCGGCGGCAAGCTCGGCCGCATCGGGGGGCGACAATTCAGCCGCCGACCGGGCGAACAGCGCGCGCGCCAGCGCCTCGTCCTGCGGCAGAGCAGGCGTGGAGCGGACTGCAAGTGTCGGGCGACGGGCGTCCCCGCTCACTGTGATGGCGACCGCGTAATCCCCCTGCTCGCGCACCGCCGTCAGGTCAAGCAGCGGGCGATCCAACGCTCCAGCAAAGGTGATCCGGCCCTCCCGCAGATCAAACCGCCGTCCGACGATGTCATAGCCGCCGCGCACCAGGCGGGCCTCGCCGGTCAGCAACGGCGCCGTCGTGACGCCGCCCAGACGCCCCGTCAGCGACCACTCCGCGTCAAGTCCGCGCCCGCGCGTCAACACCCGCCCGGGCGCATCGAGCGCCAGATCCAGCCGGGTGGGCGGATCGGCGCCGAAGCGGGCTGGCGCGGCGGGCTCGGCGGGGCGGTTCTTATGCGTCACCGCGATGGCGACCCCCTGCCGCTGCGGAGCCTCCGGAAGCGAAAGGGTCGCCTCGTCCAATGTCAGGGCGCCGCTGACAACGCCGGCTTCGCCGGGGCGTCTTTGGTACTGGATCCGCCCGGATCCGCGCGCTGCGAAATCCGGCGTCTCCAGAACTGAAAACCGCGCCAGGAGCGCAGTGATGTCCCAATCGACGCCGCGCGGGCCGGCCGCGACCACGCCGGCGGCCGTGACCTGTCCGCCGCCGCCATCCGTGGCCGTCAGGCTCTGCAGACTCAATTGCCGGCCGGAGAAGACGCCCCGCGCCGTGATGTCGCTGAGCCGCAGGCCGAGCCGCTCATCTTCAAAGTCCCCCGCCGACAGCGTCGCCGCGCCGGTCAGCTCCGGGCGCGCCAGGGCGCCTGCCAGGGCCCCCTGGACGGCTAGGCGACCGCGGACCCGCTGGTGCGGCGCGCCGATGAAACGCCAAAGCCCGCCGGCCTCGCCGCCGAGCGAGAACGCCGCCTTCGCCGGCGCCTGCAGGTCCGGCTGGAGCACGAACGGGCGGGTTGAGACGATCATCGGAAGCTCGGCTTCCAGCCTGCCGGAAAAATCCGGCGCCCCAGCAGCGGTGGCCAGCACGCGCACGCGCCCCTGCGTCAGGCGGGCGTCGATGCGCAGGTCGGCGCCCGCGCCCGGGTCGCCAAGCGGCGCAAGGCCGCGCCCCGCCAGAGCGAGGCTTCCCGTCAGCAGACGGCCGGTTCCATCCAACGACGCCCGGCCGGAGAGCGCGCCCTGCAGCGGCGCGTCCGGCCAGACGACACGCGCGAGCGCTGCGGGCGCATCGTCGAGTTCAATTGTCGCGTTGAGACGCTCTGCGGGGCCAGCTGCTGCGGCGAAAGTCAACGTCCCGCCCGATGCCCCGATCGCGCCGCGGGCCTCGCTGATCCCACCACGCGCGCTGAATCTCACCGGACCAAGACTGCTGAACCGGACGCCTGCATACGCGCCGGCGACATCGACCGCAGCCGCCCGCTCCGCGCCGGACTGGCGCACCGACCCTGACAGCGTCAGCGCAAACGGCGTTTCAGCTGCCAGACCGTCCGCATGCGCCTCGAGGGTCAGCGCCTCCAGCGCGCCGTCGAGAGACAGTGCAACCCGGCGCGCCACCAACCGTGAGTCCGCATCACCGAGGTTGCGCCCGGTAGCGCGCAGCCGCACCCCCTGGCGGTCATCGCGTGCGAAAAGCTCCAGCACCGCGTCCACTGCGCCCTGGCGGCCTGCGCCCCCACCTGCGCCGAGCAGCTGCGCGGCCGGGCCGGACGCCGACAGCTGGGCCTCGATCGGCCGAACGCCGTCAAGTGCGATCGCGCCGCCCATCGCGAGTCCCGCCCAGGTGGCGGTGATGTCGCGCAGGCGCAGGCGGCCATCTTCAAAACTGAGGGCAGCGCGCGCCTCGAGCGGGCCGCGCGGCGTGCGTGCGGTGAGCCGCCCGGCAGCCGATGGAGTTGGTGAGAGCATTGCCTCGGCGAGCGACAGTCGAATGTCTTGCAGCGTGGCCGGACCGGCGTGCAGCTGGTCGACCCGCGCCTCAAGCCGGAGGCGGGCCGCTGCCGGCGCGCCGGTAATGGATCCGAAGGCGTCAACCTCACCGGTGGCTTCGTAGGGTCCGATCCGGAACGGACCGCGCAGGGCAGCCTCCAGACGCAGATCAAGCCGGCGCAGCGAGGCCCGTCCGGCCAGGCCGGCGCGCAGGTTTTGCCCGTCGAGTGAGGCGCGCTCGAGAGCCAGGACACCCTGATCAAGACGCCCGGTCGCGGCGAATTTCGGCGCGGGGCCGATCAGATCGCGCCATGCGGCGCCGGCGTCGACGCCCCGCCCGGCGCCGGTCAGAGACACGAGGAGCGGTTCTGCGTGATCGCGGCGCGCCAGTTCAAGGTCCGCCGTAAGCGACCCCGCCGCTGCGCCCGGCGGCTGCGTGATCGTGATGTGAGACGCAAGAGCGACCGCGCCGGTCGCAAAATCGATCGCCCCCTGCGTGCGCGCCTTGCCATGAGATCCCCTGATGGTCAGAGATTTGAGCGTGGCACTGCGGCCTGCCGGTGCGATCTCGGCCTCCAGGTCGAGCGCCGGTCGCGCGCCGATCGTCGTCGCGAGCGCCGGCGGACCGATCGCGGCGTCTTCAGCGCCCAGCTGCGCGCTCACCCGCCAGCCGGTCCCCAGGGGCTCGGCTCGCACCGGACCAGCGAGGCGGCCCATGCGCGCCTGAGGCGTCGCGATGCTGTGCGCCTCGAGCATACCGGCAAAGCCCCAGCCGCGGCGCGTGCGCGTGACGCGTCCCGCCAGCCGGACCGTGTCTGCAGCGACAGCCGCCTCTGGCGCGAGCGCGGACAAACGGCGGGTTTCGGCGGTGATGGTCATCCGGTCCGGCGCCGCCAGCGCCGTTGCAGGCAGCACTCCGCCAAGGCGGAGTGTGATGTTGGGCGCGACTGCAAGCGCCTCGCCCGCGCTTCGGCCATTGCGCGGCGCGTCGACGCGCAGCGTCACCGGACCGCCGAGGCGCGCCGACCAGGCGCGCAGCGCCGGCGCCGCCCCGACGGTGACGACGCCGCGCCCGGTCAGCCGTGCGCGCGACCATTGCGCTGCAGCATCGACGACTGTGGATGCTCCAATGGTGAGCGTCAGGCTCGCCACGCCGGCGGTTGCATCGCCGTCAGCGTTGGTCTTCAGCCGCAGCTCTGCGCCCGGTGGGGCCTCGGCAAGCGTTGCAAGAACTCCCCCAGGCGCGCCCCTGGCTGCAGCCGTCAGCTGAAATCGTCCGGCCGCGCTGCGCCGCGCATGCAGTTCGCCATGGTCACCAGCGGCGTCGATGCGCGCAATGCGGGCGTTCAGGTCGAAGGCGGCGTTTCGACCGCGCGCGAAATCGCCGCGTACGGAAAAAACTGCGCCCTGACCTGCACCCCCCTGACCTGCACCCCCCTGGCCTGCAACCCCCTGGCCTGCAACCCCCTGACCGGCGACGATCTGACCGGCGACGATCTGGCCGGCGACGATCTGGCCGGCGACGATCTGGCCTATCACGCCCGGCGCCAGCGCGATCTGTGGAAACTCTGCCGCCCGCAGGTCAAGGTCGAGGCTCAACCCCGTGTCACGCGTCGGCAGATGCGGACGGCGCAAAAGATCCACCCGGCGCGCGCTCACGCGGTCCAGGCGCAATACGCCGTTCAACAGCGTCAGCGGGCGCCAGCGAAGCTCCGCATCTTGTGCAGTTGCGAAAACGCCGCTGGCGTCTGAAAGGGTCAGGCGCGCTGCGCGAGGGTCGCGCAGCGGATCGCCAGTGAGCCCTTCCACGGTGATCCGAAGGCCGCCTGTGAAGACTGCACCATTGATCTGTTGACTGATCAGACCGCGCGCCACATCCGTGTTGAGGCCGAGGCGTGCGATGAGGAGCAGACAGGTGAGGCCCGCGAACGCGGCAAGGGTGCGGCGCAGCCAGCGCCGGGCGGGCGCAACGGCGCGGCCGGTCAAAACGCCTGCCCCAGCGACAAGTAAAATTGGACTCCAGCCTGCCCGCTGCGGCGCTCAATCGGGGCTGCGATATCCGCCCGGATCGGGCCGAATCCGGCATAATACCGAAGCCCAAGGCCGACGCCGACGCTGAGATCGCCAAGCCGCGGCGCGGCGCCGCGCGCCGCGCCGCCCGCGTCGACGAACGCCGCATACCCCCAGGCGCGCCCGACCCGTCCGCGCAGTTCGGCGCTCGCCTCCGCCAGACTTGCCCCGCCCGTCACCCGGCCTGTGTCCCGATCGCCTGGTGAGAGGCTCTGATATTCGTAACCGCGCACCGAGCCGCCGCCGCCAGCGTAGACGCGGCGGTCGGCGGGCACTGCGGCGAGCGGCGCGCCAATGACGCTCGCCGCCCGCCCGCGCGCGGCGAGCGTGAGACGACCCTGCGCTTTGAGCGGCAGATAGGCCGAGGCCGCCGCCTGGGCGCGGACAAACGCCGCCTGTTCATCGCCGCCGGCCAGGGATGGCTCCAGACGCGCCTCCGCGCGCCAGCCGCGGCTCGGGTCAAGCAGACTGTCCGAGCGGTCGAGGCGCTTCTCCGCGAAGAACGAGGCCACATAAAACGTCCGCTCGCCGTTGAGGTCGCGGATGCGTGAAGCGTCAACCGCAGCGCCCACGCCAGAAAACCGTGTGCCGGTCCTGTCTGCCTGGAGGCTGATCCGCGCCGCGCCGCCGGTCTGGTCGAAGGCGTCGGTCTCGCGATTGGTCACCTCCGCCCCAAGCGTCAGAAGCCTGCCTGCTCCGCTCCCCTGCGGCGCGGAGATCTCGGCCGCGAATGTGCGCTCAAGAGAGGCCAGGCGGGCGGACACCACCAGAGTATCGGCGCGACGTAGAAGGTTGCGCCGCCGCCACTCGGCCTCGACGCCGATGCCTTCCGTGGTGGAGACGCTCGCCCCAAGATTGATCGTTCGCGCACGCCGGTCTGTCAGGGCGACGATCACCGGACGCACTGGCGCCGCCTCGGATTCGCGTGGTGCGGCCTCTCCCGTCCCGGCGGTTTGTCCCGAAGGCGCCAGCTGCACGGAGGCCGCGTCAAACACGCCAGTGTCGGTCAGGCGACGGCTCAGGGTTTCCAGCGCCTCGGGCGTATATGGATCGCCGGTCCGCCAGCCCGCCATGCGCTCCACGACGCGCCGGTCCGTGCTGGTTGGTGTGCTGAGCAGCACCGGTCCCAGGCGCACGGGCGCGCCGGGGTCGAAGGCGAACCGCACCGTCAGGCGCTGCGTTGCGTGGTCAGCCTCTGCAACGCGCGGCAGAACAACTGCATCGGCGTAGCCGGCTGCGCGCAGCTCAGCGAGACCCGCCGCCTCGGCTGTGACCACTGCAAGGCCGGTCGCCGGCGCGTCCGGCGTCAGATGGGCCGCGGCGCTGACGCGCGCGGCCGTCGCTGGATCCAGCGGCGTGGCGAATACCGTCTCAGGGGCTTCTGGAGAGGCCCCGGCGAACCGAAAGAGCGGTCCAGCACGCACCCGGACAATGCCGCGCGCCGCCCCGCCCTCCGGTTCGGCGTCGATGTCGGCGCGCGCTGCGTAGTAACCCTCGGCCATCAGCGTCTCAAGCACCGTGTCGAGGGCCCGCCCTGCGGCCCTGCGGGCGTCGAAGAGCGTCGGGGGCAGGGTATCTGACCGCGGCAGGCCGGCCTCAATCTGGACGCGCAGCGCTGACGGCAACGCGCCGTCAATGCGCACGATGGCGCGCGATGTCGCCCCGGCTGGCTCGACCATCCCGAAGCCGGCAAGAATTATGGCGAAGATCAGAAGGCTGCACCGGCGCATGGGAGGTCGTCCGCTGTCTGCTTGTCGGGTCGAACCCTCTAACGGGTTCTGAAGGCCCTGCCGCGGCGATCGCGGCACTGGGGTCCTGCAGGCGGGGTGCGCCAGGCCTGGGCTCGCGCGGCGCGGTGTCGCCGGAGCTCAGCCTGCGCGGTCTATCACCTCGATGGGCGCAAATCCACGCGCGGCCATGGCGGCGCACAGTTTGGCGTCCGGATCCGCGGTGAAAAAGGCGGGCCGCGTGTCTGCCGGACCAGGGCTGGCGCCCGCCGGTCCGAGCAAACCGGCCACCCGGCGGGCGATCGCCGGGCCTGAATCGATGTAGCGCACCCCCGGGTGTGGCGCTGTTTCGCTCAGCTCTGCGCGGATCAGCGGAAAATGCGTGCAGGCGAGGACCACGACATCGATGGCGGCCCCCTCTGCCCCGGCGAACAAGCCTTCCTGCGCCCGGCCGACGCTGCGCGGGTCGATCTGCTCGCCCCGCACTTTGCGTTCGGCAAGCTCCACGAGGTCGAGCGCGCCGTAGCGCACGACCGTCTTGTCCGGCGCGAACTGATCAATCAGCGCTTGGGTGTATGCGCGGGTCACAGTGCCCGGAGTGCCAAGAAGACCGATTACCCCCGTGCGGGTCATCCCGGCGGCTGGCTTGATGGCCGGCACGACCCCGACCACGGGAACGCTGAGTGCAGCGCGTACGGCGGGCAACACAACGGTGCTCGCCGTATTGCAGGCGATCACCACGACAGCCGGCCTAACCCGTTGAGCAAGCCGGCGCAGCAGCGCGGGAGCGCGTTCGATGAGCAGCGCCTCCGGCTTGTCGCCATAGGGCAGAAACGCAGTGTCGGCCGCGTAGCAGAGCGCCACGCCCGGCAGCAGCGCCCGGATCTCCGCGGCGACCGAAAGGCCGCCGACGCCTGAGTCAAACACCAGCACTGAAGCTTGATCTGTCATCGCACAGCATCCGCCGTCCATCATGTCGCCGCGCTCGCTGCAGGGTGCGCAGACCATCGCGTACAGGATCCAGGCCAAATCACCCAGGCGACGTCAAAGAGGCGACATGGTCGGGGCCAGTTGACCGGGCCGAGCGGCGCTGGCCCTCCGTCATCCCAGCCTCATCTCCCGGCCTTATCTCCTGGCCTTATCTCCTGGCCGGATCTTCGTTGTTGAGGCAGCGAAAGGAGGTTACGGTGCAGGCTTGAGCGGATGTCGGTCGCGGTCCAGCTGACCAGGAGGCTCCATGGCGAGGCCCATATGGTTTTCAGGCATATGGCCGTTTTCGGGCGATGCAAGTCGGCAGGCCGCAGTGGATGCTTGGATGCGCGCGTGTGAGACGCTTGCGCGACATTATGCCGACCATGCGCCGACGTTCTGGGTCAACCTCCACGAACCTGGAAAAGTTGCGCTCGAGCAGACTTTGATTGTGCCCTGGATGGATCACCGCTGGCTGACGCGCGCTGCCGATCTTCACGTGCGGGCAGGGGAGGCTTGGTTCGGGATATGGCTCGCCGCCGCGGATCCGTGGGGATCGGCGTCTCGGGGGCGCGCCCGTGGCGTGCGTCCGCAGGGCGACGGGCAGGAAACTGCCGCTGAAGCGTCCCCGCCAGCGGTGCGGCATGCGGTCGCTGCTGGCGCTGCCCGGCCGACCGCCACCATCATCGCGCTGCGGTCGAAGTCGGAACCGCCACCGCTGCTGCGCGCGCCGCGCGGCGCGCCGGACGATCTCTCGCGCATCAAGGGCGTCGGCGCGCGGCTGCACGCGCTCCTGAACGAGATCGGGATCTACCACTTCTGGCAACTCGCCGACCTGTCAGCCGGCCAGACTGCATGGCTTGAGGCGCGGCTGCGCTGCCCAGGCCGGGCGTCGCGCGACCGGTGGCGTGAGCAGGCGCGCGCATTTGCCAAGGGATGACAGCGACGGCCAGAAGCTGGCTGCCGCGCCGTTTGGTCGCCGACATCCGCGCTTTCGGGGAATGCGTGAATTGGGGATAAGCCCCGGGCGGCTGTGCGGCCGACAGGGCGGGCGTCAATGAGTGAAACAATGTTCAGCGCGGCCGCGCTTGCGGCGCTGGCCCAGGTGATCCTGCTTGATATCGTCCTCGCGGGCGACAATGCGGTTGCGGTGGGATTGGCGGCGTCGAGACTTCCTGCGGACAAGCAGCGCCGCGTCATCATGATCGGCATCGTCCTGGCTTTGGTGCTGCGCATCGGCTTCGCCCTTGTCGCCACGCAATTGATGCAGATCCCGGGACTGCTTTTGGCCGGCGGGCTGATGCTGTTCTGGGTGGCGTGGAAGATGTGGCGCGATCTCTCCGCTGCGGCGGCTGGCCCAACCGTGCCGGGCCATCCTCATGACGGGCGGTCAGATGACGGGCCAGCCACATTCCGCGCTGCCCTGGCGACCATCGTGGCGGCCGACGTCTCGATGTCGCTGGACAATGTTCTGGCCGTCGCCGGCGCCGCGCGCGACCATCCAGGCATTATGGCGTTCGGGCTTGTGCTGTCGGTCGCCCTGATGGGTGTGGCCGCCTCCATCATCGCCCGCGCCATCGAACGGCATCGCTGGATCGCCTGGCTCGGCGTCGGCGTCATCCTGCTCGCCGCCGTCGGTATGATCTGGGACGATGTGCATCGGCTGGCGCCTGACCTCGCGCCCGCCCGCTGGACGCCGTTTGGACATTGACGCAGCGTCGGGTTCAGCGAAACCGCGAAAGTCTTCGCGTAACGTCAACAAAAAGCCACAAGCCTGGAGCCTGTATTATCTGGGGCCAGCACTTTGTTTTTGCAAATCCTGAACAACTGCAGTGCGAGGCTTTGCTTGACGCGCGATTACGATCGGGGGTATGCGCGACAGCAATCTTGGGGGCATCCTGACCGTGATTACAGCCGCCGCAGCGGTGTGTCTGATCGTGTGATCTTTTTATTATACGCCCACGTTGGAACCCAAACTCTGGAGTTCAAAATCTGGAGTTCAGAATCTGGAGTTCAGGATCTGGAATCCGGGCGCCGGATTCTAACGCCGGATTCTAACGCCGGATTCCAACGCCGGATTCCAACGCCGGATTCCAGTGTGTCAGTTCAGAGTTTCGTTCCGCGCCGGCAGCGTGGCGTTGAGCCGGCGTGGTGCGGCGTCAGGCCTCTCTCTTGCGTCCCCACCTAGCCTGCGATGAGGTCTGACAGCGTCGGCGGGCAGGGATCCCTGCCCGTCGGCGCACCCGTCAATGGGGCGCACCCGTCAATGGGGCGCAGCCGTGACTGGGGCGCAGCCGTGACTGGGGCGCGCGCGCGCCGTCCGGGCCTGCCAGCAGGCCTGTGCCCGGGCCCGGGGTCAGCGTCAGGGTCAGGCCTTGGAGAAAAGTCGACGCCTCGCTTTGGCCGCTGTCGCCGCACACTGGCGCCACGCTCTGCCGACAGCTTTACATCATGAAATCACTCGGTCTCGCTCTCTTTGTGATGGCGGCCTCGACGCCAGCGCTCGCCGCAGGTCTCGCCCCCGCCTTTGACTTTGGCCGCATCGTCGCCAGCGCGGCGCAGACCCAGGCGCTCAGCACCGTTGTTTACGATCCGGGCTATGTCGCACTCGCCTATCCCAATGGCGATGTTCCGCCTGATCGCGGCGTCTGCGCGGATGTCGTGGTGCGGGCCTTCCGCGCCGCTGGCGTAGACCTGCAACAGCTGGTGCACGAGGACATGCGCACCGCCTTTTCCGCTTATCCGGGTCGCTGGGGCCTGCGCAGGCCCGACAGCAACATTGATCACCGCCGGGTTCTCAATCTGGAGACCTTTTTCCAGCGGCACGGGGCCGCTCTGGCGCAAGACACTCCCCCGCACGCACTTCTGCCAGGCGATGTCGTCAGCTGGCGCCTGCCGGGCGGTCTTGCGCACATCGGCGTCGTGGTTGCGCCAGCCGGTGCGCACGGCCGGCCCATGATCGCCCACAACATCGGTGCAGGCGTAGAAATAGAGGACGTGGCGGATGCATGGCCCCGGCATGGACTCTTCCGCTATCGCCCTGCGCCAGGCGCGCGCTGAAAGGCCCCTGCGCGCGACGTTGAGCCGTGAAACAAACGCCCGCAAACTCGAGCTGATACGCGGCGAGCAGCCCGGCGACGCCCCCTGCAGCGGGCCCGCGAGGCATGATTTCCCACGAGTTGCACACACGGCGGATCAAGCTAGGGTCGCCCCATGGTCGGCGCGGCCGCGGGGTCATGGCTGCCCTGGTCAGGCCGCCCTGGTCAGGCTGGCGCCTCGCGTAACGTGAACCGCCTCCGGAAACGCTCTGAGGAAAGCTCATGGATGCTGATCTGCGCACCGCTCAGCCTTTTTCCTTTGGCGACTTCGCCGAGGCGGCGCGGACCGGACCCTATCCGGGTTTTCAACGCGGCGACGTTCTGACGCCGGAGGCGCATAGCTTTCTGAGCCAGATCCACCGCGACAGCCATGCAGACGACATCGACGGCCTTGCGCCCGCCGACCTTCTCGCCATTGCCTATGCTTTCTGGATGACAGCACAGACCCGGCCCGGCGCTGAGCGCCGGATCCGGGTCGCGCCTGCCATCGGCGCCGACGGCCTGAGCCTCGACCGCGACATGCTTGAGATCGTCGGGCCGGACATGCCGTTCCTGGTCGACTCGGTGATGGGCGAACTCGCCGACCGCAAGATCTCAGTGCGCGCGATGTTTCATCCGATCGTCACGGCGACGCGCGACGCCGCGGGGCGGCGCACCGACCACGGCGCGCCGGAACGGGAATCCTACATCCAGGTCCACTTCGATCCATTGCCGCCTGACCGGCGCGAGGCGCTCATCACCGGTGTCAACCAGACGCTTGGTGACGTCACACTGGCGGTCACGGACTACCACGCCATGCGCGACCGCATGGTTGAGGCGACCCGCGAACTCGCTGGCGCCAGAACCAGCGCCGCCGTCGATGAGGTTGAGGAAGCCATCGCCTTCCTGGACTGGTTGGCGCAGGATCATTTCGCCTTTCTCGGCGCGCGCGAGTATGATTATCCGCGCACGGCTGACGGCCAGTGGGAACGCGACGAGCCGGTGATCCTTCAGGAGACCGGACTTGGAATCCTCCGGGATCCTGAACGCTTCGTTCTGCGCCGGGCGAGCGAGCCCTTGATCCTGACTGCATCGGCGAAGGCGTTCATCGACGAGCCGTCCCCCATCATCGTCGGCAAGTCGAACATCTCGTCGCGCGTCCACCGGAGGGTTCGCTGCGACTATGTTGGCGTGAAGCGGTATAACCGTCAGGGTGAGGTTATTGGCGAAACCCGTTTCATCGGTCTTTTCACCGCGGATGCCTACACGCAGATGACGCGGGATATCCCGCTGCTTCGCCGAAAGACCCGCCGTGTGCTGGAGCGTGCTGCACAGGCGCCGGGATCGCACAATGCGAAGTCCCTGACCAACATCGTGGAGAATTACCCGCGCGACGAGCTGTTCCAGATCGACGAGGACGACCTGCTGAGGATCAGCCTTGGCGTGATGCATCTGTTCGATCGCCCGCGCACCCGGCTGTTCGTGCGCATGGACCGCTTCGAACGATTCGCTTCCGCGCTCGTGTTCGTGCCGAGGGACCGCTACAATTCAGCGCTGCGTGAACGGGTGGGCGAGGTCATCGCGAACGCCTTCGCAGGACGCGTCTCAGCCTTCTATCCCCAGTTTGGCGACGCCCCTCTGGCGCGCGTGCTCTACATCATCGGTCTGGATCGCGGGCGCAGCCGCCAGCCTGACCTTGGCGCCCTGGAAGCTGAGATCGTCCGTCTGGCGCGCACCTGGCAGGACGATCTCGAACGGCGCTTCCTGGCCGCCCACGAGCCGGGTCCCGAGGCGCAGGAGCTGAGCGCGCGCTGGCGCGATGCGTTCACCGCTGCCTACCGCGAAGCGTTCGAGCCCGAGGAGGCGCTGCGGGACGCGGCGGAACTGCAGAGCTTTGCGCCTGCTCAGGAGGTGCGCGTGCGGGCCTATCGCCCGTCCGGCGACCCTGATACGGCGCTGCGCTGCAAAGTCTATTGCAGCGGCGAGCCCCTCCCCCTCTCGGCGGTTGTGCCGATTTTCGAGAACATGGGACTGTTCGTCCAGTCGGAGTTCGCCTATCCGGCGCGCCCGGCGCAAAGCGGGGCGCCGACATTCTACATCCATGACGTGCGCATGCGCGCCGCGGACGGCGCCCCGATCGATTTCACCGCGGTCGAGTCGTCCTTCGAGGAGGCCTTTGCCGCAGTTTGGACCGGGCGGACAGAGAATGACGCGTTCAACGCATTGATCCTCAAACCCGGCATGACGTGGCGTGAAGCCGCGCTGATCCGGGCCCTGTGCAAATTCAGGCAGCAGTCGGGCATGGATCCGTCGCAGACGGTCCAGCAACAGGCCTTGGGCGAGCACCCCGGGCTTGTGTGCGGAATGCTCGATCTTTTCCGCGCCCGCTTCGACCCGGGCGGTGCGGCAAGCCTCGATGATCGCCGCGCGCGCCAGTGCGACATCGCAGCGCATCTGGAAACTGCACTCTCGCGGGTGACCACGCTTGACGCTGATCGCGTGCTGCGCCGCCTGGTCGCGCTGATCTGCGCCATTCAGCGGACCAATTTCTATCAAACAACCGCCGCGGGCGAGCCCGCTGGGCATATCTCCTTTAAGGTCGCCTCGCGCGAACTCGCTGATCTTCCCCTGCCCAAGCCCTTCCGGGAGATTTTCGTATGGGCGCCGGAGGTGGAGGGCGTCCACCTGCGCTTCGGCCCGGTCGCGCGCGGCGGTCTGCGGTGGTCTGACCGACGGGACGATTTTCGCACCGAGGTCCTTGGTCTGGTCAAGGCCCAGCAGGTCAAGAACGCCGTCATTGTGCCGGTCGGCTCGAAGGGTGGGTTCTTCGCCAAGCAGTCGCCACGCGGCGGCGCGCGCGCACAGATTCAGGCAGAAGGCGCGCGCGCCTACAGGACCTTTCTGCGCGGCCTCCTCGACATCACCGACAATCTCGATGGCGAAACAGTTGTTCGACCACGCGACGTCGTTGTCTGGGACGGTGAAGACCCTTACCTGGTCGTGGCGGCGGACAAGGGGACGGCAACGTTTTCCGACGCCGCCAATGCTATCGCCGCTGAGTACGGCTTCTGGTTGGGTGACGCCTTCGCGTCCGGCGGGGGCAAGGGCTACGACCACAAGAAGATGGGGATCACCGCGCGCGGCGCGTGGGAGGCGGTGAAACGGCATTTTCGCGAAATGGGGCGCGACACCCAGAGCGAGCCGTTCACGGTGATCGGGATAGGCGACATGTCCGGCGATGTGTTCGGCAACGGCATGCTTCTGTCCGACAAGATCCGGTTGATCGCAGCGTTCGATCATCGCGACATCTTCTTTGATCCTGACCCGGATGAGACAGCCAGCTTTGCTGAGCGCCGGAGACTTTTCTCGCTCGAACGATCCTCCTGGCAGGAGTACGACAGGACCAGGCTTTCTGAGGGCGGCGGCGTCTTCAGCCGCGGCGACAAGGCGATCGTTCTCAGCCCTGCGCTGAAGGCGCTGACCGGTTTGACCCAGGATACCGCCTCGCCCGAGGAGGTTATGCGCATGCTCCTGCAGGCGCCATGTGATCTCCTGTGGTTCGGCGGTATCGGCACCTACATCAAGGCGGGCCGGGAAAGCCACGCGGACGTAAGCGACAAGGCGAATGACGCCATTCGCGTCGATGCGGGGCAGGTGCGCGCCAAAGTGATCGGCGAGGGGGCCAATCTTGGCGTCACCCAGGCCGGCCGCATCGAACTCGACAGACGTGGCGTGCGGCTGAACACCGACGCCATCGACAACTCGGCCGGCGTGGACACTTCCGACCATGAAGTGAATGTCAAGGTGCTGCTGAATGAGGCGATGCGCGCGCGCACGCTGACCCTGCAGGAGCGCGACGCCCTCCTCGACTCCATGACGCCCGACATCGCGCGGCTCGTGCTGCGCGACAACTATCTGCAGACCAAAGCCCTCACCGTCGCCAAAGCCGGCGCGGCGGCAGATCTCGATGATCATGAGCGGTTCATGGAGCGACTGGAGGCAGGCGCGCGTCTCAATCGCAAAGTTGAGAGCCTGCCAGCCGCCGACGAGATACGCGCCCTGCGCGCGCAGAACGCCGGTCTGTCGCGGCCTGAACTTGCCGTGCTGCTCGCCTACGCCAAGCTGGAGTTGTTTGATGAACTGATCGGCGACACACAGATCGACGATGCCTACTTCCGGCAGATGCTGAGTGACTACTTTCCCCCGGCTCTTGCCAGCCGGGGCCCCGAAATGGACCGCCATCGCCTGAGGCGTGAAATCATCGCGACGGCCCTGGCGAACGACATTGTCAATGTTGGCGGGCCACTGTTCATCCAGCGGGCCGCTGAAGGCGGAGGTCTGGCGCAAGGCGAGGCTGCGGCAGGCTATGCGCTGGCGCGTGCGATCTTCCGCACGCCTGAGCTCATCGCGCGCATTGACGCGTTGGACTTGAAGGCGCCAGCGGAGCTGCAGACCGCGCTGCATCAGGAGGTGGTGTGTCTGCTGCAGCGACAGACCGCCTGGCTCGCCTGGCGTGTGCGCCTGCGCAAGATCGGACTTGGCGCAGGGATTGAACTGTGGCGCCCCGGCATCGACGAGCTGCGGACTTTGATCCCGCGTCTCCTTGCGCCATCAGAGGCTGAACGCGTCGAGCGCCGGGTGAAGGACTATGCGTCGCGCGGGGCGCCCGCCGACCTTGCCCGCGATATCGCCCTCCTCACGCCGATGACGTGCGCCCTCGATGTTCTGGATCTTGCTGCTCGTCGCGGCTGGGCGCTCGAGCCGGCGGCGCGCATCTTCTTCGCTATCGGGGAGCTGCTCGCTTTTGACGCTCTGCGCGTTGGCGCGGAAGAGATCCGGCCGCAGCTACACTGGGACCGGCTTGCAGTCCGGCGGCTGACGGAGGAGTTCTTCAGCCACCAGGCCGAGATCTGCGACGCTGCAATGGCCTGGGCGGAAAGTGTCGCGCGCAGCCCCGGCGCCGGGGTAATCCCTGACGCCCGCTGGGCGCATGATGTCGTGGCTGCATGGCGGCGCACGCGCGGGGCAGCGGCCGAGGCGGCCGCTGCAGCATTGGCCGATATGGCGGCCAGCGGCGGCTGGTCGCTCGGCAAGTTGGCCATGGCGAGCGCACACCTGCGTGAGCTGGCACAGGGGCGAGCGGCGCTATGAGGATACGCAGCGCGCGCCAGGAGGATGCGGCCTGCGTGGCAGAGCTCGCCCGCGACACCTTCGTCGCCACATTCGGCCATATCTACAGCTCAGATGACCTCGCGACGTTTCTTGCGGCGAGTTACAGCCCCGAAATTCAGCGTGCGGAAATCTGCGCGTCCGATCGATTGACCCTGGTGGCGGAGGACAGGTCGCGCCTTGTCGCCTTTGCGCAGGCCGGACCCCTCGGCCTGCCGATCGATCCGGGGGCCCGGCGCGCCGCTGAACTCAAGCGTCTCTGTTTGCAGTCGGCTTTTTTCGGCACGGGCATCGCCGATGGACTGATGGCGGGGGTGGAGGCGTGGGCGCGCGCGCGCGCGGTTGAGGATCTCTATCTTGGCGTCTGGGCGCTGAACGGGCGCGCGCAGCGCTTTTATCGCCGGCACGGGTTTGAGATCGTCGGGCGTTACATCTTCCGTGTTGGCGCCCATGAGGATGACGAGCGGATCATGCGCCGCGCCCTCGCCGACGCCGACTCCCGCTCCGGCTCCGACGCCGGTGACGGCGGCGCGCGGGGCCTGGCCTGAGAGAGCGGCCTCCGGGCGGCTGAGGGCGGGCCTGGGGTTTGGGCCTGGGGTTTGGGCCTGGGGTTTGGGCCTGGGGTTTGGGCCTGGGGTTTGGGCCTGGGGTTTCAGCCTGCAAGCGGGGTCCGGAGAGAGCGCGTCGCCCCGTCGTCGGCGTGGTCGCATATTCCCGGCCGGTCGGGTGAGACTGCGGTCAGCCGGTGGCCCGCGTCGAAACGCGGATAGGACGATCACAAAGTTGCGATTGAGCCTCAGCCCGTGTGATCCGCGCGCTGTCACGCCTCGTAAACACCTCGAGACAAGACAGAATGTTCAGGCGGATCTTGCAGACGCGCGCCGCTCGGTGAGAACCGTCGCCGCCCTGACGCGAGGCAGCCCTGCGACCTGCAGTGAGCCGGCCTGTCTGGCTGGCGACTGGGAGGTAGGGCTCGAGACGCGGCTGTCCAGGGGCGTCCGCCCGAGAATGCATCTGGGATGCAGTCTGAGGGACGGGGCTTGCGGGACAGTCATTCTGGAGCGGCCGGCGCGCACCCCCTGAACGGGCGCGGTGTGCGGCGCTCAACCGGCCTGAGGCGGGGCATGCGGCGCGGCAGGCGGCGGCGCAGACGGGAATGTTTCGGGTGGACATGTCGTCCGCGGGAGGCCAGACGCCATGGGTGTGATCGAGACTTCTGAAGCCCAAAGGGCCAATCGGCGCTTCGTCAAGCAGGCCATGAGGGCCCCGCTTCTCGAACAGACCAACGAGCTGCGTCTTGCGCGCGCGTGGCGCGAGGGGCAGGACGAAAAGGCCCTGCATGAGCTGACGACCGCGTATATGCGCCTGGTCATCGCCATGGCCTCGCGGTTTCGCCATTACGGACTGCCGATGGGCGACCTCATCCAGGAAGGCAACATCGGCCTCATGCTGGCTGCCGCCCGGTTTGAGCCCGAACGCGAGGTCCGCTTCTCCACCTATGCCGCCTGGTGGATCCGATCGTCTATTCAGGACTACATCTTGCGCAACTGGTCGATCGTGCGGACCGGCACGACAGCGGCGCAAAAGGCTCTCTTCTTCAATCTCCGCCGGCTGCGCGCCCTGATCAATGACACCGGGGACGGCGTCATGTCCGCAGAGAACCGCGCTCTGGTCGCCACCAAGCTTCAGGTCCCGGAAACCGATGTGGAACAGATGGCCTCGCGCCTGTCGGCGGCCGATCGCTCCTTGAACGCGCCGCTTGCCGAAGAGGGCGACGCCGAATGGCAGGATCTGCTCGCCGACGAGCAGCCGCTGCCGGACGAAGTGGTCATGCGTCGGCGCGACCGGGCCGTGCGCGAAAACTGGATGGCGCAGGCCCTCCAAGCGCTCTCTGCACGCGAGCTGGTGATCGTCCAGGAGCGCCGCCTGCAGGAGGAGCCTGTTACCCTGGAGGCCCTCGGCAAGCGGCTCGGCATCTCCAAGGAACGGGTGCGCCAGATCGAGCATCAGGCGCTGAAGAAACTCAAGGCCGCACTGGAGCGCCAGGCAGGCGAGCGTCATTTGTCCGGCCTGGTGCCGGACGCCTGAGCCTCGGTCTCACGCGCGGGGCTGGGCCTTGCGCCTGCGATTGTGGTAACCCGCCGCCATGAGCCAGAAGGAGGTCCTTTCCGCCGATGCGGCGATCGCCGCCGTGGCTGGGCGATACGCCGTCGCCATCACGCCTGCCATGGAGGCCCTGATCAATCCCGACGATCCGGGCGACCCGATCGCCCGGCAGTTTCGTCCCGACCCGCGTGAACTCACCCAGCTGCCCCAGGAGCGCGCCGATCCGATCGGCGACGCGACGCACAGCCCGGTTCCAGGCGTGGTCCACCGATATCCCGACCGGGTGCTGTTGAAGCCGACCCATCTGTGTCCAGTGTATTGCCGTTTCTGCTTCCGACGGGAAATGGTTGGACCTGGTCCGCAGTCGATGCTGTCTGGCGCGGAGCTTGACGCAGCCGTCGCCTACATCCGCGACACCGCGAAGATCTGGGAGGTGATTGTTACCGGCGGCGATCCGCTGGTGCTGTCGTCCCGGCGCATCGCCGATCTCGCGCGCCGCCTTGCCGCCATCGACCACGTGAAAGTGATCCGCTGGCATACCCGCGTTCCGGTGGTTGATCCGCAGGCGGTCACGCCAGCCCTCGTGCAGGCCCTGCGCGCGCCAGGCGCCGCCGCCTGGCTTGCGATTCACGTCAATCACCCGCGCGAACTCTCAGCTGCCGCGCGCGCCGCCATCGCCCGTCTTGCCGACGCCGGGATACCGCTTGTCAGCCAGACGGTGCTGCTCGCGGGCGTTAACGATGACGCCGCCACGCTTGAGGAACTGATGCGCTCTCTCGTGGAAGCGCGCGTCAAGCCCTATTACCTTCACCATGGCGACCTGGCGCCGGGCGGGGGGCACTTCCGAACAACCATCGCCAAAGGGCAGGAGCTGATGCGCGCGCTGCACGCGCGCGCCTCTGGACTGGCGCAGCCAAGTTATGTGCTCGACATCCCGGGCGGCGTCTCAAAGGCGCCGCTGGCGCAGGCGTGCGTGCGCAAAAGGAGCGGCATTTACCAGATCCGCGGCGACGACGGCGTCTGGCGCGACTACCTGTGCGAATAGTGCACGTCGGGGAGTGCGCGCAATCGGGCCGCCGCGTCTTCCGGCGTCAGGTCGCGCTGCGCCATCGCCAGCATCTCAAAGCCCACCATGTGCTTGCGAATGGTCGCCGAGCGCAGCAGCGGCGGATAGAAATGCGCGTGCATCACCGCGTGCGACTGATCGCGGCCGTCTGTCAGGGCCTGATGCCATCCAAAGGTGTAGGGACAGGGTGTCTGGAACAGATTGTCATAGCGGGTCGTCAAGCGCTTCAGAACGTCGGCAAGGTCACGCCGCTCGCCCGGCGCCAGACCGGCGAGCGCGCCGACCGGGCGGCGCGGGGCGAGCAGGGTCTCGAATGGCCACGCAGCCCAAAACGGCGTCACGACGACGAAACTGTCGTTCTCCAGGACTACGCGTTCGCCCCGCGCGATCTCGTGCGTCAGATAGTCAAGGAGGAGCGGACGTCCGTGTCGGGCGCGCCACGCAAGCTGATGATCGTCCTCCCGCTGCGCTTCGACGGGAACAACAGAGGTTGCCCAGATCTGGCCGTGCGGATGAGGACTTGACGCGCCCATCATCGCGCCGCGGTTCTCGAATATCACGACGCTGGCAATGTCGGGGCGCGCTGCAAGCTGCGCGTACTCCTCGGCCCACAGATCGATGACTGCGGCGATCTCGCCCGTCGTCATGTGCGCCATCGTGCGCGAGTGGTCCGGATGGTAGCACACCACACGGCATTGGCCGGTGACCGGAGCGCTCTGCAGCAGTGCATCGCCGCGCAATGCCGGCGCGTGCGCAAGCAGCGCAGGATAGTCGTTGTCAAAGGCGAGGGGTCCGCCATAGGCAGGATTGCGCCTGCCCGTGGCGCGCGCATTGCCGGGACACAGGTGGCAGTCGGGGTCATGAACCAGGACGGTGGGCGGCTCTGGCGCGGCCACGTCGCCGCTCCAGGGCCGCGTCATGCGATGCGGCGAGACGAGGACGTCCTCTCCCGTGAGCAGATTGCGCCGCACGTGGGGAAGATCTGATGTCATGGCGCGATCTCGCTCGCTCCCGCGCTCGCGGTCGCCGCCATGATGCGTGGGGCGCGGGAGAAGCGCGCTTCGAATGCCGCGCTGACGCTCCGGCTGAGGTCGGACGTCGCGTCCGCGTCCGCCAGGGCGATCACCGAACCTCCGAACCCTGCGCCCATGA
>JBILMQ010000200.1:0-6602 GCA_044375455.1 Caulobacterales bacterium | reverse complement strand
TGTTTAATCTTCGCAGCCAATTTCCAGCCATGACGGACGTGGCAAGATCCAGAGAAGCGCGCCCCGGACCGGTGCGGCGCGGCTCGATCAGCCGCAAGCTCACCTTGCTGACGATCGCCTCGGTGGGCGCCGCCACGATCGTGGTGACCGGGATGGCGGTCTGGCAGGAGAGCCGTCGGTTCGTCAGCACGCAGTATGCGGCGCTGCAGCAGACGGCGGACATCCTGTCCACCGCCGCCGCGGAGCCGGTGGCCGGCGCAGACGTCGCGGCGGCCCAGACGCTCCTGCGCGCCGTCAGCCGCACGCCCGGCGTCGTCTATGCCGGCATCGAAACGCCGGATGGGCGGGTTTTGTCGGAGATGGGTCTGGGCGCGCGCCTCGAAACGGATCTGCACACGGCGCGCCCGGTTGACACATGGTCGCTTCACGAGTTGATCACCACCCAAACCCTGACGGCGCACGCACCAGTCATCCGGCGCGGCGACACCCTCGGTCGGGTGGTGGTGATGCGCCGGGCGGAAAACCTTGCCGCCCGCCTGTGGAACACCCTGGCCATGACCGGTCTCGCCGGGGGCGTGGCGCTGGCGATCGGCCTGCTGGTCGCCCGGCGGCTGCAGCGCAGCATCACACGCCCCATCCAGGATCTGACCGCAGCCATGCAGCGGATCCAGGCAGACCATGACTATGCAAGCCCGGTCTCGACACGCAGCGACGGCGAAGTAGCCATCCTCGTGGAGGGGTTCAATGCAATGCTGGGCGAGATCGCCGAACGCGACGCCCGCATTGAGGCCCATGTGCGCACACTGGAGCACCAGGTGGCCGCCCGCACCGAGGATTTCCGCGCCGCCAAGGAGGCTGCGGAGGCAGCAAACGCGGCCAAATCGGATTTCCTGGCGACCATGAGCCATGAAATCCGCACCCCCATGAACGGCGTGATGGTGATGGCTGAACTGCTGGCGCGCAGCGGGCTCGCCGTCAAGCATCGCCGGTATGCGGACGTTATCGTCCGCTCCGGGCGCAACCTGCTGGCGATCATCAACGACATTCTGGATCTGTCCAAGATTGAGGCTGGAAAGCTGACGCTGGAGGACGGGGCAGTTGATCTCGCCGCCCTCGCCGATGACGTCGTCGCGCTGTTCGCCGAGCGCGCGCGCGAGAAGGGCGTTGAACTGGTCGCCTTTACCGACCCCAAAACGCCGCGCCGGATCGCCGGTGATCCGGTCCGACTGGGACAGGTTGTGTCCAACCTCGTCTCCAACGCCTTGAAGTTCACCGAGCAAGGCGCAGTGACGCTGCGCGTTGAGCCGGACGGGGCGGAGCGCCTGCGCATTCTGGTGCGCGACACAGGCGTCGGCATCCCGGCAGACAAACTGGCGAGCGTGTTCCAGGCCTTCAGCCAGGCTGATCAGACCACAACCCGTCGATTCGGCGGCACTGGTCTGGGGCTGACGATAAGCCGCCGTCTGATCGAGGCGATGCGCGGCGCCATCACGGTGTCAAGCACAGTCGGAAAGGGATCGACCTTCGTCATCAGCCTGCCCATCCGGATCCTAGAGCCGGCCTCCTGGCCGCGGATCCCGGGGGGCGGCGTGGCGGTTCTCGCACTGAGCGGGCGGAATGCGGAAACGGCCCTTGCGCGCATGATCAGCGCGGCGGGCTTATCTCCCATCGCAGATCCGGATCTGGCCGAGGCAAACGACGCGCGGCTGATCGTCGCCGAGGCGGGCCTGCTCGAGCACCGGCCTGCCGGCCAGGCCAGCGCATACACGGTCGCCGTGGCGCCGCTGGGCGACGGCCTGGCGGACACCATGGTGGCGGCCAGGCGTGCTGCACGCGCGCTGTCGGCGCCGCTGCGGCGCGACGACGTCGAGGGCCTGCTGGCGCGCCTCGCCGCCGGTCAGGACCTCGCCGCAGTCGATCTGGCGCAGGCGGGTCCGGCCCCGGGGACGGTTGTCTTTCCGCGCGCGCGCGTGCTCGTGGCGGATGACAGTCCGGTCAATCTGGAAGTGGCGCGCGAGGCGCTGTGCCAGTTCGGCGTCGCGCCGCGCATGGTCAGCGACGGGCGCCAGGCGGTCGACATAACCGCAGTCGAAGATTTCGACCTTGTCTTGATGGATGCGAGCATGCCGGTGCTCGACGGCTTCGCCGCCGCGCGCGAAATCCGCGCGCGCGAGGCCGGCAGATCACGGCTGCCGATCCTGGCGCTGACAGCGCACGTGCTTGGCGCGGGGGCCGACGCCTGGCGCGAAGCCGGGATGGACGGCTTGCTGTCCAAACCGTTCACGCTGGAGGCGCTCGCAGCGGCGCTGTCGCGCCATCTGCCTGCCGCACTGCACGAACACTCGGATGGGCCTGCGTCCCCGCAGGCCTGCCCACACGCCGACGCACAAATTCCGGGGCAGGCGCCCGCCGCACCGGGCGCGGCTGCTGCGTCTGTGCCGGAGCCCGCGCCAGCTGCAAGCGCCTCAGTCGGCGCCCCCAGCCCAGGAGATCTGCTCAACCCTGAGGTGACTGAACAGCTGCGACGAATGGCGGCCGGCGGCCGCACGGAATTCGTCGCACGCGTGCTGGCTCTCTATCGGGAAAATGCGCCGCAAGCGATCGATACCCTGGCGGCGGCGACACAGGCAGGCGATCGGGAGACGGCGGCGCGCGCAGCGCATGCGCTGAAGTCCATGAGCCTGAGCATCGGCGCCCAGGCCACAGCGGACGCAGCCGGTGCAATCGAGCGCAGCGTGCGGGCCGGATCAGGGCATGTGGCGGCGGCGGACATCAAGACTCTGCGCGCGCTCTATGACCGGTCGAATGCCTGCTTGACGGCATGTTTGACGCCCGACAGGCCGGCGGCGGCGCCAAACTCACCGCATGGCAGGGCCGATGGGGCATTGCTGGAGGCCCGGCCCCCGGCGCTTCAGGAGAGGGCTCACACGCCAGGTTAACGGACGAGCGACCCCGGAATGGGTTCGAGACGACTGCACTTGGTGAGCGCCTTTCTCCTTTGTGCTCGAGCGTTTTCTTGTCGGCCATTGAGCGGACGGAGTTGCGTGCGACAGAGCGTGCAGGGCCCATGATGTGAGCCCCATACCCTGTCCTGCGCCGCGACTGATCCTGTTTGAACCGACAGTTAAGCACCCGGTGCAGACCGTTTCCGATCAGTCGATGACGGCGGAAGGCGCGCCGCAGACGACCCTGAACAGAATCTCCCGACGTGGATGCATGCCCCGCCATGGGTCGCGCGGGTCCTAGGTCCCGCCGGGATGATCCAGAAGCAACTTCAGCACCGGTGTCCCAATGCCCTCCACACTCGAGTTGCGGAGCGTTGCCCCAGGCGAATGGACGGCCAGCCGCGAGATCCACCCGCTACGCAGCCGCGACCCCGCGTGAGCGCGGGTTTGCATCTGTGCGCCTGGGGCCAACGGGCTTGGTCTCGCCCACCGGCCGATCGTCAGTCATCCCGGACGCAGGGGCGCAGGCGTGGCGGCTTTGGCGCGCCGGCGCTGCGGCAAGCGTTGGACTGACCTATCCGGGCGTCCATCACTCTGTCGACCCTGAATATCCGCCAGAAATCCCCGCCAACCGGCAATTTCGGACACTATGAGCCGTTGCCTTCCAGGGTGCGGGTGCGGCCCGGACGGCTGACCATCCAGGTGCGGCGAACCGCCATCGTGGACAAGGACCGTGACAGCATCCTGACGGCGCTGCGCAGGCCGGGCATGCGCCGGGCCCCTGATGACTTCGGCGCAGGCCTGTCCACTCTGCTCTGCCTCGGGCGCCCTGCGCTCGACATGCTGAAGAACGACTGCGACGTTGATGCAAATCTCGGCCAAAGCAACGACGTCGTGGTGATCATGTATGCGGTCGTGGCGACCGGCCGGGCGCACAGCCCGGAAGTCATCGCACAGGGCGCGGCCCCCCGGCGCACCCCCGCAGTCCTGCAGGCCGCCAGGGTGCATGGCCTGCAGGGCTCAGGGTTCGGGCGACCCGTTGCGCCGACGGCGGTCGCCGCCCCGCCGGGCGGGTCTCAGCCGACTGTCGCGCAGCGCGCCATCGCGCAGCCCGGCGTCTGATCGTCCACGGCCTTGCGCTCTGCGCGGGCGTGCCCATCTGTAGAAACAGGCGTGCGCCGCGCTCCGGCCGATGGTCGGCGGGGTCCGCAGGTGACGCGCGAAGGGCTGAATTTGTCCGGGTTCGTGCGTGATCTGCAAGCTGCATACGCCGTGTCGCCGCTCGCGCGGGACGCCAGTCAGAAGGTGTTAGGCCATGACCGCCACTACCGACGAATCAACGACCTCTGTGCGCGTCGTCTACGTTCGCCCGGCACGGGCGAGCGACATCGTGAAGGACATTCCCGGCGGCGCGGCCTCCCTGCCGTTCAAGCTGGACCCAAACGCCATCTGGTACGCTGTCCACGATGAAGCCGGCGATCGGCTGGCGGTGCTGGATTCGCGGGAGGCTGCATTCGCCGCCGCCCGCGCGCATGACATGGAGCCGGTCAGCGTGCACTGAGCGTCGTCCGCGGGGGCGGTCGGCGTGTGCTTGTCCTGCCCGCCCGTGAGTCGGGACGGCGGCGCGTCCTGATCATGGTCTGGCGATGTGGATTTACCGGGAGACCCGTCCTGGCAGACCCGTCCTGGCAGACCCGTCCTGGCGGGCTCGGCTGATCAGACCCGGCTGATCAGGCCCGGCTGATCAGGCCCGGCTGATCCGGGCCGGCAGGACCGCCAGCGGGATCGCAGGTGCTGACCGGAACCGTTGCGGCGGCGCGGCAGTCTTGCAGCGATCCAAGCCGCGGGGGCCAAGTCGCCCGGACCGAAACTTATCCGGGCCCCGGGCAGCCCGTTTGAACGGCGCGCGGGCGACGCCCGCACGGAAGGGCGCTGCACAGGCCGGCGGCGGCGACCGGTCGGATCAGCCGGGCGGCGGGCTCGTCGTTTGCGGAATGACCCGGGCGCGCGCGCCGTATTCAACGAAGACGGGCGCGCCGACCGCAATCGCCACGTCCCCGCCCTGCGTGACGGTGACAAGCTGGCCCGACTTCAGGCGGACAGTGTAGGCAAACCCGGGTTTGCGCGTTGCGCCGCGTTCGATCTGGCGTCCAAGAACCCCGCCTGCGACAGCCCCGACGACCGCGCCGGCTGTTTGCGCCTTGTCGCCGCCGCCCATTTCAGATCCGGCGATACCGCCAATCGTCGCGCCAGCCGCAGCGCCCAGAACGCCCTCGCGACCCTCAATCATGATAGCGCGCGCCGCGAGGACCACGCCTTCCTCCACACGCGAGACCGAACCGACCTGGCCACGCTCGTAGTCATTCGCGCCAAGACCGCTCGCACACCCGGCGAGGCCCATCACCAGCGCCACCGCAAGCAGCACGGCGCGCAGTGACGCAGAGTGACCGGCGTCGCGGGAGGCCTGCAGACCAGCCGTGCGCAGAGGGGATGTCGTGAAAGGGACTGCATCAAAAGACCGGGTCAGCATTCCATGCTCCTGCTCGGGTCGTCGACCGCGCGTCAGAACTAGCGGATCTGGCTGAACGGGGCCTGAACCGACGCCGCCGGCGCCCGCGCGAACCCGAGGCCTGACAGCCACTGCAGGAGAGCACACGTGACCTCGGCGGGGCGCTCCTGCTGGGTCCAGTGACCGCACCCAGGCAAGATATGGACGCCCTGAAGGTTTGGTGCGAAGCGACGCATGACAGGGATTGGGTCCGCCCCGCCCAGCATGGCATAGGCAGGGTCGCGGTCGCCCGCGATCATCAAGGACGGCTGCTCGATGCGGCGATCCTTGAAGGCCTGCAACCAGTCAAAGTCGCGCC
Organism: Caulobacterales bacterium; assembly: GCA_044375455.1. Taxonomy (GTDB): domain Bacteria; phylum Pseudomonadota; class Alphaproteobacteria; order Caulobacterales; family Aquidulcibacteraceae; genus JBEIHX01. The sequence continues at coordinate 790 of JBILMQ010000200.1, read as the reverse complement.
TGTGATTGCGATACCTGTTGAGGCCGCCGCGAAAGCCCGACCGCTCGAACTGGGCGACATACACATTGAGATCGACCGGCGACAGCCACCCCGGGAAGGGCTCCGGGTCAATGAGACCATCCGTCAGTTTGGCCGCTGGCGTCTTGTTGGTCGGCCATGATCCGGCGGGCGCGTCACCGGAAATCGCATACAGAAACCGGCGCAGAAACCCGCGCGGGTCAGCGTCGAGGTCTATTTCGGCGCGTCGCTCCTGGAAATAGACCTGGTAAAAAAACCGGCCGCGCCGGGTGAACATCTCGTCCATGACGTCATCGAAACTGCGTTGCGGAACGCCCAAATACGGGACCGACAGGCCGGCCACCGCGCAGAACAGCTGCGGGTGGGCGAGCGCGCTGTTCCAGACGATGGGCGCGCCCCAGTCGTGACCGATCAGCACGGCGGGGCGGTGGGGAGACAGGGCCTGTTTGACGCCAACCACGTCGCCAACCAGGGTTTCCATGTCATAGCATGCAACCGGAAACGGACTGTCGGATCCGCCATAACCGCGCACGTCGATCGCACAGGCCATATACCCGGCCTCGGCGATTGGCGTGATCTGGTGGCGCCATGAATACCAGGACTCGGGAAAGCCATGGACCATCAGGACCAGAGGACCCTCGCCCGCCACGGCGCACCTCAGTCGCACCGGTCCGACCTTCTGCGCGCCGACGTCCTGCCGGCCGACCTCCAGACTGAGGAACTGAGGCGTGCAGACCTCAGGCGTGCAGACCTCAGGCGTGCGGACCTCAGG
>JBILMQ010000201.1:0-6602 GCA_044375455.1 Caulobacterales bacterium | reverse complement strand
TCAGGTTGCGTTATCCGCACACAGAAGTTCTGACAGTCCCTCTGCATAGAGATTATTGGTCGCGTTGTTGTAGTTCACTGCGCGCAAATCAAATGGAATGGCGCCGTTGATCAGCGGCGTGCCCCAATAGGCATCGTCGCGGCTCTGGTCGAACCAATCGACTTGCAAGGTAGATGTGATGTTCGGTGTCCAATCCAGCTTGGCGCCAGCAAGCACTTGTGAGGTGGTTGTTTCGTCACCGCGCACCTGCGTGCCTTGCACGCTATGCACCGCATCAATGCGCAGCGCGAGCGTATCTGAAATCGGCGCATTCACACCGGTGCCGAGGCGCCAACTGTCGAACGAGCCCGCTTCGGCCAAAAGCTCATACGTGGCGCGTTCGCTTTGAAACGGTTTCTTGCGAACGTAATTCACCGCGCCCGCCAACGCGCCTTCACCGAACAGCGACGACATCGGCCCGCGGGCGACCTCGATCGCCTCCAAGGTGAAGGCGTCATAGTTGCGGGTGGTGATTGTGGAGTTTTGCACCCGCACGCCATCAAACAAAGTGGCCACCGCGTTCTCTGTAAAGCCGCGCCAGCTGAACACGCCGGCCGCCCCGGCGCGGTTTTGCCCCACCAGCCCGGTTGTGCCGTTCAGCGCGTCAACCACACTGGGGCGACCGCGCGCGATAATCTCGTTTTGATCAATTCGATCGACGCTCGTTGGCAGATCAAACAGCGGCACATCCAGGCGCGATGCGGTGGGGGCCGGCTGATCGAAGCTGAAATTGCGTTGGGCCTGGCCGATGACGACAATCACTTCGTCCGCCCCTGCCGCTGGGGTTTGTGCGGCGGCCAGCGGTGCGGTCAATCCGGATGACAGCCCGCACGCTATCGCGGCCACGGAGAGGAATTGCTTTTTTATGATCACTCCATTAAGCGGGGTCTGTGACAGTATAACGTTTCATTGAGTCAAGGGCGATCGGGCATGCTGGAGGCGCGAGGGCTGACGAAGCATTATGGCGAAGCGGTCGCGCTAGCTGGGCTGACGCTCAGCGTTGCGCCGGGCCAAGTGACTGCCTTGCTTGGAGCCAATGGGGCCGGGAAGTCCACAACGATTGCGATGTTTTTGGGGCTCGTGGCGCCCACCCGGGGGGATGCGTTGGTGGACGGCGTTTCTGTTGCTGCTGACCCCACCGCGGCACGGGCAAAACTTGCTTATGTGCCTGAAACGGCGTCGCTGTATCCAAGCCTGTCCGGCATCGAGACGGTGCAATTCTTCGCCGATCTCGCCGGCCGACCGCGGCCAAGCAGGGCCGAAGCCATCGCCGCTCTGGCAGCGGCCGGCTTACCCGAAGCCGCTGCGGGTAAGCGAGTTGCGGGCTACTCGAAAGGCATGCGCCAAAAGACGGCGCTCGCCATCGCCATCAGCAAGGGTGCAAAGGCCCTGGTGTTGGATGAGCCATTGTCAGGGCTTGATCCGGTTGCCGCGATCGAGACGACCGCAGCCATTCGCGCGCGGGCTGAGGCAGGCGCGGCGGTGCTCATGGCCACGCACGATCTGTTCCGCGCCCACGATATCGCCGACCGGCTGGTGATCCTGAAATCCGGGCGTGTCGTTGCCGAAATAACGCCGAAAGACGTGGACGCACGGGGCCTGGAAGCGCTCTACGTCGCCCACATGCGAGGGGCGGCATGACAGCCGCATTTGCCGTCGCCGCAAAAGATGGGCGCGAGATGCTGCGCGCCGGGTGGCTGTGGTGGGCCGCGCTCGCGATCATCGTGTTGGCGGCGGCAAGCGCCCTGTCTGCGGCTGTCACGCGCGCCGACGTCGCGCGCACGCTGGCCGCCGCACAAGCCCAAGAGGCGCAAACCTGGCTTGATCAGGGCGAACGCAATCCGCACGCGGCCGCTCACTTTTCGCGTTTCGCGGTGCGTCCGCCAAGCGCGCTTGAAGACGTCGATCCCGGTTTGCGCGCTTTCGTTGGCGGGCATGTCTGGATGGAGGCGCATCTGCAGCGCCCCGCCGAAGCGCGGCCCGCCGAAGATCGCGCCGATGCTTCACCGCTCGGCCCATTGACGCCATCTTGGATCGTGCAGAATCTACTTGCCTTGCTTGGCTTGATGATCGGCGCCGTCAGCGTGGCGCGGGAGCGCGAAGAAGGCCGCTTGGCGCTGCTGCAAGCGCACGGCGCCAGCACTTGGGCAATCGCGCTGGGCAAAGTGATTGGCGTGGCGGGCCTCACGCTTGCGCTGAGTGCAGTGCTTCTCCTTGCCGCAACCGCCGGAGCATGGGCGCAAATCTTCGCTGGCGCGGGCCTCTATCCGGATGCGGCATGGCGGCTTGCGCTGTGGTGCGGCGCGGCGCTTGGGTATGGGGTCATCTTCGCCATCTTTGGCGTTGCGCTTTCGGCATGGTTTGCCACCACACGCGCAAGCCTTTTGTCTGCTCTCGCGCTCTGGGCGATCATGGTGGCGGTTGCGCCCCGCGTGGCGATGGCGGTGGCTGAGGCGACGGCGCCAGCGCCAGCGCCGGCGACATTCGTCGCAGCCTTGCGTTCAGAAACGCGCGCTGCAGTAGTCGCCGATAGCGACGGGCACAACACGCCCGCGAGTGCGACGGTCGTGGACGATCAAGGCCGCGTGCTCAGCGTGCGTGGACTGCGCTTGCAAAGAGGCGAAGAGATCGGCGATGCGATTCACGATCGCCGCTATGGCGAATTGCGCGTTGCGTTTGGCCGCCAAGCCGACGTGTTTTTTGCATTTGCTTCGCTGTCGCCCACGATTGCATTTTCCAGCTTGTCGGCCGGCCTGACGGGAAGTGACCTGGCCCATCAAATCGATTTTCTGGCGCAGGCGGAGGCGCAGCGTCGCGTGATTATCCGCCAACTCAATGAAGACGATATCTTCAATGCCGGCGATCGGGGGGGCGCCTATCTCGCTGATCGCGCGCTATGGGAGAAGATTCCGCATTTCCACTACACGGCGCCTGCCGTGACGGCGGTGGCCGCGAACTATGGCCGAGATGGATTGGCTTTGTTGGGCTGGCTCTTTTGCGGGCTTGCGTTTGCGCTTTCCTCAACGCTGTTTGCGTTGCGCAGGAGGTAGCCATGGGCTTCTGGCGCCTCGTCGGCTGGGACTTGTTGATGCTGTGGCGTTCAGGCGCAGCCGTGGCCACGATTGCAGTGCTGGTCGCAGCATCTGCGCTAGCGTCTTTCACAGGTCTCAGCGCACAGGGTACGCATTGTGCTGCATTGGCTGAAGCGAAAGCTCTGGCCCAGTCCGCATCGGCGACAAGCAGCACGCCGCAAGCCTTGCAGGGGCCGCACACAGTCCGGATGCGGATGTTGGCGCAGGAGCCGCCTCTGTTGGATTTCGCTGCAGGCCGCACCGGCCTTGATCCCCTTGTGGGAGACGCCACGCCGCTTACGCCCTTGCATCGGGTGTTCGAGAACTACCAAATCGACAATCCGCAATCGCTTGCGCTAGCACGTTTCGATTTTGCATTTTTGACGACGCTGATCGCTCCCTTGGTTTTGATTGCCTTGTGTGCAGGTTTATTGGGCGAGGAGCGCCGCAACGGGCGTCTTGCCTTGTTGATTGCGCATGGCGCCAACCCAGGTCGTATCCTGTTGGCGCGGGTCCTCGCGCGCAGCGCCCTTGTCGCGGCGCCGCTAGCTGTGGCGCTGTGTGTCCAGTCATTCCTGGGCGGCGGCTCCGAGGGCGCTCGCGGATTGGCGATTGCAGCGTTCATCACAGCGACCGGATTGGGACTGCTGTTCTGGATGGGGCTGTGCGTTCTTGCGAACGCGGCAATACGAGCTGGCGCCGCCAGCGCGGCGGCTTTATTGGCCGCGTGGCTGGTGTTGGCCGCGGCAGGTCCCAGTGCGATTGTCGCCGGCGGTCAAGCGCTGGCGCCGGCGCCATCGCGCCTTGCATTCCTTGCCGACGCGCGTGCCGCTGAAATCGACGCTGTGAAGAATGCTGAGAGCTTGGCGCATGCCTATCTCAATGATCATCCGGAACTGGAGCAAGGCGCGTTTGATGTGCCGGATTGGGCGAAATCGCGCTACCTCGTTAGTCTGAATATTGACGCGGCTGTCGCGCCGAAGCATGAGGCGTTTGAGCAAAGCCTGCGGGAACAGAGCGCGTTCGCCACGTCGCTGCAGGCGCTCTCGCCAACTTTGGCGCAATCAATCGCCATGACGGATGCGGCGGGAACGGGCGTGTCAGCTGCGCTTTCGCGGCAAGCTGACGCCCGCGCGGACGTGTCAGCGCTGCGCAGTGCAATGGGCGCTTCAATCATGGGTGGGGTTGGCATTGAGCCACCACAGGCGCAAGCGTGGGGCATGCGCGGCTTGAGTGCGCACACAACACTTGCCTGGGCGAGCTTTGGATGGCTCAGCGTTTGGGTTTTGGCGATTTGGGCTCTTGCGCTAACAGCGCTCGGCCGCGCGACAATGCAATACGCATTGGATTCCAGCCGTTAGGCGGAGAATAAGCGTATCGCTCTACCCGCTGCAATTGCGGATCGCCAGCGCGTTTCCGATCATCTGCATGCAAATGATTTACCGTCATGCTTGTCCGAGCTACCGCTCAATGATCGATGCAAGGCATAGATACGAAATCCCAAGTGTGGTCGGTGGCGAAAGGTGGGTTATGCCCCAACCTTGACTCTTTCGGCCGCCCGCCGGCCGAAACCGATACCCGCCATTCCGGAGTGTAGACGCCCCAGCCGAAAGGCCAGGGCGTCGCGTGGGTCAGGCGGTGGCTTCGACATCACCCGCCGCGGCAGCCTTGCCGCGCTTGGCGCGGGTCGGCTGGGCGACGTCGGCGGCAGGGCCATCCATTGCCCGTGGCTTGGCCCGGGCCAGCACCTCGACATCTCCAAACGGACCGACCACGAACTCCACCGTGTAACGGGTGACGCCTTTGGCGTCGTCGTAGCGAGAGGGGCGGATGTCGCCGACGAGGCGGACGCGCGTGCCTTTCTGCACCTGCGCCTCGACGCGCTCGACCTTCTGGCCGGGGAAGATGGCGACGCGGTGCCAGGCGGTTTTCTCGGCCCAAGACCCGTCATCGCGTTTCCAGCGTTCGCTGGTCGCCACCGACAGCACCGCCAGCTTCTTGCCGCCTTTGATGTCCTTGATCTCCACGCTGCCGACATTGCCGATAATCTCGAAAGCTGCCTTGTCCATGATCTTTGCTCCCAACCTGGTGGGCCCATCCCACCGGGGTCGCGTTCGCGACGCCCGCCGAGAAGCAGCCGGCAAGGGAGCGAAGCGGCGGCTTGCAATGGCTTGGCGCGGCCTGCAGGCGCGCGTGCGCGCCGAAGCCTCGGGCCATTGCAAGCCGGACGACGGATGCTTTCTCAGGGCGATGAGCGAGAACGCGCCCGCGTGCGGATGGGCGATTGGGGGAGCGGGGTCAGAACAATCGGCGCGGCGCGATCGGCAAGTTCAGCAGGGTGGTCAATGAGTTCAAAAGAGGCCAGCGTGTGGAGCTATGCGCCAATGACGGCGCGCGCTTTTGGGCCAAACGGGATGCTCCGGGCTGTGACCCATCGCCATGCGATGCTTGCCGGCCACATAGCCCGAATATGGAGTCGTCGCGCAGACTCGGAATCTACGTAAGTGCGCTTTCGCTTCCCAGCCATAAGGTAGGCTCTGGGATTGTTTTGGACCGCTGCCCTGCGTCGGAGCGTCTGCGACCGGGGTGTCTCCGGCGGCCGGCGATCCACTTTCCGGGTGGTAACTTTGATGATCACATCGAGCTTGGCGTGGCGCGTGTCACGTCGGTCTGAGCGAAATCATCGCCCTTGAAGAGCAGCGGCGCATTGCGTTTTTGCGCGAGCGCATAGGCAAAACAATCGCCAAGATTGAGGTTGGCCGGCGTGTTGCGACCAAAGCGGGCAAATGCCGCCACGGCTTCTCTAACGTCGTCCATGGTTGATGGCGCCACCGCAATGCCAAGCGCCGAGAGCAACGCTTCTGCCTCGCCGGCGCCGGCGGCGCCATGAAGGCTCTGTGCGCGGGCCAGAACCTCCCAGGCATTGACCGGCGCCATTTCCGCTGCCGGCGCCAATGTCACGATCTCCAGAAATCGCTCGCGTTCCGGTTCATTGAGATAAATGGCGAGCACGGCTGATGCATCGACGACGATCACGGACCGCGATCCTTGGGAAACCCATCGGCATCGTAAAGGTCCGCGTCGGTCAGGAGGGCGCCGCGTTGGGGTAGGGCGTCAATCCGCGCCAGCACGTCGAGCGCCCGCTTTTTGCGGTCTATTCTCGCTTCGTCAGCGCGGGCATCTTCTTCGCTGAGACGCCGGCGCACAGCTTCAGCGACCACGTCTGTCATGGGCAAACCCAGCCGGTCGGCCAAAGCGCGAATGTCGCGAACGACATCCGGATTGCGGATTTGAATAGGCGCATCAGTCATGATGGCGAACTTTCTATCATGATGAGGTGGCGAAAGAAAGGACCACCCGATGGGGTCGGGTGGTCCAAGCCGATCAGAATGGGGACTGTCAGAAATTCTGTGTGCGGGCGGCGGGTTGCGCATTAGGCCTGCATGGCCCGTACGAAGCGTTCGCCAAACATGACGGCGAACTGGGCTTTGG
>JBILMQ010000022.1:0-22077 GCA_044375455.1 Caulobacterales bacterium | reverse complement strand
GGGGCGCAGCTTTCGGGTCTTGCGGGTGCGGGGTTGGCGCGCTGCCCTCAGCGGGCTGGGGCCCAGGCGCCCCAGGCGGAGCAAGCGGCGGCGCACTGACCTCGGTTCTGATGCGGGCGAGCGCGTCGGGCGGAAGAGTTTGCTCCAGCGCAGTCTGGAGACGCACGCGATCGGCATCCCATTGCTGATCGCTGGAGCGACCCTGAGCGGCCGAGCGCAGCACCCAGCCATAGGCGGCTTCAAGATTCTGCATCGTTCCAGAACCTGTGGCGAGGGTATAGGCGTAGAGGAATTGGCCCTCCTGGTCGCCGTAACTCGCCGCGCGTTCGAACCAGCGCGCCGCGCCTTCGGCGTCCGGGGCGCCGAAGCGGCCTTGCATCAACAACAGCCCGAGATCAGCAGCAGCGGCCCCGACACCGGCGGTTCCGGCCTGCTCCAGATATTTGCGGGCGCGCGCGTAGTCGATGTCGGCGCCGTCCTGGCCCGTGAACAGGAGAGCCGCGGGATAGGCCGCGGACGTGCGCCCGGCGTCGGCGGCGCGGGCAAGCCAGAGAGCCGCCGCGTTGACGTCAAGGCGGCCGATCTCGCCGGACAGAAGCGCGTAGCCGAGAGCTTCAGCCGCAGCCGCATCGCCCGCCCGTCCGGCGCGCGACAGGAAGGACTCGGCCTCCGGCTTGCTGACGCCGCCACGGCTTTCCAAACCCAGCAGTCCAAGCGAGTAGAGCGCATCGGGGTCATTGCGCTGCGCCGCGCGGCGATAGTACTCGGCCGCGGCCGTCTCATCCTGATCAACGCCAAGGCCAGCTTCCAACATGTGCCCGGCGAGGCGCATGGCGGCGACATGGCCGGCATCGGCGGCGCTGCGCGCCTGGGCGAAGGCGCGCTCATAGTCTTTCGAGGCGTAAGCAGCGCGCGCCGCCTGAAACGCCAATTCGCTGGGAGTGGTCGTCACCAGGGGAGCCTGTGCGGTCAGCGCACACACGCCGATCAGCGCGGCGAGGCCGCCGCGAAGATTGCGTTGAAGGCGGCCACCGCTGCCTTCGGGCCCTGCGGATGTCCCCAAACGCCCGCCGAGACAGCCAAGAAATCTGCGCCAGCCGTCACCAGAGCCGCCGCGCTGTCCGTCGTGATGCCGCCGATTGCCACGCATGGAATTTCAAACAGATCCTGCCACCATGTCAGAATATCAGAAGTCGCGTATTCTGGCGGCGCTTTTGTGGCGGTAGGATAGAAGGCGCCGAACGCCACGTAGTCCGCACCGGCTTCGCCGGCCTCCATGGCAAGGTGGCGCGACGCGTGACAGGTGACGCCGACGACGCGATCCGGTCCCAAGCGCCGGCGGGCCTCGAGGATCGAGGCGTCCGATTGGCCGACATGGACACCGTCGGCGTCGAGCAGGTCGGCGAGATCGGGTCGGTCATTGACGAGAAAGGCCGCGCCCGCATCCTGTATGATCGGCCCGAGGACTTGACCCGCGGCCAGGATCGCATCGTCCGGCGCGTCTTTCAGGCGCAGTTGCACGCAGGCCACATCCCCCCCAGCCAGCGCCGACCTCAGAACCGCGGCGAACCCGGCAGGATCGTCGATGCGGGGCGGTGTGATCAGGTAGAGACGACAGCGCGCTGACATGAACCCTGCTTGATTTTGGTATGCTTGATGTTGTCGGCCAGCGAGGCCGTCGCCGACGGCCCCAGACTTCGCCTCAATAGGGCTAGCGTGCGTCCGCGTCGAGGCGTAGAGCCAATCACTTTCACGGAGCGCATTGATGACCCGTCCAATCCGCATGGCCGTGCTGCCGGTTGCCGGCCTGGGCACGCGTTTTCTGCCGGCCACAAAGGTGGTGCCGAAGGAGATGCTCAACCTCGTCGACCGACCGCTGATTGATTATGTCGTGCAGGAGGCTCGCGAGGCGGGCATCGAACACTTCGTGTTCGTCACCGGGCGCAATAAAGCGGCGATCGAGGATTACTTCGATCACGCTTATGAGCTGGAGGACACGTTGCTGTCCAAGGGCAAGGAGGACCTCGCCCAGGCATTACGCCACGCCCTGCCTGCTCCAGGCGCAATGAGTTTTGTGCGCCAGCAGCGGCCGAACGGCCTCGGCCACGCCGTTTGGTGCGCGCGCGACATCATCGGTGACGAGCCGTTCGCAGTATTGCTGCCGGATGAGGTGATGCAGGGCAAGCCATCCTGCCTTGCGCAGCTGGTTGATGCCTACAACACCGTCGGCGGCAATGTGATCGCTGTCGAAGATGTGGAGCCGCACAATGCCCACAAATACGGCATCGTGGCGCTCAGCGAAGCGATGACCCCGCGCGGGGCGCAAATGTCGGGTATGGTGGAGAAACCCAGGGCGGACGCGCCATCACGGTGGCGGATTTCCGGCCGCTACATCCTGCAGCCGGGGATCTTCGACATCCTGGCGCGCCAGAATCCCGGCGCGGGCGGCGAAATACAGCTCACGGATGCTATGGCGAAACTGCTCGAGACCCAGCGCTTCACGGCCAAGCCATTTTCCGGGCGCAGCCACGATTGCGGCGACAAGCTTGGATATCTGCTCGCGACTGCATCCTTTGCTCTGGAGCGCGCGGATATGCACGATGCGTTCCGGGACGGCCTTGACCGGCTGATGCGCCGCGACCACGAACCGGCGGCGTAGGCGGCCATGGCGCTCGATCTTCTGCGCGCCCGGGCGCATGCCGCCCATGGGCGGCGTATCCTGGACCTGTTTGCGGCCGATCCGCATCGCGTTTCGCGCCTCACCGCGGAATGTGCGGGGCTGCGTCTTGACGTCAGCAAGCAGAACATCGCCGCGGATGACCTTGAGGCGCTCCTGTCGACGGCTGATGCGGCGGGTTTCGCCTCGGCGCGCGCCGCTCTGTTCGGCGGCGAGATCGTCAACCCTACCGAGGGCCGCGCAGCACTGCACATGGCGCTGCGCGACCCTGCACGCGCATGGGCCGTCCTCGGCGCGCCTGTATCAGACCAGGTCAGACAGACCCAGGCGCGCGTGCGCGCACTTGCCGAGGCCATCAGGTCCGGGCGCCATCTCGGCGCTGCGGGCAAGCCGCTGAATTCAGTCGTGCATATCGGCATCGGCGGGTCGGACCTTGGCCCGCGCCTTGTGCATGAGGCGCTGGCGCCGCTTGACGGCGGTCCCGTTGCACTGCGGTTCGCGGCCAATGTTGAACCAACCGAGCTTGCCGCAGCGCTTACCGGCCTTGATCCGCACACCACCATGGTCGTGGTGGTGTCCAAGACTTTCACCACCCGCGAGACCGGTCTGAATTTCGACGCCGCGCGCGCATGGCTGGCGGGTGCGCTGCCGGAGGCAGACCTGGGGGCGCATCTGGCTGCGGTCACGGCGGCGCCCGCGCGTGCGATTGAGCGCGGTTTTGCAACAGATCAGATTTTTCCGTTCTGGGACTGGGTGGGCGGGCGCTTCTCTGTGTGGTCGAGCGTGAGCCTGTCGCTTGAAATTGCGCTTGGTCCAGAAGCGATTGCGGCTCTGCGCGCGGGCGCTGCACAGATCGACCGCCATTTCGAAACCAGCTCCGGCACGCAAAATCTTTCCTTGCTGGCGGCGCTGACAGGTGTGTGGAACAGGTCCGCGCTCGGGTATCCGACGCGCGCGGTGATCCCCTATTCGCGCCGTTTGCGCCTGCTGCCGCAGTTTCTGTCGCAACTGGACATGGAGTCGAACGGCAAGTCGGTATGCGCGGACGGGGCGCCGGCCGAAGCGAGCTGCCCGGTTGTGTGGGGTGCGGAGGGCACCAATGCGCAGCACGCCTTCTTCCAGCATCTGCATCAAAGCCCCGACGTGACGCCGGTTGAGTTTCTGGCGGTGCTTGACGATGCGCAGGAAGCGCCTGAGCGTCATGCGGCGACGCTGGCCAATGCGTTCGCCCAGGCAGAAGCGCTGATGCGCGGTAAGAGCGAATCCGAAGCGCGCGCAGAGAATGAGGCGCAGGGCATGCCGGCGGAGCGGGCGCGCCTGCTCGCGCGCCACCGCACCTTTCCAGGAAATCGTCCGTCAAGTTTCGTCACCCTTGACCGCCTGGACGCGCGCGGGCTCGGCGCGCTTCTGGCCTGGCATGAGCACCGCACCTTCAGCGAAGGCGTTTTGTGGGGCGTGAATTCGTTCGACCAGTGGGGTGTTGAGCTCGGCAAGGCGCTGGCCGGCGAAATCGAGGCGCGGCTCGCCGGTGCGCCCGGCCCGACGCGCGATCCATCGACGGAAGCCTTGATTTCACGTGCTCGCGCCGCGCGCTGATCGCAGACCTCGCAGGCGCGATTTTGCGCACGGCGTCTTGCCGGCCGGATCCTATTGGGCCGCCGCCATAAGGCGTTCAGGCGCCCGTTGAGCGGCTGGAGCGCTGAATTCAATGACGCCGTCTTCCATCGGTCCATAACGCAGGGCCATGAGATCCAGCACGTAGTTCTGATTGAGCCGCCAGGGTTTGCGGTCGCCCTGCTTGGGGAAGAGATGGGCGGTACGTTGAATATAGGTCGAGGAAAAATCCACCCACGGCTCAGCCTGAAGGGTTGCGTCGGCAACCCGGGGCGTGGCCTGACGCATGCCGGTTCTGTCCATATGATTCAGCAGGCGGCAGATATACGCGCAGATCAGGTCGCACTTGAGGGTCCAGCTGGCGTTGGTGTAGCCGAACGCATTTGCGAGGTTCGGAACGTCTGAAAACATCACCCCCCTGTAATTGAAGGTCCGTGCAGGGTCGACGCGGCGGCCGTCGACCCAGAGTTCAACGCCGCCGAGCACTTGAAGATCAAGGCCGGTTGCGGTGACAACGACGTCCGCTTTGAGCACGCCGCCGGACTTCAGCGCCACGCCCTCCGGCGTAAATCCGGCTACGCCATCGGTAACCATGCTGACGGACTTATTCCTGATGGCGGCGAAAAAATCGCCGTTTGGCGCCAGGCAAAGGCGCTGATCCCAGGGATTGTAAGGCGGCTCGAAGTGGGTGTGCACATCGAACTCCGGCCCGAGTTCCTGGCGCACGCCGTCGAGGAGGAATTTCTTCACACGCTCCGGCCGGGTCCTCGTCAGACGGTAGAAGTACATGCTGAGCAGGACGTTCTTCCAGCGGGTCAGTCCGTAGGCGAGGCTCGCCGGCAGCAGCCGGCGGAGGGCGTTGGCGATCGGATCCGTATCGGGGCGGGCCACGATGTAGGTCGGGGTGCGCTGCAGGACCGTGACATGGCCTGCCGTCTTGGCCATTTCCGGCGCCAGGGTCACCGCGGTGGCGCCGGAGCCGATGATCACGACATTGCGTCCGGCATAGTCGAGGTCCTCGGGCCAGTGCTGCGGGTGAACAATTCGCCCGGTAAAGCTCTCCGACCCGGGAAAATCGGGCGCATAGCCTTTCTCGAATTTGTAATAGCCGGCGCACAGAAACAGGAAGTTGCAGATGATCTGGCCAGGCGACCGATCCGGTCCGCGCTCGATATCCACCGTCCACACGGCTTCCGCGCTGGACCAGGAGGCGCGCACTGCACGGTGCTGGAAACGGATATGGCGGTCGATGCCGGATTCACGGGCTGTGTCCTTCACATAGGCAAGGATGGAGGGTCCGTCGGCGATCGCCTTGGGCCTGGTCCAGGGGCGGAAATTGTAACCGAGCGTGTACATGTCTGAGTCGGACCGAATGCCGGGATAGCGAAACAGGTCCCATGTACCGCCCAGCGTTTCGCGCGCTTCGAGGATGGCAAAGCTTTTCGTGGGGCAATGCTTTTGCAGGTGATGCGCCGCGCCAACACCGGACAGGCCGGCGCCGACGATAAGGACATCAACATGATCAAGTCCCACCATCCACTCCCATGTCGGCGCGTCCCGACTGCGGCTCAGCCCCGGAAAATGACGCCAGCGTCACCTTAGCGGGACGGGGGCCGGGTTCACAAGGCCTGCTGGCGTGCCCTGTCATGGCCGGACCACAGCGCCGCGGCGCGCCAGCCAGCCATGCAGCGCGGCTTGGGCGGGCTCCCGCGGCGAGCACACGGGATGCGCCCGGGGCGGGTCTGGCGCTCCCCCCGGGCGCGGTGGCGGCGCGGTCCCCATTGCGGCGGCGGCTGGGCTTGGCTAGTCAACACCACAGTGACTTTCACAGGGCCGAGGGGCAAGGCATGAACATCCACGAGCATCAGGCCAAGGCCATTCTCGCCGAGTTCGGCGCTCCGATCCCGCGCGGGCGCGCCGTCTTCTCGGTGGAGGAGGCGCTTGACGCCGCTGCGGAACTCGGCGGGCCGGTTTGGGTGGTCAAGAGCCAGATCCACGCCGGCGGCCGGGGCAAGGGCCGTTTCAAGGAAGCCGCCGCTGGCGACAAGGGCGGCGTGCGCATCGCCAAGGACCCTGAGGATGTCGGTCTGTTTGCAACCCAGATGCTGAACCACACTCTGGTGACAAAGCAGACCGGCGAGGCCGGGCGGGTCGTCCGACGACTTTATGTCGAAGAGGGCGCGAACATCGCGAAGGAGTATTATCTCTCGCTGCTCGTCGACCGCAAGACCGGTCGCGTTGCCTTCGTCGGCTCGCAAGAAGGCGGGATGGACATTGAGGAGGTTGCTGAAAAGCACCCCGAGCGCATCGTTACCCTGCCGATCGATCCTGCGGTGGGGGTGACAGAGGCTGACGGGCGCACGCTCGCCGAACGTCTCGGACTGACCGGCGCGCTGGAGGCCCAGACACTTGATCTCGCCCGCACGCTTTACGCCTGCTTCACGGCGAAGGACATGGCGATGCTGGAGCTTAACCCTCTGATTGTGACGGGCGACGGCAAGCTCCTGTGCCTTGATGCGAAGGTCAGCTTCGACACGAATGCTGCGTTCCGGCATCCGGAATGGGCGGCTTTGCGGGATCTGTCCGAGGAGGACGAAAAAGAGATCGAGGCGTCGAAGCATGACCTCGCCTACATCGCCCTGGATGGCGATATCGGCTGCATGGTGAACGGCGCGGGTCTCGCCATGGCGACGATGGACATCATCAAACTGTTTGGATCGCAGCCGGCAAACTTTCTCGACGTTGGCGGCGGCGCCAGCAAGGAGAAAGTCACCGCGGCATTCAAGATCATCACAGCTGATCCGCGGGTGAAGGGCATCCTCGTCAACATCTTCGGCGGCATCATGAAATGCGACGTCATTGCCGAAGGCGTGATCGCTGCAGTCAAAGAGGTCGGCCTGAAGGTGCCGCTTGTGGTGCGCCTGGAGGGCACGAATGTGGCGCTGGGCAAGCAGATCATCCGTGACAGCGGTCTGAACGTCATCCCGGCCGACGATCTTGCAGACGCCGCTGACAAGATCGTGAAGGCAGTGAAGGCGGCAGGCTGACCGGCGGCCGCGCGGCTCCTGCCCCTGTTTTGCCACCCGAACCTGGAGATCCTGATCGCTGATCTCCTCAGCCCTGAGACATGACTGGGCTGGGGATCTGACCGGTCAGGGGGCGCTGGCCGGCGCGGATCCGGCAGCGCAGCAGACGCCCGTCTGCCGCCTCAGCGTCCCAAGGCTCAAGATCCCAGGCTCACCCCAGCACGGCGGTCGTGGCGTGCATGGCTGGCGAAGCGGACGAGCAAGCGCGCGGCGGCGATCGCGACGGTGGTCGGCGGCGCCTCAGGCGTCCCTGGCGGGGCTTTCGTCCACAACCAGTTCGGCATCCGGCTGCTTAGCCCCGCGCAGGATGCCTTCGTCGAGTTCGCCTTCCCACTTGGCGACAACGACGCTGGTGGTGCAGTCGCCGGTTACGTTGACCGCAGTGCGGGCCATGTCCATGATGCGATCGACGCCGGCGACGATGGCGATTACCTCGAGCGGTATGCCGCCGGCCGTCAGCACGATCGACATCATGATCAGGCCGGCGCCGGGAATGCCGGCCGCGCCGATGGCGCCGAGCGTCGAGGCGAGGACAATCGCCCCGTAATCGAGCACGTCGAGCGTGATGCCGAAGGCCTGGGCGCCAAACACGGCGGCGAGCGCCAGATAAAGCGCGGTTCCGTCCATATTGATCGTGGCGCCGAGCGGCACGACGAAGCTCGCCACCCGGTTGGAGACACCGAGGTTGCGTTCGACTGCATGCAGGGTCGCGGGCATCGTGGCGTTGGAGGACGCAGTGGAGAAAGCGATTGCCAGCGGGTTGACGATTCCGCCATAGAACCGCGACACCGGCACGCCGATCAGTTTGAGGATGACGCCGTAAACCACGAGCGCATGGATCAGGCAGCCCGCATACACGCACCCGACGAGCAGCGCGAGGTTGCGCAGGGTGTCCAGTCCGTAGGTGGCCGCGACCCAGGTCATCAAGGCGAAGACGCCGATCGGCGCAAGCTCCATGATGATGCCGGTCAGGCGGATCATGCCTTCGGCGGCGCCTTCGATGGCGCGCGCAGCGGGCGCTCCCTTCTCACGGGCGTAGAGAAGCCCCACCCCGAACAGCAGCGCGAACAGGATAATTTGCAGGATCTCACCTTGCGCCAGCGAAGCGATCGGGTTCTCGGGGATGAGGCCCAGCAGCCGCTCGGCGACCGTCGGGGCTTCGGCGCCTGCGCCAGCCATCATCGGCGGCGGCTCCAGCGTGTTCACCCCGACGCCCGGCTGAACGATCAGACCGATGGCCAGACCAAGTCCGACGGCGATGGCAGTGGTCACCAGCATGAACGACACGGATTTCAAGCCGATTGACCCGAGCCTGCGGGGTTCGCCCAGGGAGACCACCGCCGACACCAGGGTGAGGAAGATCAGCGGGGCGATGAGCATCCGGATCAGAGCGATGAACATGTCGCCGACGATCTTGATGTTGCCCGCCCACTCCTGCGCCCAGACAGCGCCAGAGAGCGCAGCCGCATTCAAGCCGTAGCCGCACCCTAAGCCAAGCGCCAAGGCTGCCATGATGCGAAGCCACAGCGGTATCTTCGTCCACCAACCCATCGCGGCCTTCTCCAGAGATCTGCCTGCACGACAGTGCGCCCGCCATGGGCATGCAGGCCGACGCCACGTGACAGAGTGGCCGGGCCGATGGCCCGGGTCAATCGTCGTCCTGGTCAATCCATGGCGCCGGTCGGCTGCCCCCCGGTCGCCGGATCAGGCAGCCGCCCAAGCCCCGACCAGGCCTTCAAGCACGTCAAGCGGCACAGCGCCCGACCCCAACACGGCGTCGTGGAACCCCTTGATGGAATACCGGCCAGCCAGACGCGCCTGCGCGCGCGCGCGCAACTCGAGGATTTTCATCTGACCGATCAAATAGGCCGTCGCCTGACCAGGCATCACGATGTAGCGGTCGATATCGCGGCGCGCCTGGGCCTCGTCACCAGGCTGATTATCAAGGATGTACTGAATAGCCTGTTCGCGCGTCCATCGCCTGGCGTGCAGGCCGGTGTCGACCACGAGGCGAATGGCCCGGCGCAATTCCAGGACGACGCGACCGAAATCCGAATAGTGGTCCTGGTAGAAACCCATCTCCTTGGCCAGATATTCCGTATAAAGACCCCAGCCCTCCGAGTACGCGGTGTAGCCGCCGAAGCGGCGGAAGCGGGGGATATCAGGCAGTTCCTGGGCAATGGCGATCTGGAAGTGGTGGCCGGGAATGCCCTCATGATAAGCGAGCGCCTCAAGCTGATAGAGCGGCAGCGCCTTCATATTGGAGGTGTTGGCGTAGTAGACGCCCGGTCTGACGCCGTCGGGCGAGGGGCGTTCATAGAATGCAAGACCGGCGCTCGCTTCGCGGAACGCCTCGACGGCGCGTACCTCCATCCGCGCCTTCGGCATCAGGTTAAAGAAGTCCGGACACCGCGCTGTCATGGCCTGGATCGCTGCGGTCGCCTTGGCGATGTAGCTCGCCTTGCCCTGCGGGGTGTCGGGTTCGAAGAAGCGCGCGTCCGTCTCCATGAAGGAGAAGAACTCCCTCAAATCGCCTGTGAAACCGACGCGGCCCATGATGGCGCGGGTCTCCTCATGCAGGCGCGCCACGGCCTCCAGGCCCGTGCGGTGTATCTCATCAGCCGTCATCGCCGTGGTTGTTTGACTCGCGAGCGCCCAGGCGTAGTAAGCCTCGCCCTGCGGCAGCGCCCACACGCCATCGCTGGTGCGGGCTTGCGCCTGCTGATGCGTGAGCACGTCAATCAGTGCGCCATAAGCGGGTCCCACGAAGTCCTTCAGCGCCGCCTCGCCTTCGCCCAGCAAGCTGGCCTGCTCGGCGTCCGGAAGGTCAAGGCGGGCGACCTTGGATTTGAAGTCCGCCCATAACGGGCTGTCCGGGCCAGTATCGAAGGGCGCGCCGGCGATAACATTGCGCGCGGCGGGTATGACATAAGCGTAGACGAATTGCGGCGGCGTGACGCCGGCGGCGCGCGCCGCCTCACTCTCAGCAACGGTCTGGGCCATGTAGGTTTTGAGCCCCTTGAGGCGCGCCACATAGGCCTTGGCGTCGGCGACGCTGGTCACCCGATGCTGATTGATGAGGAACGTCGCCGCCTGGCTCTGTGCGCCGAACATCTGGTTGAAGCGATAAGAGTAGAGCCGCCAGGGCGCTGCGGCCTCGGCGCGCGCGCCCTGGCCTTCGAAAAGCGCAAAGGACAGCCGGCCTTGCGGGCTCAGGCGCGCTGGATCGATCCGCCGGCGCATCTGTGCCACATCGGCGGTGAGGGCGGCGAGTTCAGCGGCTGCGGTCTCGGCGGTGCGTTCGTCCCAGCGATCGTAGCCGCGCTTGTCGCCCAGCTGGGTGGCGAATTGCGGTGACCGCGCAATCCGTGCGTCGAAGAAGGCTTCAAGAAGCGCATTGAGCGCTAGGTCGCCGGTCTGGCCCTGCGGCGCGGCGCCGGCCCCAACGCCAGCACGGGAGGCGCAGGCGGCGGCGAGCGCAGCCGCGGCGGCGGATGAAACTACGGCGCGGCGCGACAGCATGGGGATCTCCTGGTTGGTCAGAAAGCAGCTGTGTAGGCAGAAGTATCGCGACTTCCAATAAGGGATGCTGACGCGTTGTGACTGTTTCAGCGAGAGACGGCAATGCACAAGGCGGCCGGCCTGGTCACCTCAACCGCCTGGGCATGAAAGCGACGCTCGAACCGGGGTTGGCGACCACAGCGGGTGGGCGCCCGCCGACATGAACGCCTCGTCTGCCGGCGCCATTGCCGTCGGCAGAGATCCCGGCGACGGCCGCGCGCGCCCCGCGCCGAGGCATGTCGCCCCTGGTGCTGGGGCCAGGGAAACGCTCAGCCATTCCGGATCAGCGGTCGGGTGCGCTCCGGGAGGGCCCGGCGCGTTCTGACGACATGCTCGCAGCCGAGGTGCGCGCCATCCTGGACGCGTCAGCGCGGGAGATGTCGCAGCCCTTTGTGTGTCGTGTCGAAAGCCCCGTTGAGCGCGATCCACACCGCACCGGCGTGATGCGCCGATCGAAACGATCTGCTGGTCCGCGCATGGCTCGGCGCGCCGCAGCTCTGCCAGACCTCCTCAAAGCCCGTCAAGGGCAAGCGTTGCAAAGGTGGCAAGCCAATGCTCGCCCATATAGTCGCCAGCAATGTGGGGCAGGCTCGCCGCAATGTGGCGACCAGCCGCGGCTTGCGCCGCGCGCGCGACGTCGCGCGGCATCCCCGGCGCACTGCCGATGGCGCGCCAGCACCACGCCCGCGCCAGGTTCAGCCCGTCCAGATGTACGATCTTGCCGTCACTGCGATCGCTCACCGCGGCGGGCGCGAACAGGCTCTCCGGCGCGCCGTGGGCCGCGTTTGGGAGATAGGCGGCGAACCAGTCGACGAAGTGAGCGGGAGGAAGCGCCCGGCGCATCGCCTCGGCGACGATGAGCGCGGGCGACAGAAACTCATCCAGACCAGGCTCCCACGCTTGGCAGTCTCGATCCGCGCCATGCCAGCGCACCAGGGCTGCGCGCATCTGCGCCGCGAGATCGCGGGCGCGCGCATCGGCATAGTCGAGGGCAAGGCGCAGCGCGAAGGCAGTGTTGGAATGCACGCCCGCCCGGACGGGATAAATAGCCAGCGGAAGGAATTCGGCAAAACGACGGTCAAAGGCCTGCGCCAGGGTGAGGAGGTTTGCGCCTGCCCGCTGCAAGCCTGGAGCACGCGCCAAATCCAACTCCGCCTGCAGAGCAAGCAACCAACCCCAGCCGTAGGGCCGTTCGAAGCCTCGCGAGAGCGGTCTGGCGAGATAGTCCGTCTCAACCGCAATCGCTTGTGGTGTGAAGCGCCGATCGAACAGGTCGGCGATCTGGCCTGCAACGGAAATTTCGGGCCAGCGTCGCAGCATGCGGGCAAGCAGCCAATAGCCGTGTACGCAGGAATGCCAGTCGAAACTGCCGAAGAAAACAGGGTGCAGGTCGCGCGGTCCCGCCACGTCCGGCGCGCCCCCCATCACATGGTCCAGTTTATGGGGGTATTCGCGCTCCACATGGGCAAGCGCCAGACGGGCGAAGCGCTCGGCGACCGCCAGGTCAAGCGTGCCTGTCATGACGCAAACGCCAGCATGCGCATCAGGATGATGTTGGCGGCGAGAACTGCAAGGGCGGTTGGGATCTGCGCCCGAATGACCCCGTTCAGGGCCCGGCTTCGGTCTGGCAGCTCCAGAAGATTGGCCGGAACCACATTGAAGTTCGCGGCCATCGGCGTCATCAGCGTGCCACAGAAACCGGCGAGCATGCCGATGGCGCAGACGGCCGCCACGTCCCCGCCGTGCTGCCCGATGACGATCGGCAGGCCGATCGCAGCGGTCATGACGGGGAATGCAGCGAATGCGTTGCCCATCAGCATTGTGAAGAAGGCCATGCCGATGCAATAGGCGGCCACCGCCAGGGTGCGGGTGTCGAGCGGAACGTACTGTGTGATCAGGGCGCCGACGGCGTCTCCGACCCCGCCGGACAGGAAAACAGCGCCGAGACAGGCGAGCGCCTGAGGCAGGATCGCCGCCCAGCCGACGGCGTCCAGCAACCGGCGGCCCTCGCGCAGCGGCGCGCTCACAGGCGGGCGCAACCAGACGAGCAGAACGATAACGGCGAGGATGGCCCCGAGCGCCAGCGACACGATGGTGGCTTGGGCCGGATCAATGAGCCGGGCGCCCCAGTCGGTCTGCTTGGCGATCAAGGTGCCAACGAGCGCGACGGAGGGAACGATCAGGGCCGGCAGGATGAGCAGATCGCCATGACGGGCGGCGCTGGCGGCGCGCTCCTCCTGGGTCGTGACACCCGCCCGCCCCTGTCCGAGGCCGGCGGCGGCAAGCCCCGCCAAGGCAAGAACGAGCAGGCCGTTGGCGAGATCACCGAGCCGGTCGCCGGCCAGCATGCTGACGCTCAGTAGACCCCAGAACAGGGCGGTGCGAACGCGCCGCGGGTTGCTGGCGTCGCAGGCGTTGAGTACGGCGCAGCCAAGGAAGAACAGGCCTGCGATCAGATAGACATGGGCGAGCGTTATCATGGCGCCGTCTCCCCGGCGAGCCTGGCGAGGCTGCGGTCGAGCAGCCACAGCCGGCTCGCATGGATCACGAAGGCGGCGATGGCGGTCGGGATCGCCCACAAAGACAGAGCAAGCGGCTCCACCACGATGCCATTCTGCTCCAGGAAGCCCTTGATCAGCAGGATCGACGCGATGGCGATAAAGATGTCTTCACCGAAGAACAGCCCGATGTTGTCCGTTCCGGCGGCATGCGCGCGGATGCGGTATCGCGCCGCATCGCTCAGTCGCCCCAGACGCGCCTCGCCCGCGCCTTCGCTCATCGGGGCGATCAGGGGACGGACCATCTGGGCATGGCCGCCGAGCGAGGTGAGGCCGAGGGCCGAGGAAAGCTGGCGCACGCCAAGATAGACGATCAAGATGCGCCCTGCCG
Organism: Caulobacterales bacterium; assembly: GCA_044375455.1. Classification (GTDB taxonomy): domain Bacteria; phylum Pseudomonadota; class Alphaproteobacteria; order Caulobacterales; family Aquidulcibacteraceae; genus JBEIHX01. The sequence continues at coordinate 8,250 of JBILMQ010000022.1, read as the reverse complement.
TGGCGGTGCGCACCCGCCCGATCAGAGCGCGGGCGCGCTCCTGCAGACCGGCGCGCTCCATCAGGCCGATGGCCGCAAGCACAAGCCAGACGCCACTGATGTAGCGATTGTCGTTAAAGGATTTGCCCAGTGCGGCGATCGTCGCGAGGCCGGCGGCTGCCATGGTTTCAAGACTGGCCCCGGGCCCCCACGCCGCCGCCTGACCTGTCACGACAGCAGCTGCGACGACCACGATCAGCGGATTGACCCGCAGCACGAAGCCCGCGACCACCACGAGAACCCCCAAGAGAACCAGCATGCCCCCCTCCCAGACGCGCGCCGGCCTCGCATGGCCGGCGCTGAATCGTTTACCGGCGGGCGCGCCGGTAAGCGGCCGCCTTATACACCCCGAGGATTTTCAGCTCCGACGAAAAGAAGCCGAGTTCCTCCAGCGCGAGACGCATCGCGCGGTCGCCTGGGTGGCCCTCGATGTCCATGTAGAATTGAGCGGCGGCGAAGTCGCCGTCGACCAGATAGCTTTCAAGCTTGGTGATGTTGACGCCGTTGGTGGCGAAGCCGCCAAGCGCTTTGTAAAGGGCCGCCGGAACGCTGCGCACGCGAAACACCACGCTGGTGACGCACGGCCCCTCATTGAGTTCTGCGTCGTCCGGTTTGGCGGCAAGCACGACGAATCGCGTGGTGTTGTGGGCAGCGTCAGCAATATCGGCCTTCACAATGTCCAGGCCGTGGATTTCGGCAGCCAGCCGCGTGGCGAGCGCGCCTTCGCTCTTGTCGCCGCGCTCGGCGATTTCGCGCGCCGCTCCGGCAGTGTCGGCGGTCATAACCGGACGAATGTTCAGGCTACGCAGCGTCTTGCGGCATTGACCGAGCGCCATGATGTGGCTGCGCGCGCGGGTGATATCGGACAGCTTCGCGCCTTTCACGCCCACGAGCTGGAAGCGGATGGGCATGAAGTGTTCGCCGATGATGTGCAGATCACTTTCCGGCAGCAGATGGTGCACGTCGGCCACGCGCCCGGCGATCGAGTTTTCGATCGGGATCATGCCGAGATCGGCCGCGCCATCGCTGACCGCGCTGAACGCATCCTCAAAGGTTGCACAGGCCAGCACATCGCAGGAGGGATAAGCCTCCAGTGCGGCGGCGTGGCTGTTTGCACCGAGTTCGCCCTGAAAGGCGACTGTCAAAGGTTTGCTCACAATGGCTCCATTTCGCCGGTCACGCCGAAGGCCGCACGCGCCAGAGCAAGGTCCTCTGGCGCGTCGACGCCCTTGGGTGCGGCGTCGGTCACCGCCGCACAGATCGTCATGCCCAATTCCAGCGCACGCAACTGCTCAAGCTTTTCGCGGGTTTCCAGCGGAGACGGCGGCGCGCACACAAACCGTTCAAGCGCCGCGCGGCGATAGGCATAGACGCCGATGTGATGCCACAGGACGCCCTCGCCCCATGGCGCACTGGCGCGCGTGAAGTAGAGGGCGCGCCCGATCGTCCGATCAGAACCGAAGGACAGAACGGCTTTGACAGTGTTGGGATCGGCGCGCTCCTGCGGCCGGCACGGGGCGACCAGCGTGGCGATGTCGGCCTGCGGCTGGGCGGCGAGCGCGGCCGCGACAGCGCGCAGATCATCCGCAGGCAGGGTCGGAACGTCACCCTGCAGGTTGATCACGACATCACGCCGGCCATCAGGGTCCAGGCTGGCAAGGGCGGCGCAGATGCGATCGGTGCCGGATGGCAGGGCCGGGTCGGTGAGGACTGCGCGTCCGCCGGCGGCCTCCACGGCTGCGACGATTTCACGATCGCCGGCGGCGACTGCGGCGTCGTGAAACCCGGCCGCCCAGGCAATCTCGAGCACGCGCACGACCATTGGCTTGCCGGCGATGTCGGCAAGCGGCTTGTCAGGAAGGCGGGTCGCCGCGAGACGGGCGGGGATGAGCACGAGGGGCGGGGCGGACATCAACCGTAACCTCTCAGTGGGAACCTGGTCCTCGGCCGGACGAGCCGGGCGGGCCGTGCGTCGGCTGCTTTGTAGCGCGCGCGCGCCGGGCCCGGAAACCCCTGATGGCGGCGACCAACTGCGCTCCAAAGGAGAAGGCAGTCTGGAACGCTGCGGCATACGGCGCGGGGCCTGCCGTCCGGTGGCCAGAACCCTGCCGGCGGCGGCGGACGCCGCCACAGCGGGCGTGTTGCAGATTGCCGCGGGCTGGGTCATACACCCGCTCCGGTGCGTTGTTTTCGGCTGCGTCGGATGGGAACGCCCTTCGCTGGGCGGGTCCGTCAAGGCCTGGGGGATAAGATGAGCCTGACGTTCAACAAGATTGCGGGCGCGGTTCTGGCGACGGGTCTCGGCATGATGGCCGTTAAGGAAGCCGCGCACATCGTGTACCATCCGCATTTCCCGGAAAAACCAGCCTATGACATTCCGATCGAAGTCGAAGAGGCGGCTGCACCGGCTGAAGCGGTTGAGAAAGCGGTCGATTTTGGGCTCCTGCTCGCATCGGCGGACGCGGCGCGCGGAGAGGCCGTCTCGAAGCGCTGCGCCTCCTGCCACCACTTCGAAAAGGGCGGGCCGAATGCACAAGGGCCAGACCTGTGGGACATCATCGGCCGGGCCCCCGGGGCAGCCGCTGGCTTTGCCTATTCCGAAGCGATGACGGCGTATGGCGCGGCCAACCCGCAGTGGACCTATGAGGGTCTGTACAACTTCCTGAAGGCGCCGAAAGCATACATGCCTGGGACAGCGATGTCGTTTGCCGGACTCGCCAAGCAGGAAGACCGGATTGCGCTGATCGCCTACCTTCGCACCATGTCCGACGCGCCCGCGCCGCTCCCGGCGCCGTTGCCGCCGGAAGCGCCCGCCGATCCGTCCGCCGCGCCAGCGGACGGTGCGACGCCGGTCGAGGCAGAGCCCGCGGGCGAAGAGGCTGCGGCCGCTCAGGGCGGCTGAGACCGTCGCCGCACTCCCGAAGACCCTGCTGCGTTCCCTCGCCGGTGTCGATGCCTTCGCCGCTGCCCGCGTCGTGGGACGTGGGCGTCATGCAGCGCAGGCGACATCAGATGCAGGAGACATCAGATGCAGGAGACATCAGATGCGGGCAGCAAAAGATGCGGGCGTTGCTCAGGGCGGCTGCGCATTGGCCAGCGGGTTGGAGCCCAGCTTTTTCACTGCCAGCGGTCCCGGCTGGCAGCTGGCAGCTGGCAGTCTTCAGACAGCCTTCCACAAAGGCAGCTTCTGTAACAGCCCTCTGCCCTGCAGCAGTTTCGATCGTGGCGCTCTGAACGGGCGGGCTGACCGCAGCGCTTGAGGTGCAGTTTGCGGTCGGCGCGCAGATGAAGCCCGCTCCATGACACGGCGCGCGGTGATGCAGAGGCATTGGCGTGCGTGACGGTGATGCAGCGCTCGTTCCGCGCTTCAGCGCTCACGCGCCCGCTCCACCACAACAGAGCAGTCCGGCGCCAAACCAGGTCAGCCATCCGAGCGGGCGTCACGATCATGTCGCGGCGCGGACCTGCGCCCTAGCCTGCCGGGGGGCCGGTGGCGAAGCTTTCGACGAGCGAGCCGGCAACAAGGCGCCAGCCGTCGACCAGGGCGAAAAAGATCAACTTGAACGGCAGGCTGATCATCACCGGGGGCACCATCATCATGCCCATCGACATAAGCAGCGCGGCGACCACGAGGTCGATCACGAGAAACGGCACAAACAGCATGAAGCCGATTTCAAATGCGCGTTTGAGCTCTGAGATCATAAACGCGGGGGCGACGACGCGAAACGGCAGGTCCTGCGCAGTATCTGGCGTCTCGATCTTCGACAAACGCACAAACAATTCGAGGTCCTGTTCACGCGTCTGGCCCAGCATGAACACCTTGAGCGGTTCAGTCGCGCGCGGAAAGGCCTCTTCGACCGTCATTTCATTCTGCATCAGTGGCCTGACGCCAGCCTGATAACTCTCTTCAAATGTCGGCTGCATCACGAAAAAGGTCAGAAACATTGCGAGCGAAATCAACACCGCGTTCGGCGGCGCCTGCTGCAGTCCGATCGCCGAGCGCAGCAGCGACAGCACGACGACAATCCGCACAAATGCAGTGGTCATGATGAGAATCGACGGCGCGAGCGACAGCACGGTCAAGGCTGCGATCAGCTGCACAGCGCGCGCCGTGACGCCCTGCCCGGTTCCGAGGTTGACAGAGATGGTCTGGGCCGCGGCGTCGCTGGCCATGAACGCCGCCAGCGCGCCCGAAAAGGCGAGGATGATTGCCGCATCGCGCCGCCAGGGCCCCCGGCTGCGTCCGGGCGCGCTGGTCTTCCGGGTCCTGAGGGCGCGGGCGGACGGGCTCACGGGGCAATCCCGGGTGCTGCGGCGTTCGCGTTTTCTGATGAGGCGGGGCGGCGCCCCACAACCGTCTCGCCGGACGCGCCGAGCAGCACCAGGTGATCCTCCCCGGACCAGCGCACCACGATCAGGCGTCGGCGCGGATCGAGGTGAAAGCTTTCCTGCACAGTGATGGTGCGCCCAGGCAGCGGCCTGGCGGCGAAGGAGATATTGGAGCGGCGCAGCAGCGCAGCGGCGACGAAAATGAGACCCAGCGTCGCCGCCAAAGCCGCAATCGCGCGAAGAATTGACAGACCATCCATGCGCCGCCCCGTTCTGGAGTGCTCCCTGCGTGCGGTGTGTTGGTTAACGCGCTGTTAAGGGCGCGTTGGCGGGTAAGCATCGATTAACCGCACGGCGCGACAGTGTGGGCGTCTGCGATCGCCAACAGGATGTCTCTGCTGTGGACCCGAGCCAGATCCCTGTGTTTCAGGCGCTGAAGCAGCGCATGGCGTTTCTGAATGCGCGCGCCAGCGTGCTGGCGGAAAACGTCGCGAATGTGTCGACCCCCGGTTTTGTTCCGCGCGACCTGGACGCGAAGGGGTTCGAGGCCGCCCTGCAGAGCCAACTCACATCGACGGCGACGCCGCTTCCCGCCGCCCTGCGCAGCGCCCAGGGCCAGGCGGGGGTCGGCGGGGCGGGCACGGCCATGCAGTTCACACCGCGTGAGCGGGCGGGGGCGGAGACCACAATGGACGGCAACGGCGTCATTGTGGAGGAAGAGATGATGAGGGTGAGCCAGACGCGGATGGATTATGAAGCGGCTGCAGGCCTCTACCAGAAGGCTTTATCTTTGTTGCGTATGGCTGCACGTGCGCCCGGGCGCTAGGAGCTGACCTATGTCCCCATCCGACGCTGTCTTTCAGATCGCCGCCTCCGGCCTTCGCGCGCAGACCGCGCGCATGCGGGTGATTGCGGAGAATGTGGCGAATGCGGAATCCACCGCGCGCACGCCGGGCGGCGATCCCTACCGCCGACAGGTTCCGCAGTTCCAGGCGGTGCTTGACCGCGAGATTGACGCTAAGACAGTACGCATGACCGGCGCCAGGCCGGACATGTCGGACTTCCGGGTGCGCTACATGCCGGGCCATCCCGCAGCCGACGCCAACGGAAATGTGCGGATGCCAAACGTCGACAGCCTGGTTGAAATGATGGACATGCGTGAAGCCCAGCGTGCGTACGAAGCCAATCTCAACGTGGTTGAATCCAATCGCGCCATGCTCGGGCGCACCCTTGACTTGCTGCGCCGCTAGACGAAGCGGCGCGCCGTCAGGCTTAGTCAGGAGATCGCACGATGTCAGCCGATGCACTTTCCGCCGCCCGGGCCTATGCCCAGGCCCTGCAGTCGCCAGGCGGACGCGAGGGCGGGGATGGGGTCGCTGGAACCGGCTTCTCCGAAGTGCTGCAGAATGCGATCAGCCAGACCATCCAGACCGGACGTCAGGCGGACGCTGCGATGACCCAAGCGGCCGTCGGCAAAGCAGAGCTGGTCGACGTCGTGACCGCTATTGCGGCCGCTGAAGTCGCCCTTGAGACGATGGTCTCGGTGCGGGACAGCGCGATCCAGGCCTATCAGGAAATCATGCGCATGCCGATCTGACGCCGGACGTCTCGGCATGCGGTCCATGAAGCGTGCGGCCTTGCCCGCAGCCGGCGCCTGCAGGCGGCTGGCGGCGCAACTCAAGCAGGTCTAGAACAGCCGCAGACCGCATCGCGCCGGGCGCGCGGCGCGCGCCTTGTCAGGCCGGCGCATCGCCCGGCGCGGGGACGATACGGCGGACTGGCGAGGGACAGCGGATATGGCGAACATCACCGACGAAGGTCTCGGTAAGCATCACCCGGCCACAAAAAACGAACGGCTCGTGATCGGCGCATCATCGCTCGGAACGGTGTTCGAGTGGTATGATTTCTATTTGTACGGCTCGCTCGCTGGCATCATCTCAGCGCAGTTCTTCTCCGGCGTGAACGACACCACAGCCTATATCTTCGCGCTGGCGGCGTTCGCAGCCGGCTTCGCGGTGCGCCCGTTCGGCGCCCTTGTCTTCGGTCGGATCGGCGATCTCATCGGGCGCAAGAACACGTTTCTCGCGACGATGGCCATCATGGGCCTGTCGACCTTCATTGTCGGCCTTCTGCCGACCTACGCCCAGATCGGCATTGTTGCGCCCATCATCCTCATTGTGTTGCGCTTGTTGCAGGGCCTCGCCCTTGGCGGCGAGTATGGCGGGGCGGCGACCTATGTCGCGGAGCACGCGCCCGACGGGCGGCGCGGCCTTTACACGAGCTGGATCCAGACCACCGCCACCATGGGACTGTTCCTGTCCTTGTTGGTGATCCTCGGCGTGCGGATTTCGATTGGGGAGGAGGCGTTCAAGGCGTGGGGCTGGCGCATTCCGTTCCTGGTTTCAATCCTGCTGTTGATCGTGTCGTTGTGGATCCGCATGCAGTTGGAGGAGAGCCCGATCTTTCGCAAAATGAAGGAGGAGGGCAAGGGCTCATCACGGCCGTGGGCGGACAGCTTTGGAAAATGGGCGAACCTCAAGCTTGTGCTGATCGCTTTGTTCGGTCTCGTCGCCGGCCAGGCCGTCGTCTGGTATACGGGCCAGTTCTACGCGCTTTTCTTTCTGGAAAAGATGGTCAAGGTCGACGGGGCGACAGCAAATATTCTGGTCGCGATCGCGCTGGCGATCGCGACGCCGTTCTTCATTTTCTTCGGCTGGCTTTCTGACAAGATCGGACGCAAGCCAATCATTCTGAGCGGCTGTCTGCTGGCGGCGATCTCATATTTCCCATTGTTCCATGGACTGACGCAGGCAGCCAATCCTGCTCTGTACGCCGCCAGCCAGTCCTCGCCAGTGACCGTTGCGGCTGACCCATCGGACTGTTCCGTGCAGTTTGATCCGGTGGGCAAGAATACCTTCGACGCCCGATCGTGCGACATCGCCAAGGCTTTCCTGGCCAAAGCAGGGGTCAGCTACGCCACCGTGGCCGCGCCGTCAGGGTCGATTGCTGAGGTGCGCATTGGCGAACAGGTGATCGTGAGCGTCGATCCGGCACAGACGTCTGGCGCAGCCCGCGCGGCAGCAATCACGGAGTTCCAGCAGGCGGTGAAGGAGGGCCTGACCGCAGCCGGCTATCCTGAACGGGCGGATCCCCAGGCGATCAACAAATCTGCGGTGGTTGCGATCCTGACAGCGCTGGTCCTGCTGGTGACCATGGTTTACGGCCCGATCGCGGCGGCGCTGGTGGAACTGTTTCCTACGCGCATCCGCTATACGTCGATGTCCCTGCCCTACCATATCGGAAACGGCTGGTTCGGAGGCTTTCTGCCGACGACGGCGTTCGCGATCGTGGCGGCTACAGGCGACATATACGCCGGCCTCTGGTACCCGGTTGTGGTCGCCGCAGCGACGTTCGTGGTCGGGCTTTTGCTGGCCCCAGAGACCAAGGACCGGGCCATCGACTGAGCCGGCGGGCGACGCCAAGGATCGCGTCAGGCAGATCGCTCCAACGCCCGCGCAACGCGGCCTGCAGGCCGCGGGCGCGCCGCCAGCAGGACGACAGGCATTTGGAGGCGACTGGCCCTGAAAGGCGATCAGTTATCGGGGCCGCCGGTTGGCGCACGCCAGGCCAGGCGCCGGCGCCGTGAAGCGAGTGGCCTGGGATAAATGGGCTGTCGTGATAGGAGGCCAGGGCCTTGGCTCCCAGGGCCTTGGCTCCCAGGACCTTGCCTCCCAGGACCTTGCCTCCCAGGACCTCGCCTCCCGGGCCCCTGGCTCCCGGGACATTTGCCGAACGTCGTTGGCTGGGCTCATTGGCCAAGCTCACTGGGGCGCGAGGGTCCAGATCCCCCGGCGCAAAACATGGGGCCGATCAGGCCGACTC
>JBILMQ010000199.1:0-6678 GCA_044375455.1 Caulobacterales bacterium | reverse complement strand
CCGCAATCGCGACGGCGAAGAGCATTGAGCCGGCGACCGCAATGACACGCCGCAGCGTCGCCTCCGGCATAATCGACCAGGTGAGCGAAATCGCCGCGAGCGCCACCATCGCCATAACAAACACCCCGCCCAGAGCGGCCTTGAGAACCCGTGCGCCGCTGAGCGCTGCAAGCACGATGCCCGTAAGGTAGACTGGCGGCCACAACAAACGCAGCACAGGCGAGCCATCCGGATCGCCCGGGGATGCAAGCAGTTGAACCACCAGCCCGTTCGAAAGCAGAACAAGGCACCCAAACACCGCTATGCGCTCCACCCAGCCGGGCGCGGCGAGTGCACCGTGCGAGCTCATCCCACAAACCAGAGGCCAAGCCGCCGAGCCTGGCGCGCGGTGTCGACGCTCATGCAGCGCCTGGGTCCATGATCACACATGCGAGGATGCAATGGGGCAGGCAAGTCAGACGCATTGGCTGGTTGCGCCGGGACATGACCTGACTCAATCCTCTGCAGGCCCGCCGGCCATGGATTCGCTCCCCTTGGAGTCCCCGCGCCGCCCCCCGGCGCACGGCGCGTAAGCGCGGCTGGCCAAGATGCACACCCACGCCTGCGGACCGCCAAAGGATGAAAATGCCATACAGCCGCACCCGGTTCCATGAGCCAACCTCGAGGCCCAGAAAGCCGGGCAGCACCGGCGCTCGAGCGCCATGACCTTGCGCCAATCGCCACGTAACGCCAGACTAATGGATCCTTCAGGATCGGAGCGCACGAGCGCCCCGCCATCCGTCTTACCGCCGCAAAGCGCGCTGGACGACACGACAGCCGCAGATCAATGCCGAGACGGCGCATCTGTCATTCCTCCAGCCAGGCTGTGTGCAGGGCCTTGGCGTGCACACTGCCATTCGATTGACGCCAAGCGAGCCCGCCTGCGACTTGCTCTGCACGCCGTCAAACTTACTCTGGGCGGCGTTCATAATGGCTCTTCGCGAGCCCTCGAAATTCGGACGAGATTCAGTCCGGCAATGCGAGCTTGGCAGCCGTGGCCACGAACAGCGTCCATGATAATTCATGATACTGAAAAATCGCACTCTCCGAAAGCGAAACCATCAAGAAGCCGAGCGGCATGACCGTGCACCATAAAGCCGGTGCAATTGAACGGTCCGCGAGCCGGCGCAGCGCCATTATAAGCGAATAGACGCACTGCAGAGCAAACAGCACAACCCCACCGAAGCCAAGGCCCAGAAGAACTTCGATCCATCCATTGTGCGCCATGGGCACAGGCCAGTCCAAAATTCTGCGCACGATCACCGCTGGTCCGTCGGGGGCATGCCAGAAGGCGCCATACCCAAAACCGGTGGCGAACCGGTCCTCAATCATTGGGGCCAGAACGACCCACAAGTCAGCCCGGCCAGTCAGGCTCATGTCCCGTCCGATGAGACCAAGCGCCGCCTCCGGGGCCAAGGCGACAAAGGCGATGACGCCTCCCGCCGCCGCAGTTCCCGCCCAAAGCGTGGCTATGGCGATAGCCGGCCCGCGACGGATGATCCAGATAAGGACAGCCATGCCGACACAGGCGGTCAGGGCCAGCAGGGAGGTGCGAGATGTAGCAAGAATGACCAACCCAAAGCCCAAGATCGCGCCAACGAGCCAAAAGGCGCGCAACTTCCGGTCAATCGCCGCCGCACTTGTGCTGGCAATGACGCCGGTGGTCATGATCGACCCGAGCGCGTTTTTTTCCCACCAAAGGCCCGCCCACGCCCCGGGATGCGGGTCACCCATGACCCCCACAGCAGGAAAGGCGGTGGCCATCACATAGGATCCCAGAGCGAGCGTGAGATAAACCGACGCGATGATGCGCAACAGCCAGAACCAGGAATAACGCGCCGCAAAGCCGACCGCGAAGAGCATGGTGCCGGCGATTGCAACGACCCGCCGCAACGTCACCTCCGGCATGATCGACCAAATGAGAGATACGCCCGCCAGGACAACCATCGCCAACAGAAAGATCGCCCCCAAGGACGCCCTCAGAAAGCGAACGCCGCTGCGCGCCACGAGAACGGCTCCCATGAGATAGACGGGAGGCCAGATCAAACGCAGTATCGGCGATCCATCCGGATCGCTCGGCGAAGCGAGCATTTGCGAGAGCAGCCCGTTCGAGAGCAAGAGCAGGCAGCCATACACAACAATCCGCTCGCGCCAGCCTGGCGTGACGGGTGGGTTCAGCGCGGTCATCCAGCAAGGCGGGCGAGCAAGGCGGAATCCTTGCGCGCGCGATTGACGAAGACGCCCAGAATGCGCCCTCCCTGCGCAAGGATCTCATCCCGCAGCGCGACGGCGTCAGACACATCTGCGCTCTCGGCGTCCACGACGAGAATAACCCCGTCAGCCAGCGCCGCTGTTGCAAGACCGACCTTAGAGCGCTCGGCGCAGGGCGTGTCGATGACAACGAGATCAGCCGCCCTGCGCGCCGCTGACCAGTAATCAGGCGCCGGCGCGATTTGCAGGCGATCACCTGGATGGACGCTCTCGACGCGGCAACGACTGACGAAAAGCCGTGTCTGGCCAATCCGATGCAAGGTGACAAGGTGGCGGGGGTCGGTGGCGCCTGCGGCGCGCCAGAACGGGGGAGCGTTCAAGTTTGCGTCACGGGCAGACCCGGGCGGACCAAAAGCCTGGACCATGTGAGCAGCGGCGAACGCCTCAAACTGTGCATTGCTCCACAGATCAAGATCGATCAGCCAAACACCGCGCGCTGCGGTTTCGGCCGCCGCCAAAGCAAGACTGCGCGCCACAGTTGAGACGCCGTCTCCCTTGCGGCTGGCCACGATCTGCAGCACCACGCCATGCGTGCGTCCCGACATTTCGCGCAGCGCGGCCGCCAAGACTGGACGAAGCTGCGGTCGCAGATCAACCATAACGTTGCGCCGCCCCAAGAACGGGCAGATCAAGCGTGCGGCCGGCAGAAGCCGGTGAGGGAAAGCCGCGACGGGTCAAGGCGCGCAGAAGGCCGACCATGAGGGCAGAAAAAGCTGCAAACGCGGCGCCGATGATCGCCACAGGCATGCGGAGGTTGACACCGCGCGGCGGCGGCGCAGCCCGTTCGAGGATCGATATGTTGTCGACCTCTTTTTCTGCGAGGGCGCGCAGCGCGCGCGCTTGTTCCTCACGTTGGGCGAAGTCACGCACATTGGAAGCGAGAACCTCACGTTCGCGCGTCAAGGCGTTGAACGACGGCGCCAAAGCCTGCAAGCGCAGCTGGTTCTGCTGCAAGGCATCGCGCTGGCGTTTCAGCTCCGCTTCGCGGGCGCGCAACGCAACCGCCTCAGCTTCGGCGCGTATCCGGTCGGTCTCGAGACTTTGGTAGACCGGATTGGCGCCCCGCCGCACCACGCCATCCTCGCCTGGTCCTCCTTGAGCGATCCATGCCTCAAACTGCTGAATGCGCCGGTCGATTTCCTGCACCGGCTGAGCTTCCGGGCGGTAGCGAGACAGAAGGTCCTCCCGCTCGGCGCGCAGCGTCAGCAGGCGCTGCGAAGCGTCGCTGTCATAATGGAGTCGAACCTCAGCCGGCACCGTGCGCGCTTCCGCATCCATGACGGCGATGCGCTGATCGGCGCGACGACGCTCAGCCTGCGTCTCGATCAGCGCCTGGGTGACATCGGAATAGGCCTTTGAGACAGCTGCGCGCTCAGCTTCGAAATCGCCGATTGTGTTCTGCCTGTAGAAGTCCTGGAGGTCACTCTCCGCCGTCTTGAGCCGGAGTTCAAAGTCCTCGCGCTGGCTTTCGAGCGCCACACTGTCGCCCGGCGCCAGAATGTCACGGCGATAGAGCAAATAGTCATCGATCAGCGCATTTACAACTGTCGCGGCAAGGGCTGGATCCTTGTGCTTGAACGTGGCGCGGATCACTGCGTTGCGGGGCGCGGATGCGACGGAGAAGCTTTTTTGAAAGACAAGAAGCGCCCGGCCGAAATATTTTGGCTTCTCACCCGGCGCTGCATCCGCGACCTTTTTCGCCATCTCAGGGTACAACCGCTCGAGCCCGATGCGGCGCAGGACCCGTTCACCGAGAACGGGGCTACGCAGGATCTCGACCTCGGATTGCACATATTGATCAACCGGAGGCACATCCCCCCCAGCCCGCGCCGCTTCACCGACCCGCGGCTGGTACACATATTCCTGGCCAGCGCGCACCAGAAGCCGCGAAGTTGCCTCAAAACTCTGCGGCAGCTGGAGTGCGACCACAATGCCAAGCGTCGTGATCGCGGCGCCGACGCCAAGCATCCACCATTTTTCGCGCCACAACAGAATGATGAGATCACCGACAGACAGCTTTGGTCGTTGCGCCCATCCGGTGGCGCGGGTGTGCGCCCGCCAGTCTGCTCCCCCTGCCAGACCTGCCTGGGTCATTACAAGCCATCTCCACAGGGCGACGCTGCGACCCCTTACGTCAACGGACATATCGTTCTTCCAAGAGGTTCTTTAAGAATTCCTTATCCATGTGAGCGCGTGATGACGCCAGGATCGCGTCAACGAGGGCAGCGCCGGTGAAACACGCCCCTGGACCCAATGGTCGCGCGCACGGCTTGGCCCTGGCGCGCGCCGCTCTGCTCACCATCGGCCTTTCGATCCCGCTTTGGGGGTGCGCGGCGCAATCAAGCGCAGGTCCCAGCTTTGGCGAGGGGACTTTTCTCCAGTGGAGCCCGGCTGATCCGTTGTATCGCGTCTACCCCGGCGATGAACTCGATGTCACATTCCGCACTGCGCCAGAGTTATCGCGCAGCGTGATCGTGCAGCCGGACGGGCGCGTGGCGCTGCCGCAGCGCGTGCTCATCAGCGTGATCGACAAGAGCTTGCCGGAGGTGCAGCAGGAGGTTGAAGCCGCCTATGCTGCGATCCTGCAGCGGCCGGACGTCGATGTGACCCCGCGTGGCTTTGCAAGCCAGCAGATCTTTGTCGGCGGCGAGGTGCAAAGGCCGGGGATTTATCCCTTGCCGGCACAGATCGATGCGCTGCAGGCGGTCATTCAAGCCGGCGGATTTCTCCCGACAGCCCGACGGCGCGAAGTGGTTATCCTGCGGCGCAGCGCAGGCGGCAAGGCCGCCATGCGTGTTGTCGATCTTGAGGCGATGCTAAACGACCCTCGCGCCGTGGACATGGTCCCGCTGACGCGCTTCGACATCGTCTACGTGCCCCGGTCGCAAATCGCAGAAGTCAATCTCTGGGTTCAGCAATATGTCCGTGACACACTGCCGTTCCAGCCTGGCTTCTCGTTTGCCCTGAATGATCCAAACCGCTGACAGGCTGGAAGGAGCCAAACGTCAGTGTGCAAATTCAAGCCATTCACGCGCGGCGCGCTGGGCCTTGGCGATCTCTTCGCGCGACATTACGGTGGCGAGCTCGCGGCGGCGCTCTTTGGCGGCCTCAAACCCCTTCAAAGCCGCCAGGTTGAAAAACTTGTGAGCTGCGATGAAGTCCATCGCAACGCCCTGGCCGGTGGCGTATTGCAGGCCCCTGCGGAAAAGTTCCAGGGCGGTGACTTCAGACAGATTGTCCTTGACGTGGGCCCCGACGACGGGCCCCTCACCAACCGGGGTCTCGCCAGCAGCAGCGCCGACGGCCGAGCCGTCAACAGGAACGCCATTCACCGTCGCTATAGTCACTGCGGGGGTCGCCGACTTTGACGCTGGCTTACCCATGGATGCACAGGCCGGCGCAAGCATGCCGGCGGTCGCGCGCGCAACGCTCATTGGTCTTCTCCATCACCCCAGGCTCACCGGTCGCTCTCGTCGACCTTGTCAGCCACATTTCCCAGAGCTGCGGGTTCTCCGCTGGTGATGAGGATCTCGAAGTCCGATTTCGGAACAGTTACCGAATCATTGGTAAACGGTTAAAATGACGATCTGGGTGAACTTTTTCCTTATTAAGCGGCTAACATAACACTTCGCAATTGCACGACCCCCTCGGGCCGGATGTTCGCAAGGAGGACGTCGAGGCGCCAGGCGGGGGAGGCGTTCAGGCTGGAGTTCGCTGCAGGGCAGAGCCTGCGTAGGATCGCCGGCGTGATGGGCGTGTCGCTGGCGACAGCAAGGCAGTACATGGACCGCGCGGGGGCGGCGCGGATCGGCTGGCCAGCGCCTGAGAGAGGGAGCGCGCCGGGTCAGGCTGGGCGAGACCGCAGTCCATGCGAGATGCAATCCGCCGGTCCCCATCCGTCCAGACCGCCAACATCCGTGTTTATTGAGCCACTGATGGATCAGCTTGAAAAAACGTGGCAATACCCGGGCATGCAGCATCATCGCCATGTCCCACCGCGATCCCGACCTTGATCTGTTGCGTGCGTTCGCATGCGTCGCCGAAGCCGGCGGCTTCACCCGCGCAGGCGAACGCTTGGGGCGCACCCAGGCGGCCATCAGTCAGCAGGTAAGACGCCTTGAACAGGCCCTCGGGGCCAGCCTGTTTGACCGCACGCCGCACCGCGTGCGGCTGACGCCGGAGGGCGAAACGGCGCTCGCGACAGCGCGCAAGATTCTTGACCTGCATGATGAATTGCGAAGGCGCCTAAGGGACGGTGAGATCGCAGGCAGCGTGCGCATCGGGGCTCCAGAAGACTTCGCAACGCGTCATTTGCCCGATGTGCTCGCCCGATTTTCCCGGGCCTATCCCAATGTCGCGCTGGAGGTG
>JBILMQ010000197.1:0-6692 GCA_044375455.1 Caulobacterales bacterium | reverse complement strand
TGTGACGGGGGGCGCTGTGACGGGGGGCGCTGTGACGGGGGGCGCTGTATGACGGGGGCGCTGTTTCACGGGGGGAGCAGTGTCACGGGCGGGGTCTGGCGAGGGGGCGATACGCCGACACTATTTGTCGCTGCACAGGTATTGACGCTGCACAGGCCCTGCGCAGAGGGCGCCGCCGCCGAAAGGACGCAGGGCGCACACCTGACTGCCCGCACGCGGCGGTCGCTGGCGGGGTCATCATCGCCGAGACCGGGGATGATCGCAGGCGGGACGCCCCGCGGTCAGGCGCCCGCAAGCTCGCGGGCGCGCCGCACCGCCGCCGCCACTGCGCGTCGCATGACAAAACCCAGGCCGTCCTCCGCCATCAATTCTCCAAGCGCAGCCTGCGTGGTTCCGCCCGGCGAGGTGACGGCGCGGCGCAGTCCGGCAGCATCTGTCTCGTCAGCCTCAAGAAGTGCGCCCGCGCCGATCACGGTGCGCCGGGCGAGACGCATCGCCACATCCTCATCAAGTCCTTGGGCGACGGCGGCGCCGGCGAGAGCTTCAACGAGCAGAAACACATAGGCCGGACCTGAGCCGGACACCGCCGTGGCGATGTCGATGGCGCCTTCGCTTGCGACAACTTCGACCGACCCAAGCGGGGCGAGCAGTGTCTGAGCTGCCGCCAGCGCTCCAGCGTCGGTCCCGAAGACCGCGGTCACGCCCTTTCCGATCGCCCCGGGGGTGTTCGGCATGGCGCGCGCCACCGCCCCGGCGCCAAGCCCCCTGAGCGCAGCGACGGGCACTCCGGCCATGATCGAGATGACAGTCGACTGCGGCCCGACCCAGGCGCGCAACCCATCGGGCTCCGCCGCAAAGGTCTGCGGCTTGACGGCCAGCACAACCACGTCAGCCGGCGCAGCCGGCGGATTGATCCTCGCCCCGAGTTTGGCGGCGTCTGACGCAAAGGCACGCGTCTGGCCAGGTTCGACGATCTCGACGGCAAAGGCCGGACGCGCACGCGCCCAACCGGCCAGGAGCGTGGTTCCCATGCGCCCGGCGCCGATCAGAACAAGGCGACCTGCCATGCGGGCTCAGGCTTCTCCGGCGGTGTCGAACATCGCCGCGGCCAGCGCCTCTTCGGGAGATTTTCCGGCCCAGATGACGAAATTGAAGGCTGGATAGAAGCGGTTGGCGGCGTCAACCGCGGCCGCAAACATCGCGGTGATCTCACCGGGGCTCGGCTCATCGCGGTCGATCAGCGGCGCAGAGTGCCGGAACGCCACGGCGCCGTCCTCGGCCCAGATTTCAAAATGACCGATCCACAGGTGCTCGTTGATCAACGCGATCAACCGGCAAACCGGGTCGCGACGGGTCTGGGGCACGCGCAGATCAAAGCCGACCGTCAGCGTCACTGTGGGCAGATCGTCCCGGAATGCGAAGCACCCGTGGATATCCGACCAGGAGCCGGGCGCTGCAAAATGCAGTTCGTCCTCGGCGCGCTCGAAAGACAAGCCTTCAAGGGACAGGACCTGCTCGACAACGTCCAAAGGATCGCCACCGCCGCCGCTGTCATTGAGGATGGTCTGATCCATGTCCTCCTCCGGTGCCGGCCGCTCCACCCCTTCGCCCCTGCGAATCGGCGCCGCGACCTCGAGACGCTGACCCAGTTGCTGCGGGCGCGCAAGCGCGTCATCACGCCGGCGCTATCGCAACCTGTTGATTCATTTTTTATTTACTATCCAGCCGTGCGAGTGCAGCTTCCAGGGCAGCCACGCGTTCGCCAAGTGCGTCCGCTTCGGCGCGCGCGCTGGCCGCAAGCGACTTCACCGCCTCGAATTCTTCACGCCCCACAAGATCCATCTCAGCAATGAACTTCTCTGCCTGGGCGCGCATCACGGAGCGAGCCTCCTCGCGCAGCGACGCCACAGCGCCGGCTGCGCCCGTCATGAGGCGGGCAATATCGTCAAGAACCGGGTTCTGGCTCTGCATGGCGTCCAGGCCTTTCGCAGCTGGTCGTTCCTGTCTAGGAGGTAGGGTGCGCGAGGCCCGGGCGCAATGCGCGAACGCAGGACGGGTAAACTGACGGAGAGCGTCGTGTTGGACTTGTTTTTCGGCCTATCCGCGGCGCTCACATATCCGCCGATCAATCCCTTCGTCTTCTCCGTCGAGATCGCAGGCGCGCAGGTTGGTCTGCGCTGGTACGCGGTCGCCTACATGGCCGGGCTCATTCTCGGCTGGCGCTATATGGTCGGGCTGACGCGGCGGCCGGATCTGTGGTCGCCAGCACCCGGCGCGACGGCGCCGCTGACGGCAGTGCAGGTTGATGACTTCCTGGTCTGGGCGACGCTCGGCGTCGTGGTCGGCGGACGGCTTGGCCACGTTTTTTTCTACCAACCGGAGATCCTCACGCGCGACCCGCTGGCGGCATTGCGCATCTGGGAAGGCGGCATGTCGTTCCACGGCGGTTTGATTGGCGTGGTGCTGGCGGTGCTGTGGATGTCGCGCAGCGGCAAGATTCGCCTGTCGGCGCTCGCCGACGCCGTGGCTGTCGCCACGCCCATCGGGCTTGGGCTCGGGCGAATCGCGAATTTCATCAACGCCGAACTCTACGGGCGGGCGAGCGATGTCGCATGGGCGATGCGGTTTCCGATCTATGACGCGCACTATCAGGTGATCGGCTACACCGAGCCGCGCCATCCCAGCCAGCTCTATCAGGCCGCGCTGGAGGGCCTGGTGCTGTTCCTGGCGCTGCGTCTCGCCAGCCATCGCTTCAAGGCCTTGCAGCGGCCATGGCTGTGCACTGGGATCTTCCTGAGCGGCTATGCGCTGGTGCGCACAGCCGCCGAACTGGTGCGCCAGCCCGATCCCGGGCTGGACGCCCTGCCGTTGGGCCTGACCATGGGCATGATCCTGTCGGCGCCGATGCTGGCGATCGGTCTGTGGCTGATCGTGCGCGCGCTGAAGCGGCCCCCGCTCGCCGCGTGACGCCGCTTGCCCGGCAGATCGCCGCGCTGATTGCGGCCGATGGTCCGATGCGCGTCAGCGACTTCATGCGCCACGCGCTCTACGATCCGGCGCACGGCTACTATTGCACGCGCCAGGCGCTCGGAGCGGCCGGCGATTTCATTACGGCGCCGGAGGTCAGCCAGATTTTCGGCGAGCTCCTGGGGCTCTGGTGCGTCCAATCCTGGTTGGACATGGGGGCGCCTGCCCGGGTCGAGCTCATTGAACTCGGCCCGGGGCGCGGCGTTCTGATGGCTGACGCGCTGCGCGCCGCCTGTCGCGCCGCGCCGGAGTTTCGCGCCGCCGCAGCGGTGACGCTGGTGGAGATCAATCCCTGGCTGCGCGCAGCACAGGGCGAGCGCCTCGCGGGAGCGCAGACGGTGCGCTGGACGCCGCGCCTGGCGGACGCCCCGCCCGGGCCAAGTCTTATACTTGCAAATGAATTCCTGGACTGTCTTGCCATCCGCCAGTTTGTGCGCACCCAAGGCGGCTGGCGCGAGCGCCTCGTCGGCCTCGACGCAGCCGGCGAACTTGCGTTCGGGCTGGCGGCGACGCCGACGCCAGAGGGGATGATCCCGGCGGTGCTGCGCGACAGCCCGACGGGATCGCTGGTCGAGATCAGTCCCGGACTGCAGAGCATCGTCTTGCTGCTGCAAGCCCGCTTCGACCTCGCGCCCGGCCGCGCGCTGTTCATTGATTACGGCGCCAGCGCCCCGTCTCCCGGCGACACGCTGCAGGCGATGCGCGCCCATAGGCGTCGCCATCCGCTGGAGGCGCCCGGCGAAACCGACGTCACGGCGCATGTCGATTTCGCCGCTTTGGCGGCGCACGCCCGGGTCGCCGGCCTGACGGTGGCGGGACCGGTCACCCAGGCCGCTTTTCTGGGCGTGCTCGGGGTCGCGCAGCGCGGCGCGGCTCTCGCACGCGCCAATCCAAACCGCTGCGAGGAGATCCTTGCGGGCGTCGCCCGCTTGACGGATGCAGACGGTATGGGCGTGTTGTTCAAGGCGATCTGTCTGTCGTCGCCCGGGCTTGCGCCCGCTGTTGGATTTCAGGGGCCGACATGAGCCATCCACCAAGCCGGCGCGCCGATGTGCTGTGCGCGCCTGGGGTTGCGCACGGCTTTTTCGGGCGTCAGGGCGGTGTGTCGACCGGGCTCTATGCGAGCCTGAATACAGGCCTTGGCTCGCGGGATGATCCCGCCGCAGTGCGCGAGAACCGCCGGCGCATTGCCGCGGCGCTCGGTGTTGGCCCGCACCGCCTGATCACCAATTATCAGGTTCATTCTGCGAGCGCCGTGACAGTGCGCAGCCATCCCGTCGACCGCGCGGCGCAGGCGGATGGGCTCGCCACGGACGAACCGGGCCTGGCGCTTGGCGTTCTGGCGGCGGACTGCGGCGCGCTGCTGTTGCTCGACCCCGACGCGCGCGTCATCGGGGCGGCCCATGCCGGGTGGAAAGGCGCGCTTGCCGGCGTCATTGAAGCAACCGTCACGGCGATGGAGAGCCTCGGGGCCGCGGCAGGTCGCATGCGGGTTGCAACCGGGCCCTGCATCGCGCAGGCAAGCTATGAGGTGGGCCCGGAATTCCTGGCCCGCTTTGAAGCCGAGGACCCCGACAGCGCGGCGTTCTTCCGCGGCGGACCGGGCGACAGGGCCTATTTCGATCTTGAGGGCTATTGCGTTCGGCGGCTGGCGCGCGCGGGCGTCGGCCGCGTGGAGCGCCTCAGCCTTGATACCTGCGCGCGCGCGGATGCGTATTTCTCGAACCGCCGTGCGTTCAAGGCTGGCGAGCCTGACTTCGGGCGCAACATGTCGGCCATCACCCTGCTGGGCGGCGCGCAGCCGGCATGAGGCCTGCCCATCGGCGCGGCGCACGCCGATCGGACAGCCAGGCGACCGGTCAGCCGCCCGTGCCGCCGATGGTCAGTTTGTTGATCCGCAATGTCGGCTGACCGACCCCGGCCGGAACGGACTGGCCGGCCTTGCCGCACATGCCCACGCCCGGATCAAGCTTCATATCGTCGCCGATCATGGTCACGCGGGTGAGTGCGGTCGGGCCATCCCCGATCAGTGTCGCGCCCTTGATCGGCGGACCGATCTTGCCGTCGGTCACAAGATAGGCCTCAGTGCACTGGAAGACGAACTTGCCGGATGTGATGTCGACGGAGCCGCCGCCGAAGTTGACTGCGTACACGCCACTGTTGAGCGAAGCGATGATTTCGGCAGGATCGTGCGCACCGCCGGTCATGAAGGTGTTGGTCATCCGCGGCATGGGCGCGTGGCTGTAGCTTTCACGCCGGCCGTTTCCGGTCGCCGCGACGCCCATCAGTCGGGCATTCATACGATCCTGCATATAGCCTTTGAGCACGCCGTCTTCGATGAGCACGGTGTGCTGGGTGGGCGTGCCTTCATCGTCGATGGTCAGCGACCCGCGTCGCGCCTCCAGCGCGCCATCGTCAACCACGGTGACGCCGGGCGCGGCCACGCGCTCGCCGATCCGACCGGCATAGGCTGATACGCCCTTGCGGTTGAAGTCGCCTTCCAGGCCATGCCCCACGGCCTCGTGGAGCAGCACCCCCGGCCAGCCGGCCCCCAGAACCACATCCATTTCGCCGGCGGGCGCGGCGACTGCCTCAAGATTGACAAGTGCGATGCGCAGCGCCTCATCGGCGAGGTCTTTCCAGGCCTGCGGCGTGATCCATGCGTCATACAGCGCGCGCCCGCCAGCGCCGGCGGATCCCGATTCGCGCCGCCCATCCTTTTCGCAGGTCACTGAGACGTTGACGCGCACCAGGGGGCGAGCGTCTTCGTAGAGCGCACCGTCAGGACGCAGAATGGCGATATCGCGCTTGGAGGCGGCGAGGCTCACCGTGACCTGGACCACGCGCGGGTCGCGGGCGCGCACATAGGCGTCGATCTCCTGGAGCAGGTCCGTTTTGGCGCTGAAGCCTGGCGCGCTCAGCGGATCGACATCCTCGTAGAGCTTTCGGTTGGTGCGGTCGGGGGAGGCGGCCATTACGCCCGAGTACCCGCGTTTTGCAGCCGAAGCGGCAGCAGCGGCGCGATCGAGCGCGCCTTGCGAAATTTCGCTGGCATGGGCATAGCCGGTGGCCTCCCCGGCGACCACGCGCAGGCCGAACCCCTGCTCGCTGTCATAGGAGGCGGATTTGAGCCGGCCGTCGTCGAACAGGAAACTTTCCGACTGCGATCGCTCGAAGAACACTTCCCCGTCATCGGCCCCGTCGGCGGCGACACTGAGTGCGCGGCGGGCATGGTCGAGCGGCAGGTCGGCGGTGAATGAGGTCATCAGGATCTCCGGCGGGACAGCGTCAATGTAGGAAACCGCGCGGCGGTTGCCAAACGCCGCCTGCTCGCCGCCTGCTCACTGGCGCCTGCTCACTGGCGCCTGCTCAGCATTGCCCGCTGAGCCCTCCCCCAACGACCGGCGCGCCTGAGGCGGCGTCAAAGGGCGGTCGTCACCCTGAGACTGTCATGCCGCCGGGACCTCAACGGAGCGCGGGCGTCGCTGGCCCGCGCGCCCGGGCGGCGAACACGCCGAGGGCATGCAGTTGGCCGGGAGGGCAGGAGGTTGGCCGGCGTCAGGCTCTGCCGTAGGCGCCGCCGGGCCGCGCGTTGACGGCAAGGGCAGGCGCTGTGGCAAGGCCAGGCGACGCGCCAAACGCCGGGGGCGGCGCTGCGGCCTGGG
>JBILMQ010000196.1:0-6701 GCA_044375455.1 Caulobacterales bacterium | reverse complement strand
GAGGCTTGCGGCGGGGTCGGTGAACTTCTTGTGCGCGAGATCGGCGGTGCGGCTCAAGATGTATATGACGCCATCAAGGCGGGTCGGACTGAATACGCCGCACGGGGGCGGGCATGATGGCGATAGTGCTGCGCGCCCTGTCGCGACTGGAGCAGATCGTTTGCGTGACCGCCTTTGCGGTCATGGCGGGCGCACTCATCGCGGATGTCGCCAAAAGGGTGCTTGGCAGGTTCGCTGACTGGCTCGACGCCTTGCCGGGATTGTCCGGCTTGGGCGATGCGGCGGCTTCGGCCGGCCTGGGTTCAGGTCTGATGGGCGCGCCGCAGGTGGCGGTGATTGGTCTTATGGCGGCTGCTATGTTCGGCTTCGGAGTGGCGGCTCAGCGCGGGGCGCAGCTGCGGCCGCGTCTTCTCGACGGGATTTTCCCGAATTCCTGGAGCTCTTGGCTGAACCGAGCGGCGGATGGGCTGACGGCTTGCGCACTTGGCGGTTTGGCATGGCTTGCTGGCGCAATGGCGCGTGAAAGTGCAGCGCTGGGGGATGTCTTGAGTGTTTTGCGCTGGCCCATCTGGCCAATGCAGACCGGCATCGCTGTCGCCTTCGGCCTGAACGCAGTGCGCTATCTCATATTCAGCATACGTCCAGATCTGCGTTCGCGCGAGGACGGGCTTTCCGAACTGCCAGATCTGCAGGACACCGCGCGATGACCGCCGCGCTGTTGCTGGTTTTTCTGCTTCTGGCTTTGCTTGCGTTGCGTCAGCCGATTGTTGTCATTCTCGCCGCCGTGGCTGTGTTTTGTTATGTCGTCTGGCAGGATGGCGATGCGCTCTACGTCGCATATGACATCTGGCGGGCGGTTAATCAGGAGGTGCTCCTCGCCATTCCCTTGTTCATGCTGGCCGGCGCCATCATGTCCAAGGGATCGATCGCGCAGAGGCTCATAGATCTGATACAGGCCCTGACCCGGCCTATACCGGGCGGACTGGCAGTGGCGACTGTGCTTGCCTGCGCCGGGTTTGCCGCGATCTCAGGATCCTCCGCCGTCACCCTGCTGGCGGTCGGCTCGATTATGTATCCTGCGCTGGTGAAGGCAGGATATCCGAAAGCGTTTTCGATCGGCCTTATCTGCGCCGGCGGTACGCTTGGCATCATTATCCCCCCGTCGATCCCGCTGATCCTGTATGGCGTGATGACCAACACATCGATCGCCGACCTGTTTCTGGCTGGCGTCGGCCCGGGATTGTTTCTGACCGTCGTGTTTGCGGTGTACGCCGTGGCGGTCAATTGGCGGATTCGCGGCGAGGTCTGGAGGTTTGTTGAGATCGCCCGTGCTCTTCATCGGTCCGTGGCAGCGCTTGCCACCCCGGCGGTCATCCTGGGAGGCATCTATTCAGGCGTCTTCACCGCGACCGAAGCTGCGGCAGTTGCAGTGGCCATGGCGTTATGTGTCGAGATGATCATTCACCGCGATTTGAAGTGGCAGGATCTCTGGGGAGTCACGGTCGACACGTCGAAACTTCTCGGATCGCTGTTTCCAGTGCTCGCCTTGGCGACATCGATCAATGTCTTTCTTACCTGGGAACAGGCCCCGCAACATCTGGTGGCCATGCTCGAACCGATTTTTCAGGATCGCGAGACATTCCTGCTGGCGTCCAATGCGCTGCTGCTCCTGGTTGGATGCTTTGTTGATGTCGGTTCGGCTATCCTGATCCTGTCGCCGCTCCTGGAACCCCTTGCAGTTGCCCGCGGCGTCGATCCTGTCCACTTTGGGATGGTCATGACGGTCAATCTGGAAATCGGGTATCTCACACCGCCAATGGGACTCAATCTCATTGTCGCCGCCGCGGCGTTTCGCGAGCCGTTTGCAGATGTGTGCAAGGCGGTGATCCCATTCATCATTCTGATGCTGGCGGGGCTGGCAGTCGTCACGTTCTATCCGCCGCTGTCACTGCTGTTGATTTCCTAGGAGAGGCCCATGTCGGTCATGACTTCGGTTGAAGACCCCGCCAAACTCAGGCGTGTGGTGATCGCCTCGAGCGCCGGCACGGTGTTTGAATGGTATGATTTCTTCATTTTCGGCGCGCTTGCCGGGATCGTCTCCAAACACTTCTACGCGAATCTTCCGGATTCGCAGGCTTTCATCTTTACACTGTTGACATTTGCCGTGGGCTTCATCGTGCGCCCGCTCGGCGCGCTGGTATTTGGCAAGATCGGCGACAGCAAGGGACGCAAGGGGGCCTTTGTCGTCACCATCACTGTGATGGGACTCGCCACCTTCGCCATCGGATTGCTGCCAGATTACAATCAAATTGGGATTCTTGCCCCAGTATTGCTGGTGACATGCCGGGTTCTTCAGGGCTTTGCCCTCGGAGGCGAGTACGGTGGGGCGGCGATTTATGTGGCAGAGCACGCGCCGGCCGGCAAGCGCGGCTGGAACACGGCCTGGATCCAGACGTCTGCAGCGCTTGGCCTGTTCGCGGCGCTTGGCGTCATCTTGCTTGCGCGCACGCTTCTCGGCGAGTCCGCCTTCCGAGATTGGGGGTGGCGCATCCCCTTTCTCGTATCGCTGGGATTGCTCGCCCTGTCTTTGTGGATACGGCTAAGGCTCGAGGAGAGCCCGGCGTTTCAGAAAATCAAAGACGAGGGTCGAACCAGCGACAAGGTCATGGCCGAGAGTTTCATGCACTGGCCTAATCTGCGCCTTGTTGTGCTGACTCTGTTCGGGCTAATGATGGCTCAGGGCGTCGTTTGGTACACGGGCAATTTCTACACGCAGTTTTTCCTCGAGCGCCTGCTGAAAGTTCCGAGCGTCGACGTGAATCTTCTGATGATCGCCGTGACGGCGGTCTCCGCGGTGCTCTATGTATTTTTTGGGTGGCTGTCGGACCACGTCGGACGCAAGCCGGTCATGGTTTTCGGCATGGCTGTGATGCTCATCGCCTATTTCCCGGGCTTTCATTTTCTCACCCATGCAACCAATCCGGCGCTTGCTGAAGCCCAAGCACGCGCGCCCGTCGTCGTGACGGCGGACCCGGCCGCTTGCACCTTCCAACTTGATCTGACAGGGGGCGCGCATCAGTTCTCCACCGCTTGCGACATCGCAAAGGGCGCGCTGTCCGGTGCAGGTGTGAACTATCACAATGCGCCATCGCCCCCCGGATCCGGCGCACAGGTGCGCGTCGGAGATACGGTTTTGGATGTTCCCTCCGCGGTTGGACAAACACCAGGCGGTGTGAAAGAGGTGCGCGCTCAATTTGAGGCGTCGCTCAGGACAACGCTTGCGCAGGCGGGCTATCCGTCGCAGGCAGACCCCGCCAGGATCAACTGGGCGCTCGCGTTCGGGGTTCTGGTGGTCTTCATTGTGGCGGCCACGGCGCTCTATGGTCCGCTGGCCGCCTGCCTGGTGGAACTGTTTCCCACCCGTATACGCTACACTGCAATGTCGTTGCCCTATCACCTCGGCACCGGCTGGTTCGGGGGGCTGCAGCCGGCGATTTCCTTCGCCATTGTGACCGCTGTCGGAGATATCTACGCGGGGTTGTGGTTCCCGTTTGTGGTGACTGGGATCGCGCTGATGGTTGCGCTGGTGTTCCTGCCTGAGACCCGGCATCGAGACATTCATGCCTGAACAGACCCTTGCCTTGGTCTGTGTAGGCTGGCTTTGGGCCAGAAGCTGTGCTGCGCCCGCCGCAGCAGAGGGGAACAGGCGCGTTGCGGGCGTCCTCCGGATCGCTGTCCTGGGCCGAACGCTGGAGCTGTGCGGCTGGCGTGCCTGCGCCGCAATCCCAGACCTGCTCCCCGTGTACAGGCGTCGCTTCACTGAACGCGCTGCCCCGCGACCGCCGCACCTTTTCACAGTATCGCGACCGGGTGGGGGCTCGGCGCCTCATCGCAGCCGCCGGCGGCGCGGGCGGACTTCATTGGCCCTCCCGCGCAGTGATAGGGGTCAGGCAAGGCTAGAGCGTGCGCCGCGTCTGTATGCAATCAAGTCCGTGCACGGTGTAGAATGGCTCCAGCCGGCCAGATCGATTTTAACGCCAGAAGGGTGAGGCGCACACAAGGAGCAACGACGATGGCAAACGGCAATGACAGCGTATCCCGGCGCACCGTGCTGGGGGCAAGCCTGTTGGGCGCAGCCGCGGCGGGCGCTGCGCCTGGCGCTCGCGGCGGCGCCGCAGGCAAGGGGACGAGCCTTCAGCTCGCGGTGGACGGGACCTATCCGTGCGTCGCGCTGACAAAACCCGCCGTAAGGCTTGCAGCAGTTCAGTCGCGGGTGCGGGCTGTCGACGTCGGCAATCTCGAACGTACCAAGAGGGACAACCTCGATCACCTTTTGGAACTCATTGATGCAGCCCAGGGCTGGGGCGGGCCTAAGGATATTCTGTTCTTTCACGAGTTTCCGATCACGGGCTACTCGGATCGCTGGGACCGAAAGCAGGCGCTGCGAGCGGCCATTGAGATTCCTGGGCCTGAAACGGAAGCCATCGCGAAGAAGGCGAAGGAGTACGGCTGCTACATCGTCTTCGGTTCCTACGCTCGTGACGACGACTGGCCTGACCACCTGCTGTCGATAACATCTGTGATCGACCCGAAGGGAGCCCTTGTCGGTCGGGATTGGAAAGCGCGCAACATCAAGGGCCTTTTCCAGGGGTTCGAACTGTTCACCACGACGATCTACGATGTTCTTGATCGTTACATTGAGATGTACGGATCGGACGCTGTCGTTCCGGTGATCCAGACACCTCTCGGCAATCTCGCTACAAGTTCAGTCCAAAGGGAGCCGGAGCTGTTTCGCTGTATGGCTATGAAGGGCGCTGAGATCATCCTGCGCACGGCCACGGGCGGCTTTACGATGGAAGACATCAAGATGACGTCTGTCTACAACAACGTCTACACGGCGGTCTGCAATAATGCGGTATCCGCGGGCAATCCCGGCTTTGTCGAAGACGCCGGATCATCGGGCGGCACATCGATTTTCGGGCCGCAAGGCGAGGTTCTGGCGGCGGCCAACTCCGAGCATGAGACAATTGTGACCACGACGGTTCCGATCGAGGACTTTCGCAACCGTCGGCGCCTGCCGCAGGTCCACATGGACCTGTACCGTCCAGTATTCGATGCCTATCGCAACCGATATCCGCCCAACCTGTTCCTGTCGTATCTGCCCACAGATGGTCGGGATTCGGCGCGCTATCTCAAGGACAAGGCCGTCTGGATAAAATAGCGGTCCCGGGACTGCCGCACCATCTGTTCTGACGGTCCATCAGGCATCGCCAGCAAGCCGCAAGCATGATGAAGAGGCGGGCGCAGAGCCCGCCTGCGCGGTCTGCGTCACTGAATGGTCACAGGTTCCGCGCGCGCTTGGACGCCCGGTTGGCGCACCGCCCGATACGCCGCCGCCGCGCGTTCCAGGCGGTCGTCGCCCAGGATGACCGACAGCGCTGCGGCGGCTCTCGCCGCCTGTGCGGAAGCACCGAAAATGTGCTGGATCTGTTCAAACGGCGTTTCCGGGGCAGGATAGCGGACCAGACGGACTTTGGTTTTGGGGTCAATCTTTGCAAGCTCGCGCGCCCTGGCGATGGCGACATCAAGACCACCCAGGCCGTCCACCAACCCCAGGCTCTTTGCTTGCGCGCCGGTCCACACGCGTCCTTTGGCGATCTCGTGAGCTTTTTCGATCGGCAGCTTGCGACCGGCTGCAACCTTGGCGACAAAATCGTCGTAAACGGCCTTCATCTGGCTGAGGAACGCCTCCTTCTGGGCATTTGTGAAGCGCTGGGTCCCAGAATAGGCCGTGGTGAATGGCCCGCCTGCCTCAAGAGTGCCGACCGTGACGCCGATCTCACTCAGAGAACGGTCTATCACGATCTTGCCTGCCACGACGCCAATCGAGCCCGTGATCGTGGTCGGATGAGCGATGATCGCGTCGGCGGAGGCCGAAATATAGTATCCGCCTGACGCTGCCAGCTGGGACATCGAGACGACCACCGGCTTTCCGGCCGCCTGCGCCGCCTTCACTGCGTTCAGGATCTGGTCGCTGGCAAGGGCGCTGCCCCCGCCGCTGTCTATACGCATAACGATCGCCTTGACGTCTTCGTTTTCGGCGGCGTCTTGCAGAGCAGCGGCAAGTTCATCCCCATTGATGTCGCTCTCGCCGCCAAACGGGTCACTCGACGGCGGGCCGCTGACAATCGCGCCTTGCGCCGTGACGAGCGCAATGACGTCGCCACCCGTTGCAGGCGGAGGGGCATAGTCCGCGAGATCGACGAGTTCCGCGTCCTTGCCCGCCCGTTCCAGCGCCGTGCGTTCGGCGTCTTCCGGGTAGCCGATCTTGTCAATCAGCTTGGCCGATACCGCCTCTTGCGGGGTGTAAGGGCCGGCATTCAGCAGCGCTTTCAGCGCCGCGGGCGTCATTTTCCTATCCGCGGCGACGCCCGCAACGACGGATTCGTAGATTGAATCGAGCAGGGCCTGTTCGCTCTCGCGATGGGCGGCGGTGAAATCTGTCTGGGTGAAGGTGTTGGCGGCCGTCTTATACTCATAGAATCCGGTGAACTCAGGCGTTGCTTTGACCTTTTCCATCAGGCCGCCGAGGAAAACGCTCTCCATGGCGATGCCTGATGGCGAGAAGCTGGATGTGCCTTGCAACCAGATTTCGCCGGCATTCGACACCGCGAAGTAATTTGTCAGCGACGGCAGATCGA
>JBILMQ010000195.1:0-6738 GCA_044375455.1 Caulobacterales bacterium | reverse complement strand
TATCTGCGCCCTTCAAGCCGCCAGGCATTCTTGGTTCCCGCTGTTAGGGAAAACAGTTCCGCAGATTACAACTATCTGATATATTGGAAGATTATGTTTGCTGTTGCCCCCATGATGGATTGGACGGATCGTCATTGCCGCATGTTCCATCGCACCCTTACGCGCCGAGCGCTTCTCTATACAGAGATGCTGACTGCCGACGCCGTCATCCACGGCGTTCGCGATCGCTTGCTCGGTTTTTCGCCGCAGGAAAAGCCGGCGGCGCTGCAATTGGGCGGATGCGATCCCGACCGCCTCGGGGAGGCAGCCCGTATCGGCGCTGAGTTCGGCTATGACGAAGTCAATCTCAATGTCGGGTGTCCATCAGACCGGGTCCAGGCAGGGCGCTTCGGAGCCTGTCTCATGCGTGAACCGCAGCTCGTGGCCGACTGCGCTTTGCAGATGCAGGTGCGCAGCGGGCTTCCAGTCACAGTCAAGCATCGGCTCGGCGTTGACGACCAGAATCCGCAGGAAACATTGTCTCCTTTCATCGACGCCGTTGCACAAGCCGGTGTCCGCACATTCATTGTTCATGCGCGCAAGGCGATCCTGAAAGGACTTTCGCCCCGGGAAAATCGCGTTGCCCCGCCCCTCGATTACGCGATCGTCCGCAGCTTGAAACAACGTCGACCAGACCTCACCATTATTCTCAATGGCGGTCTTATGAGCGCCGAGCACGCCCGAAACGAGATGTCCGGTCTTGACGGCGTCATGCTTGGGCGGGCGGCCTATCAAACCCCGGCCACACTGATGGAGGTCGACAGTCTGTTCTACGGCGTAGAAAATCCGTATTCAAACAAGATCGAAGCGCTGGAGGCCTACCTGCCATACGTGGCCGCGCAGCTGCAGCAGGGGATAGGGCTGCATGCCATGACCCGTCACATCCTCGGCCTGTTCCACGGCAGGCCGGGCGGGCGGGCGTTCCGGCGTATCCTTTCACAAGGCGCGCCCCGCCGCGGGGCGGGACTTGAGGTGCTGATTGAGGCGCTCGACGCTGTGCGCCGGGAACATGCCATGGGCGCTGGCGCCGCCTGATCGCCCTGCTTCTATCGTGGCGCTTGTGCGCGCGCGGCGATCAGATCACAAGGCTCGAGATGGCGTCAGACGTTTTACTTTATGCAGTTCTGCTGGCGGCGGCCGGTTTTGTCGCCGGGATCCTAGCGGGTTTGTTCGGCATCGGCGGCGGGGTCATCATCGTGCCTGCCCTTTACGGGCTGTTGTCTCTGCTTGGCTACACCGCCACGGCCCTGCATGTCGCCGTTGCGACATCGCTCTCAACGATCATCGCCACATCCGTCTCCAGTCTGAACGCCCATGCCCGTGAGGGCGCGGTAGATTTTGCTATGCTGCGCGCCTGGACGCCCTGGGTCGGCGCCGGGGCTGCTGGCGGCGCAGTCATCGCCGGGGCTCTTTCGGCCACAGGCCTGCAGCTTGTGTTTGGCGGCCTCGGCATCGTGGTGGCTGCTCATTTCATGCTGTCAACCGCAGCCTGGCGCCTCGCCTCAGACTTGCCGACCGGCGCACCGCGCGCTGTCATCGGCAGTGCGATCGGCGCCGCCTCCGCCGTCATGGGCGTCGGCGGCGGCGCCTTCGGGGCCACATTGATGACGCTGTACGGCCGGCCCATTCATCAAGCGGTCGCCACCGCATCCGGCTTCGGGGCCGCAATCGGCGTTCCGGCGGCCCTGTGGTTGATCTTCGCGGGCTGGGCCGAAGCAGGTCGCCCGCCCCTGTCCCTCGGGTACGTCAACCTGCCTGGATTCATTCTGATCGGCGCGCTTACCACGCTGAGCGCGCCCTTGGGCGCACGCCTCGCGCACGCCCTGCCCAGGGCCGTGCTGAAACGGTCGTTTGGCGTCGTTTTCCTTCTCATATCCGGCTTGATGCTGAGCGATGCGGTGCTTGGCTAGAGCCGGAGGATGAGGGTGTTCTGGCTCGCCTCGAACCGCTGCAGGCGACCGAGGAAGCTCATGCCGAGCAGAGACGTTTCAAGCCCTTGCGGCACAACGACCGCCTGCACGTCCTCAAGCCGGATCTGGGCGATCTGGACGCTTTCGAGCGTAACATAGGCCGCTTGGATCACGCCGTTCGCGGTGCGCACATCAACGGTATAGGCAAGCTTGTCGAGAGCCACGCCGGCGCGCAGGGCGTCATCGGGCGTCAGCGCGACGATGCTGGCGCCGGTGTCGACCATGAATCGGATCCGCACGCCATTGACGTTTGACTCCGCCCAGAAGTGACCATCCTGCGCTTTCGCCAGCGCGGCAGCCTGACCGCCGCCCGCCGGCGCAAGCACGGCGAGGTCTTCGCGCGATCCGCTCTTTGCACTCTCTGCGGCCGGCGCCGGCAGTGGGGCGCGGCCAAGCAGACGACCCCCGTCGAGCGACCATCCAAGCATGCCGGCAGCAACAACCCCGACGCCGAGCCATGAGAGGGCCTGGCGGACTGCCGATCGCTGATCGGTTGGGTCAGACGTTAACGAGGCCGCGCTGACCAATCCGACCAGTGCGACGGGAAACCACCATCCTGTTGCGCCACCCGGTAGGGCGAAACTCGTGGCCAGCGGTTCGCGCGCAGCAATCATAGCGATGGCCGCCGCAAACAGGATTAAGGCGCTGACGATGTCGAGACGGGCGCTCATGACGCGAGCCTTATTCGACGCGCGTCACAGAAGGCGGAAAAATCTATCAAAAATGGAGAGGACTGGCCCGCGGACCTCGGCGCGGTCATTGCGGTCGGCGCGGCTAGGGACCTATGCTGTTTCGAAACCGGTAGGCGAGGGTCAGTGCGGCGATGATCGTCGCCCAGATCAGACCGTAGCGCAGCGCCGTTGGAAGCCGCACGCCCCTAAGACCACGCACCCAGCCCAACGCGAGGCCGGCGACCAATATTGACCAGACGGCGTTGATGCGGGCGCTTTCCTCGCGCAGAACAGGGCTTATCTGTGGGCCAAGGACATACACTCCCCCCGCGGCCAGAGCGATGGTGAGAAGCACGACGATGCGCCAGCTCATCCCGCCAATCCAAGCTTCCGCGGGTCAATGCGGCCACGCCGGGCGGCAAGGCCCGCCATGATCGACTGGCGCTCGCCATCGCTGAGGCGCGCCCAGCCGGCGATCTCACGCAGCGTGCGGTGGCAGCCAAGACACAAACCCGACTCGCCATCAACGGCGCACACCCGGATGCACGGTGTCGCGATGACGCCCAGAGCGGATCCGCCAGCCGAATCACGATCGGAAGCGGATGGGGACTTGGCAGGCACAGCGGGGGAGGACATGGCAGCTCTCTGGGTGCGGACCGGGTCGCTGCAGCACCAATCGGCGCTGTTGCCCGGCCAGGGCGACCATGCGGGTCTAAGGTGACGGGGTCAATCCATCCAGGTGGCGCCCCCGCAACACTTCCCTGCAGAGCGCCGCCAGCGCAGCCTCGCGAACCGGGCGGTGTGGCGCGCGGTGGGCATGACGCCTCGTCATCCTTGAACCGTGCGCGCCGCTCTCTATGATCTTGTGTCCATTCCAATCAGTCGCATAACCCAGGATCCGGTCAAACCGGCAAGGCGGAGCTCGCATTCCATGGATCTTGAATTCACGGCCGAAGAACAGGCGTTTCGCGCAGAGGTGCGCGCCTTCATTACCGAGCATTACCCGCACCGGCTTCGCGATCTCAAGGGTCGCGACGACATGGAGCGCGAAGATTTCCTGGCGTGGCACAAAGTGCTGCATCAAAAGGGCTGGGTCGCGCCTGCCTGGCCGGTCGCCTATGGCGGTACGGGTTGGAGTTCCACGCAGCGCTACATCTGGTCTGAGGAAAACGCCCGGATGGAAACCGTGCCGCTCCTTCCGTTCGGTCTCTCGATGGTTGGCCCCGTTATCTACACCTTCGCCTCAGAAGAGCAGAAGAAGCGCTTTCTGCCGGGAATTCTCTCCGGCGACGACTGGTGGTGCCAAGGGTATTCGGAGCCAGGGGCAGGATCGGATCTCGCCAGCCTCAAGACCAAGGCGGAGCGGCGCGGCGACGTCTATGTGGTCAACGGGATGAAAACCTGGACGACTCTGGCTCAATACGCCGACTGGATCTTCTGTCTCGTGCGAACTGACCCGACGGCCAAGGCGCAGGAGGGCATCTCCTTTCTGCTGATCGACATGAAGTCGCCAGGCATCACGGTTCGACCAATCATCACGATGGACGGCGGCCATGAGGTCAACGAAGTCTACTTCGACAACGTCGAGGCGCCGGTCGAAAACCTGGTGGGCCAGGAGAACAAGGGCTGGACCTACGCCAAGTTCCTGCTCGCCCACGAACGGTCCGGCATCGCCGGCGTCGCCCGCTCCAAACGCGGGGTAGAGCGGTTGCGCAGCATGGCCCACACCGAACTGCAGGACGGCGCGCCGCTGTCACAGGACCCGGAATTCGCGCGCAAGCTCGCTGACCTGGAGATTGACCTGCTTGCGCTTGAGTACACGGAGCTGCGCGTTCTCGCCAATGAAGCTCAGGGCCGCGGACCGGGCGTGGAGAGCTCGCTGCTGAAGATCAAAGGCACTGAGATCCAGCAGCGACTGACTGAACTTGCCCTGGAGGCGGTCGGCGCCTACGGCGCACCATATTTCCGGGGATTTCCGACCGATGGGGAAAACGCTTTCCCGATCGGGCCTGATTACGCCCATCAGTCGGCGCCGAACTATTTCAACATGCGCAAGACCTCGATCTACGGCGGCTCGAACGAGATTCAGCGCAACATCATCGCCAAGATGGTGCTCGGTCTGTGAGGCGGCGCAGCGCAGCGCCGACGCCATGTCGTCACGTGTGACGCCCGGAGCTCTACCCCGGGCGCCGGCCGCTTCGACGGGGCGGCCGACCCAATCGCAAGGGACCGCCCGCAGGGGTGACGCCCATTGGACTTACTGAGGAGACACCCCGATGGACTTCAATTTCAGCGAAGAACAGACGCTGTTGCGCAATTCGATCGCGAAATTCGTCGAGCAGAATTATGACTTCGACAAGCGTCGTGCGATCGTCAAATCGGACGCTGGCTGGAACCGCGGGCATTGGGAAGCGTTCGCGGAAATGGGCCTTCTTGCCGCGCCGTTCGGTGAGGCGGACGGCGGATTGGGCGGCGGCCCTGTCGACGTGCTGGTGGTCATGGAAGAGTTCGGCAAGGCGTTGGTCGTGGAGCCTTACGTTGCGACGGTGGTCATTGCCGGCGGACTTCTGGCGCGCGCAGGAAGCCAGGCCCAGAAGGACGAGCATCTCGCCGCCATCATTGCTGGACAGTCTGTTTTCGCCGCCGCCTATGGCGAGCCCAAGGGTCGCTACAATCTTGCTGACCTCGCGACGACAGCGCGCAAGGATGGTGCAGGTTTCGTGCTAAACGGGCATAAGGCGGTGGTTCTTGGTGCGCCGTGGGCCGATCATCTTATCGTCAGTGCACGCACCGCAGGCGCGCAGCGCGACAGCGCAGGCGTAAGCCTGTTCATCGTGCCGAAGGCGGCCAAAGGGGTTACCACCCGCGATTATCCCACCGTCGACGGACTGCGCGCCTCTGAGGTCTATTTCGAAAATGTCGCGCTTGGCGGCGATGCTTTGCTTGGCTCGCTTGACTCCGGACTGGGGCTCCTGGAGCGCGCCGCTGATGAAGCGATCGCTGCCCTCAGTGCGGAAGCGATCGGCGCGATGAAGGTGCTGCATGACACCACGGTCGATTACGCCAAGCAGCGCAAGCAGTTCGGCGTCCCGATCGGCTCTTTCCAAGTTCTGCAGCACCGCATGGTCGACATGTTCATGGCCTATGAACAATCCGTCTCGGTCGCCTACATGGCCGCCCTCAAGCTTGATGAAAGCGAGGCGGAGCGCATGAAGGCTTGCTCGGCAGCGAAAGTGCAGATTGGCAAAGCCGGGCGATTTGTCGGCCAGTCCGCGGTCCAGATCCATGGCGGCATGGGCATGACCGATGAACTAAAGGTCGGGCATTACTTCA
The DNA here is from genome assembly GCA_044375455.1 of Caulobacterales bacterium. Taxonomy (GTDB): domain Bacteria; phylum Pseudomonadota; class Alphaproteobacteria; order Caulobacterales; family Aquidulcibacteraceae; genus JBEIHX01. The sequence continues at coordinate 725 of JBILMQ010000195.1, read as the reverse complement.
AGCGCCTGACGATGATCGACGCTCAGTTCGGCAATGTGGACCACCATCTGCGCCGGTACGCCGCTCTGACCGCAGCGGGGGCCCGGGCCGCCTGACCGAGCGATCGGTTGCGTGGCGAATGTCGGCCTCGCATCGGCCAGATTCGAACGATAGCAGGAGCCGATGACCGATCCGTCGACATCAGACCCGCCGTCGCCAACAGACTCGTCCCCCCAGTTGCCTGAGGCGCCCGGTTCACGCCGGTCGTCCCGGTTGCTGTCATGGGGGAGCGGGTCGGGCGGGCATTCGCGAGCCTGGAGCGTGTGGACGCGGGTCGGCGTCACCGCGCTCGTTGCTCTGATCCTCGGTTCAACCGCCGTCCTGCTGCTGCGTCAGGCCACCTGGACGCTTCTCCCGGCAGAGCAGGCGCCGATCGGCCAAATGGCGGACCTTGCCCCGGGCGAGCGGGCCGCGCCGGCGCCGTCGGCGCTGCCGCCAGAGGCGCCGGCGCCGGAAGCAGGCGCCCCGTCGGCTCCGGGGCCGGTCTCAGCGGATATCGCGTCATCCGATCCGGCGGGCCTGCCCGCCGCGCCTGCTCCCCTTGGCGGGTCTGGCGGTCAACGCCCGCCGCCGGAGGGGTTCGCCGACATCGCCGAACGTCTGATGCCGGCAGTGGTCAACATCTCCACCATGCAGGTTCTGTCCCTGCGCGGCGAGGATGGCATGCCAACCTTCCCGCGGGGCTC
>JBILMQ010000194.1:0-6745 GCA_044375455.1 Caulobacterales bacterium | reverse complement strand
GCCCCGGCGGCGGAGCTGCTGCGCCGGCCGGGCCTGGGCGGACCCGGTCGGCGGCGGGTCCGGAAATCTGCAGCACCCGGTTTACCACGCGCGCCTGATAGAAGTCGCGCAGGGTGGCGACCACGTCCTGCGGCGAGCCGTGCCTGAGGGTGCGCGGCACGCCGGCGACGGTGTCGAAGGTCAGCGAATGGCAGGCCGCGCAGTGGCGCTCCATGACGATCGGGCGGAACAGCGCGCGCGCCTCGTCCGGCTCATGACAATCGGCGCAGCCGAGTCCTTTGTCGCCATAACCCGCCGCGGGCCCGAGCTGGCGGGCGATCGCGGCGACGCAGCCCTTGGGATCCAGGTGCACGGCGTGCGGAAACACCAGGCCTGAGCGGTCCCCCGGCGCCCCGGCCGTCGCCAGGCCCGGTTGATCGCCGCGGAAATTCGCCTGCCCGATCTCAAATCCGTCGCAGGCCTGGGGGGCGGCCGACCGGCCCGCCTCGGCCTGGCGACGGGCGCTCTCGAGGTCGTCAACGCTCCAATGGCGCACCAGGGCGTCGCCTGTGCTGACATCGGCAAGGGCAGGACGAAACTGCGGATGCACGGCCGCGAAATCCGCTGCGTTGCCGAGCGCCGTATCGGCGAGCCGGTCGCGCATCGTCGCGTGGCAATCTGTACACTGGGCGTCCTGCACAGGAACTGCGCCGCCGGGACCGTTGTGCTCTGTGTGGCAGGAGGTGCAGCGGGCTTCAGGTTTGCCGAAGGTCGCATTGGCTGCAGCCAGAAACGCACGAAATGGCCCCTTGCCCGGATCAGCCTGGCGCATGCGGGCCGGGTCCGCATGGTGCAGCGTTGTCTCGTGGCAGCTGAGGCAGGTCTTGTCCTCCACGCTGACAAAGGCCGCGGCATGGCATGCGGCGCAGCCCTCGACCAGCCCGGCATGGGCGTTTGAGGTCTCGCCGGCCAGCCACAGATGCTCGGCGAGCGCGCGCGGTGCGCTCTCCTGACGGGGTTTTTCCGGCGCCAGCAGGGCGACTGGAAAGGCGATGCCGGCTGCCAGGACGCAGATGGAGAGGGTCCAGGCCGCCGCCCGCTTCGAGAGCCATGTCCCGCGCAGGCTGAAGATCCGCTTGACGGCGCCGGCCGCTATCGCTTGGGTTTCGCCGCGCGCCCGCAGCACGTCGATCTGTAGGCCGCCGTCGCCAGCAAGCGTGAGCGTCAGATCGAAAGGGCCGATCTGCAGCGCTGCGGCCCCCTGCCCGAGATCCAGCGACGCCTGCGGGACAAGGCGCCGGTTGACCATCAGGCGGGTCCCCGGACCAACCGCCTGAATATCAACCGCTGTCGGTCCGGTGCGCACGAGCCGGGCGTGGACCAGCGCGACCAGGAGATCGGGCAGGCGCACATCGCTGCCGCTCGCCCGTCCGATCGTCAAGGACGGCCCGGCGGCGGTGGCGACGCGTACGCTCTCGCGACCATCAGCCCGTCGGGTGAGATAGCGGATGGTCGCCGTCATCTTCTCGCCTCACCAGAGATAGAACACGGCCACGATGTGGGCCGCGAGCGCTGCAATCAGCGCGAAGGTGAAAGGCACATGCACGTAGAGCCAGAGCTCGAGCAGCGCCTTGTAGCGGGCGTACCGGCGCAGCCGCAGCAGAAGCGCACGTTTGCGTTCGAGCAGCGACAGCGCTGGGCCGAGCTGGTCCTGCGGGTCGCCGCTCTCCTCGAGGCGCGCCCGCAGGCCGGCCAGCGCGCGCGCCGTCGCGCAGTCGCGCGGCTGGGGGTTGAGCCGCGCGAGCGGCCCGCGCAGCAGCACCGTCTCGTCAATGGCGACGCGCACCAGTTCTGCCGCAGCGTCCTCGAGCGGCTGGGCGGCCTCGCGCAACTCGCGATCCAGGCCGGCGATGGCCTCGACCATTTCGCGCGTGCTGACCTCGCCGCGGTTGTCGCTCATGCGCTGTGGGATGACCGAATAGGCGATGACGCCCGCCACGCCCGACAGGATGACGATCATCATCAGGGCATAGGCCAGCGTATGAATGTTGAGCCCGAACTGGAACCCGCTGTGCAGTGTTGCAATCACCACCAGGGCCAGTCCCAGATAGACATGGGCCGAGGTCCATCCTTTGAGGCTCCAGACGCCGGGCGTGATCAGCCGTTTGCGCAGTCCAAGGAGGGTCAGCCAGAGGATAAGTGCGGTCCCGATCACGCCCAGCGAGTAGCCGAGCCAGCTGCCGCCGTTGTGGCGCGGGACGATATCAACAGCAACATAGACGATGATGGCCGCCGCACTGACCACACCGGCGAGGATCGCATAGCGGTAGCCGGCATGTCTGAGAAAGCTTTCATGGGTTGCAGCGACGCGGCGGCGGCCTGAGGAAGCGGGGATCATTTTGGTTACCCCGTCCGCGCCTGACGCGCCGTCTGCAGATAGATGTCGGGAGCGACGCGGATCGCCGCACCGGTCGGACAGGCGCGCACGCAGGCGGGCCCTCCGTCGACGCCTTTGCACATATCGCACTTCACCGCCACCTTTGGCGGCGCCGCCCCGGTCCGTTTCAACTGTCTGTCGACCCAGTCCGGATCCGGCTGGCCCGGTCCGGGCCCAAGCCCCAGCAGAAGCCATTGCAGCAAATTGGGTTTGGGCGGCGGGGTGCGCTCCATTTGAATGACGCCATAGGGGCAGTTGCGCTGGCAGTTGCCGCAGCCGATGCAGGCGTCGGTGATGAAGACCTCGCCGTCCGGGGCGCGGTGGATGGCGTTGGGCGGACAATCGGCCATACAATGCGGGTGCTCGCAGTGTCGGCAGGATGTCGGCACGTGCAAATGGGCGAAGGTGCTGCCGGCCTCGCGGTCAAGCCGGGACACGCCCTGGTGGGTCTCGGCGCACGCCGTCTCGCAATTGTCGCACCCGATGCACAGCGTCTCATCGATCAGGAGCGCATCAGTGGCGTCGCCCAGACCCTCCTCGATCAGGAAGGAGGCGACGGCGCTGTACATGTCAACGGCCGCCCCGAAGCCGGCTTTCTGCCCCTCCACGAACTGGTTGATCCGGCGACGGGCGGCGATCTGCTGGCCGACCCGCCGGGCCATGGCTTCGTCCTCCTCCAGCATCGCCTTGAACACGTCGCCCGGCAAAACGAGCGCCTCAGTCTTGACGGCCGCGCGTACGGTGGCGTTGCGCCGGCCGTCGTCGAACAGGGACATTTCGCCGACATATGCGCCAGCCGGCACATAGGACAGAAACACCGGCTTATCCCCGAGCAGCCGCTCGACCGACACGCTCCCTGAGCGGATCAGAAAAATATCATAGCCGACATCGCCTTCCGTAATCAGGGCTTCGCCGGCCTGGAACGTCTGCAGGCGCGCCGCCTCGAGGGCCTGCTGCAGCCGGTCCTCGCGGATGTCCTGTCCGAAGACCTGTTTGAGCATGCGCTCGGACGTGAGGCGCTCGATGCGACGTTTTGCACCAGGCACCGTGGCGAGCAGTTTGAGAACTGCATTTCGCGGCGCCTCGATGACGATCGTAGGCGCCGCACTTGCGCGCACCGTGGCCCCCCGGCGTCGGCCGGATATCAGCCCCACTTCGCCAAAGATCTGCCCCGCCTCGAGGCCGACGCGGACGTCGGGGCGGGCCGGATCAATCTCGATGGCCACCGAGCCATGGGCGATCGCGAACAGCGACGAGCCGACATCGTTGCGCACGACGATGGCTTCGCCGGGGCTGAAGGCGCGCATTGTCGCATCGAGCATGAATTCGCGCATCTGCAGCGGCGACAGGTCGCGTAGGATCTCCACACCGTTGCGCAGATCCTCCAGCCATACGTCCACCGGGCGCGACAGCGGCAGACCGGCGAATTTTTCCTGCAGAAGGGGCTCATCGGCAGGCTTAAGGTCAGCCACGCCGGCAATCCGTTCGATGACGTCATACCCTTGGTTCAGACAATGCTTGATCAGGGGGTAACCGGCGAGCGCGCCGATCACGAACAGACCGGGCGTCGTGGTCTCGAAGGAGGGCGAGAGCGCCGGATAGGCCTCGCGATCGGGACCGGTGAATGCGGCGCCGCAGGCCTCCACGAAGGCCCGCGGCGGGCTTGCACCCAGGCGCGCGATAATTCGGTCGACGCGCAGGCGCGTCTGACCCTCCTGGGTGTCCACGCTGAGCTGGCCGTTTTCAAGCAGGCGCGGCGCGGCCCGCGTCAGAACCACCATGCGTCCCTGCGCCTGCGCCTCCTCGAGCAGCGCCACGTTGGCTGCCTTGGCGCGCGAAAAATCCGCCCCCCGATGGAGCAATGTCACCCGGTTGGCGAGATCCGCCTCGGCGAGCCCCAGCGCATTCTCGATCCCGGCGTCGCCGCCGCCGATGACAACCACGTCCTGGTCGAAGCAGTCGCGCGGATCATCAAGTTGGTAGTGCACCAGCGGATCATCGCCACCGGGGATCTGCAGCCGGTTGGGATTGCCGCTGGTGCCGATCGCCAGCACCACCGTCCGGGCGCTGATCCGCTCGCCGTCCCGCAGCGTCAGCGTAAAGTCCCCGCGCGCGCCCTCGAGCGCTGTAACCTCCGCGCTGAGACGTATGTTGACCCCGCAGCTGGCGGCTTGGTCCTCCCAGATCTGCAGCACTGTCTCGCGTTTGCCCGCCTCAAAGGACAGATCGCTGCGCAGGGCAAGCTGGGCCGGCGTCGCCATGACATGCTTTCCGCGCTGGTAGCGGAAGATGGTGTCGCTGATATGGTCCTGCTTCTCCAAGAGAAGATGCGACATCTTGCGCGCGGCGGCCCGCGCTGCGGCGCTGAGGCCGGCCGGCCCTGAGCCGACAATCACCACATCCAAGCTGTCGGCCATGCGCCAGGCTCCCCGCCTCAGAGCATAGTGTTGGCACGAAGCCGGCCCCGTCTGCAACGTCGTCTTCCGCGCGAGGTCTGCAGAGCGGGCGCCCAGGAACGCAACCGGGGCGCTCCGCCGGAGAATTCCGCCCCAGGCGCCGCACCCCGGCGCCCCGCCCGGGCGCCCCATCCGGGCGCCCCATCCGGGCGCAGGTGCATGCCTGTTTGCGTGATTTGGCCGCAGCCGCGCTGGTCCCGCCGTATCGCGCCTGTCAGGTGCATTGGTTTGCCCGGTGATATGGGCTGTGGCAATTGTTAACCAGGGTGCTGGTACCCGGGTAACGGATGCTGGAAGCGGGGGGTCGCAGCCATGGCCGACCACGGCGGCGCCGGATCTATGTGGACCCTGAACGGGGTTCGGGGTCGGGCCGGCGGTTGGATACTGTCCGTGATCGTCGGGCTGTCGGCCGCGGCGCTCGTTTCGGCCTGCGCGCCTGCGAGCGCCGTCTCCCCGGGCGGCGCGGGCGCGCCGCCCGCAGCCACGCCCCGGACGGGCGTGTCTCCGGCATGGCAGGCGGCGGCCTCTCAGGCGGCAGGTTCCGGGGCTGCAGGGTCTGAGGGGGCGCCGGCCGGACTGCATCAGGGCAGCGGCGCCCCGCCCGGCGCCCGGAGCTCTCTCGAGGCGCTGATGCCCCGCTTCGACGGCGGCGTCCATCTCGGCGTGACGTCCTGCGCCGGGCCCTGCCACGGCCGCCAGTCCGCGTCAGGAGTGATTGAGGGGACCGCGGTTCGGGGCAGTGAACTCTCCGCCTGGCAGGATCCATTCTCGCCGCGCGGCGCCCACGCCCGCGCCTTCGACTCGTTGCGCAGCCCGCTCGGCCGCACGATCGCCTCCAATCTTGGCATCCGTGACCCGGCCGCCGCGGCGGTCTGCCTGTCCTGTCACAGCGATCTGGCGGCGCGCCGCGGACCGGAGTTGCAGCTCTCGGATGGTGTCGGCTGCGAAGCCTGCCATGGCGGATCGGGTGCTCGCTGGATCGCGAGCCACTACGCCAGCGACGCAGATTACACGCGCAATGTCTCCGCCGGCCTGTATCCGACTGCCGATCTGCAGGCCCGGGCCCGGCTGTGCCTTGGCTGCCATCTTGGGGCGACAGCCGACGACCAGTTCGTCACCCATCAGATCATGGGCGCAGGCCATCCTCGAATGTCCTTTGAGCTGGAACTGTTCAGCACCCTACAGGCGCATCATGTTGAGGACTCCCGCTATTTCTCGGACAAGCCGCGGCAAGCGCGCGCCAAAGTATGGGCAGTCGGCCAGGCGGTCGCCGCCTCCGAAACGCTTGAGCTCTTCCTCGAGCGCGGTCTGGTCGGCGGGATGTTTCCGGAGATCGTGTTCTACGATTGCCACTCCTGCCACCGGCCGATAACGGATCATCCCGACGAAGCTCTGCGCCCGGTTTGGACGCCAAATCCCGGACGCCCGAATGGTCCAGGCGTGGTCGCGTTCAATGACGCGCATCTCATCGTTCTGGCGGGTGCGGTGCGCGCCTTCGCGCCAGCCCATGCGCCAGCACTCTCCGAACACACCTTCGCGCTGCACCGGGCGCTCCTGACCGGAAGGGAGGAGGCGCGTGCGGCGGCCCGGAACCTTCTCGCGACGGTGCGCCGGGCAACGTCGGCTCTGGAGCGCGCAGACTATAACGCGGCGTCCGTGGAGGCTGCCCTGCGGCTGATCATGAGCGACGCGCTGGCCCCGCGCTTCACCGGCTATGCCGGCGCGGAACAGGCCGTGATGGCTGTCGATTCCCTGCAGCGCACGCTCGTCGATTTCGGTGTGCTGCCGGCGTCGGGCGCCGGGCCCCTTAAAGTCGCGATTGAGGGCGCCTACGCCGCCGTGGAGGACCCCAACCGCTATGATCCAGGCGTGT
>JBILMQ010000193.1:0-6774 GCA_044375455.1 Caulobacterales bacterium | reverse complement strand
TCCGCAATCCATGGAGCAGATAAGGGCGGTCACCGGCGCGTTCGCCCGGCGCGCGCCGCTGGTGGCAAACATGGTGGAGGGCGGCAGGACGCCCATGCTCAGCCAGGCGCAACTTACGGATCTCGGCTTCCGGCTCGTGATCGCACCCGGCGCGCTGGTGCGGGCATTCGCCTTCATGGCGCGCGAGTTCCTCGCGGTTTTGGCTGAGGATGGCTCAAGCGCGCGCTATCGTGACCGGATGGTCGACCTTGCCGGCATCAATGCGATCATCGGGCTTGAGGATATGCTGAGCGCGGGGGTTCGCTATGGCAGCAGCGAAAGACTGACCGCAGCCGAGTAGCGGCGCGCAGATCAGGCCGGCCTGTCGCCAGGGCCCGCTCCAACGCGTGACAAGTTTGCAACAGCGCTCTCTGGAACGTCGTGTGATGCATTGGCAAGCGGTCAGTTGGATTACTTAATGGGCGCGTTCGTGAGAGTGTCGTGCCCGGTTAGGTCACGGCAGCCAGGGGGTTGAGGCCATGAAATTGAATTTTTTGCACCAGACGTCGCGCGCGGCTGTCGCCTTTGGGATGACCCTGGGGGCGCTGTCTGTGGCCACGCCTGCCGTTGCGCAGGACGCTAAGCCGGCCGCCAGCGACGACTCGGTGGTGATTGTCACGGGGACCCGCGTCGCTGACCGGACGGTGCTGGACACGGCTGTCGCCGTGGACGTGATCGGTGCGGAACAGCTCACCCAGGCCGGAAACACCGAAATCAATCAGGTGCTTTCCACTGCGCTTCCGTCTTTTAACTTCCCGCGCCCGGGCCTCGCTGACGGGACCGACACGATCCGTCCGGCCACTCTGCGCGGTCTCGCGCCCGACCAGACCCTTGTGCTGGTCAACTCGAAGCGCCGCCACACTGCTTCGCTCGTCAACATCAACGGCACGGTCGGGCGCGGGTCTGCCGCCGTCGACATGAACACCATCCCGTCGGCGATGATCCAATCGGTTGAAGTCCTGCGCGACGGGGCCTCAGCACAGTACGGCTCCGACGCGATCGCCGGGGTCATCAACGTTCGGCTGAAGGAAGACGCCAGTGGCGGCGGGGCCACTCTGACTTACGGCGCCCGGGTGACCTCGGTTGAAACGCTCGTGGACGTTCCGCGGACGTCGACCGGGGCTGCCGCCGTAAACCCGAACTGGTCGGTGGCCAAGCTCGCCAATTATGATCGTACTGACGGCGAGACGGCTGTGCTGTCCGGCTGGATGGGCCTGCCGATCGGCGATAAGGGCTTTCTGACTCTGGCGGCGGAATATCTTGACCAGGAAAAAACCGTGCGAACCGCGCCGGATTGGCGCCAGCAATATGCTCTGGTGGCGGGCGCATTTGATACGCGTGAAGCTACCGTGGATCGGTACAACGCCTGGTACGGCGAGCCCGAGGTGACGCAGTACACCCTGTTCGCCAATGCGGGCTACTCGCTCGACAGCGGGGCCGAACTCTACGGCTGGGCCAGCTATCAGAACCGTGACGCGCTCTCTGCCGGCTTCTTCCGCCGCGCTCTGGATGATCGCAACACCATTCAGATTTATCCGAATGGCTTCCTGCCGCAGATCAATCCGCTGGTGGAGGATCTGTCCGCTGCTGGCGGTGTGCGCTGGACGCTCGGCGACTGGGACATGGATACGTCTGTCGTCTACGGGTCCAACTCGATGGATTTCACCATCCGCAACACCTTGAACCGGTCACTGGGGCCAGCCAGCAAGACTGTCTTCGACGCGGGTGGCTTTGACTATGACCAGTTCGTGGTCAACGTGTCTGGCGTGCGCACGCAGGACATAGGCCTTGCCTCTCCCTTGAACATTGCGCTTGGCGTTGAGGCGCGGCGGGAAAGCTACTCCATTCGCGCTGGCGAGCCGGACTCTTACCGCAATGGCGGCGTCCTGCTGTCCAACGGATCCCCGACGGCCTCCGGTTCGCAGGTGTTCCCTGGCTTCCGTCCCTCCAACGTTGTGGATGAGGACCGGATCGCTGGCGGCGTTTACCTCGATCTTGAAGTCAACATGACCGACAGGCTGCTCGTTTCGGGGGCGGTTCGCGGCGAGACCTATTCGGATTTCGGGGAGACCGTGACGGGCAAGCTCTCTGCCCGTTATGACTTCACCGATAACTTTGCGCTGCGCGGTTCGGTGCAGAACGGCTTCAGGGCGCCCTCGCTGCAGCAGCAATACTTCACGGCCACGTCCACCAACTTCATCAGCGGTGTTCCTTTCGACATCACCACCTTCCCGGCGACCTCTCCAGAGGCTGCTGCGTTGGGGGCCAAGCCGCTGAACTCGGAAAAGTCCACAAACTTCGCGGCCGGGGCGGTGGTGCGCCTGGGCGGCCTCGCCCTGACGATCGACGGCTACCAGATCGACATGGAAAACCGCGTCGTTCTGTCGGAAAATCTGACGCAAGTAGCGGTGCGGAACTTCCTGACGTCGCGCGGCTTCATCGGCATCGGCGGCGGTCGCTTCTTCATCAATGGCGTTGATACGGAGACGAAGGGCGTAGACGTCATTGCGAACTTCCGTGTTCCGACGGAAACGATTGGTGACTTCGCCGTCACGCTTGGCGCCAACTTCAACGAGACGACTGTCAAGCGCGTGCCTATCACGTCCCAGCTTCTGGCCCTGGGCATCCCGGCCAATGGCCTGTTTGCCCGCGTGAACGTGCTGATCTTTGAGCGCGGCACGCCGAAGGACAAGTATACGGGTTCGGTTGACTGGAGCCTCGGGCGGTTCGGGGCGACCGCGCGCGTCACTCGCTATGGCGAGGTCCTGTCTCCGGACGCAAATCCGGCTCTCGACCTCGTTCTCGAGCCGCGGGCATTGTTCGATCTCGAAGGCCGCATCAATCTTACCGAGAAGCTCCGCTTCACGGTTGGCGCGGACAACATTACCGACGAGTATCCGACCCAGACGCCGCCGAACCTGAACACGACGTCCAACACGCCGTTCTCCAACCTGTCTCCCTTTGGCAGGTCTGGGCGCTACGTATACGGCCGTTTGAGCGTTCAGTGGTGAGCTGAGGCGCAGCAACGCATCAACGAAGGGCCGCCGGAATTCCGGCGGCCCTTTTTTGGCTTCAATGCGCAAAGGCCATATCAGCTCTCCCTCATGCACCAGAATCGCGCGTAGTTCCCTGTGTGATCGCTTTGCGGGCATTGCGTCGGGGCCGCGCGCTGGCGCACACCACTTTTCGTCAATGCGCATGTCAGTCTCAGAGCGCTGGCCATCCCGGCGGGCATCTACGGCTTTCGCCCGCTGACCGTCCTGCGTGAGGGTTGGGGATAATTATCCGCACACAGAATGTAATGACGCCGGGATTGAGCGCCCGTGTCGCTGCCGCGGCGGGGCTTGGTGCTGCATGGAATGTCCGGTTAGCGCTCGTGCAGGATGCCGTCGCGCACCAGGCGGTCGATCACCTCACGCTGGCGTGCGATCACCTGCGGGCGTTCGATCATCTTGCCGTCCGGCGTCCGGTTGGCCGGGGCGAGGTGTGTTCTGGCGTAGGCATTCTTAAAGGCGTCCATCGGCAGACGGGACAGGACGTTCGTCATCCCGGTTTTGCGTCGCGTTTCGCGCAACGCGGCGATATCGAGCACCGCATTTGCGTTGATTGTTTCGCCGCCCCCGGCCTCAGCGAGCGTGCGTCCGTACCAGTCAATCACGATCGACATGGCGTCCGTGGAGTTTGCTGGGACGGAAGTTGCGAATATGCCCGCGGAGTTGGCGGACACCACATATGCGATATTTTCCACCGCGCGGGCCATTTTGGAAATGTGTTTCGGCGTCAAGCCGGGCGCGCCGACTTCTGATGTCGGATGGAGCAACACCTCGGCGCCTTTGAAAACATGCATGCGTGCGATTTCAGGATAAAGGATCTCTTCTGAGGCGATGGTCGCCAGCACGCCTATCGCGGTTCTCGCAACCGGAAAGACGGCATCTTCGCCGTATGCCTCAAGATAGCGGTCCCACACATCATAGGGTGACGGCGTATACAGAGAAATCATCCGCCGGTAACGCAGCGCGACAGCCCCTGAGGGATCATAAATGACATTGGACTGGAAATAGAGATCAGGAAAGTTCGGATCGTTCTCGTAGTGGTTCGAGCAGAGATGCACCTTGTGGCGCTCTGCCATTGCGGCGATCAGATCGCTTTCAGGTCCGTCGATGTCGATGGCCGCCTTATCCTGCCATTGCTCGCGGCTTTCGCCGAGCGGAAAGCTGGTCATCCAGTATTCCGGCAGCACCACCAGTTCCACCGGATATCCGTTGAAGCCGGCCAGGAAGCCTTTCGCTGCGCCGATCTGGGCGGAGGCGCGCGCGATTGCTGCGCGCATGCGCGTGCGGGCAGCCTCACGCGTTGCATCCGTGTTCACGCTGTCACACCGCAGTTGGAGGGCCAGTGCGGTGTAGCGCTGGGGCGTGCTTGGGACGGGCGCGGGCGATTGTGCGGCGGTATCGGTCATCGGCAGGAGCGCTCCAGCGGCGGTGGCGGACAATAGAAAATCCCGGCGCGTCATGAACTACTCCTTGACCGGCTGCAACGCCCCACCCTGGCCACCCAGGACCGCCAGGTCATTGCCCTGTTCAGCCAGCCAGGCCTTGAGAACCCGCTTCGGCGCCAGCCGTTTCCAGGTCGTCACCAGGTTGTGTCTGACCCAGTCCGGGTTGAATGCGGCCGGCCGCATCAAGATGAGCGCGTGCGCCCGATAATGGGGCGTTATGAAAAAGCATGCGGCGCCCGTCTCAAGACGCAGCGCGCCTTCTTCCAGGTCCGCCTTGAAGACAGGCGCGCCCTGATGCGGGCTCCACCAGGTCCAGAGCTTGCGATGCGCTTTCAGACACGGCTGACCCCACCTGGCGGACCGGGTCACATGCGGCAGGCGCAGGCTGACCGCCAGCGTCTTGAGGTCGGGCCATGGGATGGGGCGGCCTCGCCTGTGCGCTGATCTGCTCACGCCAGCGCCTCGATCATGCGGCTTGCAGTGGTGGCCCACACCGCATCATGCGCACTCAGGCCTGCGAAGACCTGGCGCAGCGCCGCAATGCGAAAGGGCTGACCGATTACATATGGGGTGAGCGTAAACGCCAGGGTCTGCCTCCCGGATCGGCTGGCTTCCTCGATAAGGGCGTCGCGGGCGGTCAGGATCTGGCGCGCCCAGTCCTCTTCACTCTGTCGCTGGTCGATCAGCAGCTTTCGGTCGTCAAGCTCGTTCATGACTGGAAGCGCCCACAGACCGCCGGTGCGCGTCGCCATCATGACCGGCGCGCTGTCCTGTTCCCAGTCCAGGCAGATGTCGAAACCCGCCGCGCGGATCAAATGCGGCGTTTCAAAGCTTTGCTGGCGGGCAGGGCTCATCCAGGCACGCGGCGCAAGGCCCGCCTGTTCGAACGCTGCGCGTGTTTCGGCCACCAAGCGCTCCTCCTCGCCAGCCTCGAGGCCCGACCAATGAATATCGTCTGTCGACACTCCATAGGCCGCGATCTCGTGCCCGTCCGCGGCGATCGCCCCGATCAGGGCGGGATAGCGCGCCAGAATGCACGCGTTGACCGGAAAGGTGGCCTGAAGCCCTGCCGCTTTGAGCGCGTCGAGGATGCGATAGACCCCGACACGGTTGCCGTAATCGCGCGTCGTATAGTGGCGCAGGTCCGGATAGGGTGTTTGCATTGCGCCTGGATGTTTGAACGGCCGGCCTCGCGGCGTCAGGCTGTGATGCTCGATGAGCACGATGACACTGGCGGCGAGGGCCTTGGCCTGCGGCCATGAGCCAGGCGCGCGGGCCGGCGCGGGGCGCCATGGGTAGAGAGCCTGATCCATCCCATAGGCGCGATGCGGATAAACCAGATAATCGTCGGACACTGCGCTCACGCTGCCTGCTCCCGGCGCCGCCAGATCGCAAACCGCCCGTCGCCGGTCGCGCCCATTGCGACTGTGACTGTTTCTGTGTCAAAGTCTACGAGTGTTTGAAGCTCTCTCAGGAGCTCCTCCACGCCCGCTGCGGAGGCGGGAATGGCGAGCGCGCAATCCCTGGAGCGAAGCACATAGTATATTTCATCGGCCCACGGACCGGTTGCGTTCGTCAGGATATCGATGCTGTCGAGGGCATCAAGATCAAGCATCATCACAGGACCTGAGGCTGGTCTCCAAGTCAACTCTCGCTGCCGGATCAGCACCGTGCCGGGGCCACCGGCGCCAGCCGGTGCGCCCATCCGAAACAATCGGCGCAACCACTCCACAATCATCGCAAAACTCCTCCCTATCCGCTCTGTGCGCCGGTGCGCTTGATCAGATAGCGCACCGTTTTATGGCGATCCGTCAGGCGCTGGCTTCCACAGACACTGAAGCCCATTGCCGTGTGGAAGGCGTCTGAGCCGACATTGGGCGGATGCTCGTTGACTTCACAGCCGACGTAGTCGAGGTCAAGGCGCCGTGCGACGGCGAAGGCTTCTTGATAGAGCCGTCGCGCCAGACCCTGCCTTCGCCGTGTTGGATCCACCACGATCCGATCAACGTAAAGCAGGCTCGGATATCGCGCGATCAACCAGTCATAATTGGGGTGTGGCCGGGCCGGCGGGTCGCGGAATGCGAGAATAAATCCCGCCTCGGGATCGAGCACGCAGGCAAGAGCGGCCCGCGCAGCGAGCTCGCGAAATGCTTCGGGCGACGCGTCAGCGAGTTCGACGGCATGGGCCTGATTGAGCGCGTGCGCCCACCCGAGATCGCGTGCGTCCAAGCTTCGCG
>JBILMQ010000191.1:0-6803 GCA_044375455.1 Caulobacterales bacterium | reverse complement strand
CGCGGGCGGCGGCGATGCTCATGGACGCAGTCAACCACGAGCCGGGGCGACCCGCCAAGCGCCGGCGCCGGTCCGGCGCGGGCCTGCGTTTCAGGCCGGCCAGTTTCCGGGTTTCCAGTTTCCGGGTTTCCAGTTTCCGGGGGGGCAGTTTCCGGCATGCCGGAGTCGCGGGCGTCGGATGGGACACGGCGCCGGAGCTGCTTGGTTATGGCCGCGGCGCATGCAAGCCTGCGGCGGCGAATGACAGGAACGCGTGCAATGTCCGGGTCGATCACTGCGGTCTTGGGACCTACCAACACCGGCAAGACCTTTCTGGCGATCGAACGCCTGATGGCGCATCCCTCAGGCGTGATTGGACTGCCGCTGCGTCTGCTGGCGCGCGAGGTCTACGACAAGGTTGCGGCCATCAAGGGCCCGCGCGCCGTTGCGCTGGCGACCGGCGAGGAGCGTCTGGGGCCCGAAGACGCACGCTACGTGATCGCAACTGTCGAAGCCATGCCGGTCGAGCGCAGATTTGATTTTCTTGCGATCGACGAAATCCAGCTCTGCACCGATCCCGAACGCGGACATGTCTTCACTGACCGACTGCTGCACGCACGCGGCAGCGCCCAGACGATGCTGCTCGGCTCAGACACGATGCGCCTGGTCGTCCGCTCGTTGGTTCCAGAGGCCCGCATCGAGCGGCGCGAGCGATTTTCGGCCCTGTCTTACGCCGGGCCCCGGAAACTGACGCGCCTGCCGCGGCGCAGCGCCATCGTCGCGTTCTCAGCCCAGGAGGTGTACGCGATCGCCGAACTCATCCGGCGCCACCGGGGCGGCGCGGCGGTGGTGATGGGCGCCCTCAGTCCGCGCACCCGAAACGCCCAGGTGGCGATGTATCAAAACGGTGATGTCGATTTCCTGGTGGCCACTGACGCCATCGGGATGGGCCTGAACATGGATGTGGACCATGTCGCCTTCGCCAGCCGGGCAAAGTTCGACGGGCGGCGCAACCGGCGGCTGCGCGCCGATGAGCTCGCCCAGATCGCCGGGCGCGCCGGGCGGTTCCGCAGCGATGGCGGCTTCGGCGAGACCGCCGACTGCCCCGCCCTCGGTCCGGAGCTCGCTGCGGCCATTGAAAACCACAGCTTCGATCCGGTCGAGACCATTGAGTGGCGTAATTCCCGGCTCAGCTTCGACAGCCCGGACGCCCTCCTTGAAAGCCTCGCCCGCGCGCCGCCCGATGTGATGCTGCGTCGCTGCCAACGCGCGCTTGATGAAGAGACGTTTCAACGCCTGCTCGACGATGACGCCATCGCCGCAGCGGCCGCGGCGCCAACCGCGCTGCGCCGGCTCTGGAGCCTGTGTCAGCTGCCGGATTTCCGCAAATCCACGGTTGATGAGCATGTGCGCCTCACCGCAGCGTTCGCGCAGCATCTCGTGGTCGGCGCCGGGCGTCTGCACGAGGACATGATTGCGCGCGAGATGGCCAAACTCGACCGTGAGGAGGGAGATCTCGACGCTCTGCAGGCCCGCCTCGCCCATGTACGCACCTGGACCTACGCCGCAAACCGGGCCGACTGGCTTGCCGATCCCGCGCATTGGCGCGAGCGCACCCGCCTGCTCGAGGACAAGCTGTCCGATCTGTTGCACGCCGGTCTCGCAGCGCGTTTCGTCGATCGGCGCACGTCGGCCCTGCTGAAGGGGCTTAAACGGGAAGACGCATTGCTCGCCGGGGTCGACCGCGTGGGCGAGGTGACCGTCGAGGGACACTATGTGGGTCGCCTTGTCGGTCTGGTGTTTGAGGCGGACTCGCGGGCCGTGGGACTGGAGGAAAAGGCGCTTCGCAACGCTGCAATCCAGGCCCTGCGCCCGGAAGTGACGCGCCGCCTTGCTGCGGTGGCGCAAGCAGATGACGACGCCTTCACCCTGCAGGACGACGGCAAGATCCGTTTCCAGGGAGAAATTGTCGCCGCCCTCGCGGCCAACGGAGCGGTGCTGAAGCCGGCCGCGCGCTTGATCGGCGGCGAACTCGGCGCCGATCAGACGCGCGCGCGCGCCCTGCAGCGGGTTTCGGCTTGGCTCGCCCAGCTCGCCGCGCGCGAGCTTTGCGTGCTCAAGGCGCTTGAAGATGCGTTGAGCCAGGGCCTGGTCAGCGGACTTGCCCGCGGTCTCGCATACCGGCTGGCCGAGGCGGCCGGGGCGCTGCCAAGGGCCCGCGCACAGGCCGACATTGAGGCTCTGTCGGCAGCTGAGCGGCGCGCGCTGCGCGCGCTTGGCGTGCGCTTCGGTCGTCAGGCGGTGTTTCTTCCGGCATTGCTGAAGCCCCGCCCGGCGCGCCTCCTGGCGCTTTTCGCCCATGCCGCCGCTGGCGGTCAGGGTCCGTTGTTTCTGCCGCCGCCGGGCGCAGCCTCGACGCCGCGGGATCCGGCTGCGCCCGGCCGCATCTACGCCGTGGCGGGTTATTATCCGGCCGGTCCACGCGCCATCAGATTCGATGTCCTCGACAGGTTCGCGGATCATCTGTGGACACTTGGCGCAGGCAAGCAGGGCGTGCCGGAAGATCCGGCTCTGGCGGCGATGATCGGGGCGCCCGGGGGCGAGCTCGGCGCCATCCTGAAAGCGCTCGGCTATCACAGAACGCGCAAGGCGGGGCCCGCGGCGCCCGCCCTGTGGCGGGCGCCGCGCCCGGCGCCGCTGCGCCGCACGACAGCGCCTGGCCTGGGCCTGCGCGACGACTCTCCGTTCGCCGCCCTTTCACAGCTGCGCCAGGCGCCCGCGCCGTCGCCTGCGGTCTCGCGTCGGCGCAGAAAGCGGAAATCCTCTCCGTGAGCGGGTCGGCCGATGCCCGGCGCGACACTGCGCGACTGGATGTCTGGCTGTGGCGCGCGCGCTTCTTCAAGACGAGGAGCCTCGCGGCCAAGGCCGCCAGCGAGGGACTGATCCGGGTGATGCGGGCTGGCGTCATGCGTCGGATCGATCGGGCGGGAGCAGCGGTCGCCATTGGCGACGTCGTCATAGTCCCGGCGGCGCACGGCGTGTTTGCGGTTCGCATCATCGCACTCGGCGTGCGGCGCGGTCCGGCGCCGGAGGCGCGCAGCCTCTATGCAGCCTGCGCGCCGGAGGTCTGAGCCGGCACAGCCGAGGCGCAAGCCACCGCGGGTCAGGCGGCCCCCGAGGAGACATCCTCAGGCGGGAATTCGCACCACGGCCCTCAGACCGCCGAGCGCCGACGGGCTCAAGGTGACGTCGCCGCCGAGGCCGCGCGCCACATCACGGGCGATCGCGAGACCAAGGCCCACGCCTTTGCGGTTCTGATTGCGCGACGGGTCAAGGCGCGTGAACGGACGGAACGCCTCCTCATACTGCTCCGGGGCAATGCCCGGTCCATCGTCTTCCACGCTGATCTCCACCGCATTGCCCGTGCGGCGGGCCCCGACCCGGACCGCCTCGCCGAAACTGGCGGCGTTCTCAATGAGATTGGCGAAGCAGCGTTTGAGAGCCCCGGCGCGCGCCGGGGCGATGAGGTCGGGTTCAATGTCGACGGCGAGCGACCTGCCGCCGCGCCCGGCGGCCGCGGCGGCTTCCCGCAGGATGGCGCCGATGTCTGTGCGTTTCGGATCTTCCGCGATCTGACCGCGGGCGAAGTCGAGATACTCGTCCAGCATGCGCTCCATGTCCGACAGATCCGCCCGCGCCGCGTTCAGGTCGGGCGAGGGAGGCATCATGGCGAGTTGCAGCTTGAGGCGTGTCAACGGCGTGCGCAGGTCGTGGCTGACGCTGGCGAGCAGCGCGGTGCGCTGCTCCACATGTCGCTGGATCCGGTCGCGCATCTCCATCACGGCGGCCGCAGCCTGACGCACCTCGCGGGCGCCTGAGGGTTTGAAGTCGGGGGCCTCGCGTCCGGTGCCGTAGGCCTGCGCCGCTTCGGCCAGAAGCCGGATCGGGCGCACCTGATTGCGGATGAAAAGGATTGAAACGGTGGTCAGCAGCACGGTGAGTCCCGCAACCCAGAGGATGAAGACATGGCCATTGGTGGCGTAGGCCCGTTTGCGATAGGCCAGGAAGCGCAGCACGCCGCTGTGCGTCGGCACGCGGATCTCGACGTAATCGCCCTGTGTCACCGCATCGAACCAGAAGGCGCGCGCGCCAAGCTGCGCGCGCAGAGAGTTCTCGAGCGTCCGGTCAAGCACGCCGAAGAAATTGTGCGGCCGCTCGGCGGGAATCTGCAGCTGCGGTTCAAGCGTGACTTTGAGACGGGTGGTGCGCCACACCTCGCGGGCGATTGGCGCCAGGGCTTCAGGCGTCGGGCTCCTGTCGAACAGCCAGACGGTCAGAGCGACATCCCCGGCGACGGCGTCGGCGAGCCGGCGGCTCATCAGTTTCCAATGGTCGTCGAAGAAGACCGCGGCGATCAGGATCTGCAGCAGAACCACGGGCAGGATGATGCTCGCAAGCGTGCGCGCGTAAAGTCCTTTGGGCAAATAGTCCTTAAAGCGTTTCATTCTCAGTCCGGCATGAGTTTGTAACCAACGCCCCGCACCGTCTGAATATAGATCGGGGCCTTCGCATCATCCTCGACTTTGCGGCGCAGCCGGGTGATCTGAACATCGATGGACCGCTCGAGCGCGGCGCCGGAGGCGTGAGCGAGCTCTTCGCGCGCCAGCACTTCGCCCGGGCGTGCGGCGAGCAAGCGCAGCAGATGCACCTCGCTCTCGGTCAGACGCACAAGAGCGCCGTCGCGCCGCAGCTCGCCGCGAACCGGGTCGAAGCGGCACGGCCCGAAGCACATCTCTGCGCGCCGGTTGCTGCGCGGACGCCGCCGCAAGATAGCTGCGATCCGCAACGCGAGTTCCTCAGGTTCGAAGGGTTTGGCCAGGTAGTCGTCCGCGCCGAGGGCGAGCCCGCGGATGCGATCCTCTGCTTCGCCGCGCGCGGTCAGCAGGAGGATCGGGGCCTCGCCATGCCCGCGCACCCATTGTGCGAGCGAAAAGCCGTCTTCACCCGGCATCATGACATCAAGCACCAGGAGATCGAACTCAAGCCCTTGCAGATAGCGGCGCGCAGCAGCAGCGTCGGGCGCAGCGGTGACGCGAAAACCGCGCAGCGTCAGAAAACGTTTGAGGAGAGACCGTATCCGGTCGTCATCATCCACAAGCAGGAGGTGCATCGGTTCTGCGGCAGTCAAGGCCCGGCCTCCGGCGCGCTGGCGAGCAGGGCGAGCCAGACATCGCGGGCGCCTGCCACGGCCTGGGGACCGGCGGCGCGAAAAGCGGCGGCGAGGCGCGCGCGCCCCCCCGCTGCGATCGCAGCCTCTCGCGCGCGGCCGGCCTCGGTGAGACTGAGCGCGCGTCGCCGCCGGTCGGCGTTCGCCACTGCGCGTGTGATCAGTCCGGCGGTCTGAAGATCGTCAAGCAGGCGCGCCAGGCTCTGCTTGGGAATGGCGAGACGGGTGCGCAGCGCCGCGACGCTCTGCCCGGGGCGGCGGCGCAGCGCGGAGAGCACCCGCCAGTGACCCGAACCAAGGGTGTCGTCAGCCTGCGCCGGCTCGGCGATGCTTTCCAGCACGCGCTGGGCCGCCAGCGCCAGTTCGAGCGCGCGGTCAAGTTCCTCCTCGCGCAGGAACAGGCGCGGCTCGAACCCGACAGTGTCGGCGGCAGAGGGCGGAGGGGTTTTGTTGACAGGCATGGGCCAAGCTGGAGAATGGCCTTTCGGCACGGGAACGACAAGAACCGATCCCGGGCGCGCGCCAGGGCCTGAAAGCACCGATTTCTGGACTGCGGCCGTGCACAGCCAACCGAAAGGACCGACCATGAGCCTCATCCCCTTCCATGATCGCGACGGCTGGATCTGGATGAACGGGGAGTTCAAACCCTGGCGTGACGCAAAGATCCATGTGCTCACCCATGGCCTGCATTACGGGTCGTGCGTGTTTGAGGGAGAGCGCGCCTATGATGGCGTCATCTTCAAGAGCCTGGAGCACACGCGCCGCCTGCACCGCTCAGCCGAGTTGCTCGGCTTCACCATTCCCTATCCGGTCGAGGAGATCGAACGCGCCAAGGCCGAGACCGTTCAGCGGATGGGCCTGGAGAACTGCTACGTGCGTCCGGTTGCGTGGCGTGGTTCGGAAATGATGGGGGTCTCGGCGCAGGCGAACCGGATCAATGTTGCGATCGCCGTCTGGTCATGGGGCGACTACTTCGCCGACAAGATGAAGGGCATCCGGATGACCCATGCGCGCTGGCGCCGTCCAGCGCCTGATACGGCGCCGTGTGAGTCAAAAGCGGCCGGCCTCTATATGATCTGCACGATGTCGAAGCATGAGGCTGAGCGCCAAGGCTATCAGGACGCGCTCATGCTCGACTATCGCGGTCAGGTCGCCGAGGCGACTGGCGCCAACATCTTCTTTGTGCGTGACGGCGCAGTGCACACGCCTACCCCGGACTGCTTTCTGAACGGCATCACCCGCCAGACGGTGATCGCGCTGTTGCAGGCGCGCGGCGTCGAGGTGATCGAGCGGGCGATTTTCCCTGACGAGCTGGCGCAGTTTTCGGAATGCTGGCTCACAGGGACCGCCGCAGAGATCACGCCGGTGGCCGAAATCGGAGATGTCTCATACCGGCCGGCAGCACTGACCGCCGCGCTGCTTGAGGACTTCGCAGCGCTGACCAGGCGTCAGCAGGCGGCGTGACACCGGCTTTGCTCCGGCCTGGGCTTTGCTCCGGCCTGGGCTTTGCTCCGGCCTGGGCTGTGGTCCGGGCTGGGCTGTGGTCCGGGCTCGGCGCTGACGGAGGGCCCTTTCAGCGAGCCGTGGTCAGCGTTCA
>JBILMQ010000190.1:0-6816 GCA_044375455.1 Caulobacterales bacterium | reverse complement strand
CTATGCGCACTTGGTCTCACTGATGAACTGGCCGCGGATCATCCAAAAGGCGCTGCGCACCACGGCGCAAGCACCGGCGGCCTGAGCGAGCTCCGGGGCACGGACCGCAGCCAGCAGCGCACTTCGTCACGGTCGCGCAAGGGATCCGGCGGGGCCCGCTGCCTTGGCGGCCCGGTCTGGCGGCCAAGGGCTAAGACAGCCAAAGCTGCCGACAGGCAATCTCGTCGACAGGCAATCTCGTCGACAGCCAATGCCTTCGACAGCCAATGATGGTCCGGCATCGTCCGACCCGACTTTGCTCGACCAGACGGTCGCTTCGCCCATCCCCCCGCTCAGCGCGTCACCTGCGTGGAGATAAACCTGGCGCGCGCCGGGCTGGGTGTTGGGCGGCTGGATCCCAGGGCTTTGGTTACAAGGGCTTTGGTTACAAGGGCTTTGGTTACAAGGGCTTGGGGTCCCAGGGCTTGCAAACTTGATGCTGTGGATCTCGCTCGGACGAAGCCTGGCAGGGCGGGTCTTGGTGGGCGAGCCGTGCTGGTTCAGGGTGATCGCACGCTTGAAAGACCACTGGCGCATGCAGATGTCGCAATCGGGCGGCGCCGGCAACGCCATCAAATCGCACCTGCGGCGCCGTCCACGGCACAGAGGTCAAACCAAGCTGCTCCCGCGCTGAAGGACGTTCCGCCGGTGACAAGTCCCGCGCCTGCGGCGCCGCAAAAGCTGCCCGTCCGCACCGACGCGTGATAAGCCACCCCCCATGAGCGAGTCTCGTCCATCCCCACCTCTGTCCGCCGGTCAGCCATGGCCCGGGTCCATTCACCCACAGGGTGCAGGCGATCGCCCAAGCCATGGCGCCGTGTTCAACGAAGCCATCGAAGGAGAAGCCGGAAAGCGGGCGCGGTCGCGCGACGTGCGGCCGCTGGCCCAGCTCGCCCCCTACCTCGCACGACGCCGCAGGTCTCTCCTGGCCGCGCTGGCGTTCCTCGTGCTCGCAGCCGGGGCCACGCTCAGCTTTCCGATCGCCGCGCGCAGTCTCGTTGATTACGGCTTCCTGACCGGCGCGGCGTCCGCAATCAATGCGCGGTTCATCGAGATCGGTGTGATCGCCGCAGCCCTGGCGGTTTTTTCCGCCGCCCGGTTCTATTTCGTCACGACGCTTGGCGAACGCGTCGTCGCGGACCTGCGCGGGGACGTGTATGGTCATTTGGTCGGACTTTCACCGGCCTATTTTCAGCGCCTGCGCACCGGCGAGGCGCTGTCCCGCCTGACCACGGACGCGATGCTGATCGAAACCCTGGTCGGCTCCTCCGCATCAGTGGCCCTGCGCTCGGCCATCACGACCCTCGGCGGTCTGGCCCTGCTCGCCGCCACTAGCCCCATGCTGACCGGGCTCCTGGTGCTGATGGTGCCGGCCATCCTGATCCCAGTGATCCTTATCGGGCGACAGGTGCGCACCCTGTCCACCCAGGCCCAGGACCGGTTGGCTGAGGCTGCCGGTTCAGCGGCTGAAAGCCTCGACGGCATCGAAACCGTTCAGGCCTTCGGGCGCGAGGATACCTCTCGACAGCAGTTTCAGCACGCAGTGAACGCCGCCTTCGCCGCGTCCCGGAAACGCATCTTCGTGCGCAGCGTCCTCACCGCACTGGCGATCGCTCTCGTCTTCGGGGCAATCGCCTTCGTGCTCTGGCTCGGCGCGCATCAGGTCCATGCGGGACAGATGACGCCAGGCCAACTGACCCAGTTCGTGTTTCTCGCCATTCTCGTCTCAGGCAGCGCAGCCGGCCTCGCCGAGACCTGGGGCGACGTGCAGAAAGCCGCAGGGGCCACACAACGGCTAATGGAGATCCTCGCCGAGGAACCAGACATCGCCACGCCCGTCAATCCGACACCGCTGCCAAGTCCGGGTCGCGGCGAAATCCGTTTTGATGATGTCCGCTTCGCCTACCCTGCCGCGAGCGATCGCTCAGCGCTGACCGGTCTCAGCTTCACCGTCAAGCCCGGGGAGACGGTCGCAATCGTCGGTCCCTCAGGCGCCGGCAAAAGCACCGTGTTCCGGCTGCTGCTGCGTTTCTACGACCCGACCGGCGGACGGATCTATGTGGACGGTGTCGCGTCGGGCGCGGCAGACCCCTCCGAATGGCGAAAGCGCTTTTCCTACGTCGCGCAGGACGCCGCGCTGTTTTCCGGCTCCGCAATCCAGAACATCCGCTTCGGACGTGAGGAGGCGACCACAGACGAGATCATCGCAGCCGCTCGCGCCGCCGAGGCCGAACCCTTCATTCTACAACGCCCCGAAGGCTATGAAGGGTCGCTTGGCGACCGTGCAAAGGCGCTCTCCGGCGGGGAGCGCCAACGTCTGGCCCTGGCGCGCGCCCTGGTGCGCAACGCCCCGATCCTTCTGCTTGACGAAGCAACAAGCGCCCTCGACGCGGAAAATGAGCGCCTCATCCAGCGCGCGATCGAAACTGCCAGCCGCGACCGCACAACATTGATCATCGCCCACCGGCTGGCCACCGTGCAACGCGCCGACCGCATTCTCGTCCTGGATGAGGGCCGCCTGGTGGAGGAAGGCCGCCACGCCGATCTGGTGGCGCGCGGCGGTCTCTATGCAAAACTCGCCCGCCTGCAGTTCGCCGCCGCAGCCGAGTAGCACCCCGCGCCCGCGCCGCCAGCCCCCAGGGCGCGCGCATTCCCCCGCCGGCGTCTGCCATTGCAGCCCGGCACAGCGGTGAGCCGCTTGACGAACCGCCGCCGCGGCCCTTAGTCAGCGTCGTGATGAACCGTCGCGCCCCCAACTCGTGACGCCTCATTCGCGCCTGTCGCGCGGTGCGATGCGGTGGTCTGCGGCGCCAGCCTGCGCCCCCGTGACCATGTCTTTGCGAGACAACGGATGGCCTAGGGGCTCTGCCACACGGCAGGCCTAGATGACATGAGACTGCGCCATGACCCACAAGTCCGAGTTTGTGAACACGCTGATCGCGCGGGGACACCTCTATCAGGCGACGGATCTCGAGGGTCTCGACGCAGCAGCCCTCGCCAGCGAACGTGGCGGCCCTCCCCTCGTCGGCTACATCGGCTTCGACTGCACCGCACCCAGCCTGCACGTCGGCCACCTGCTTCAGATTACGCTGCTGCGCCGGCTGCAGCAATGCGGCGGCAAACCGATCGCGCTCATGGGCGGCGGCACCACCCGCGTCGGAGACCCCTCAGACAAGAACGAAGCCCGCCCGTTGCTGACGCTGGAAACCATCGCCGCCAACAAGGCTGAGATCGCCAAGGTGTTCTCGCGGTTTCTGACATTCGGGCAAGGCCGCTGCGATGCTCTCCAGCCCGACAACGCGGAGTGGCTTGCAGAGGTGCGTTGGCTCGACATGCTGCGCGACATCGGACGCCACTTCACCATCAACAAGATGGTCGGTCTCGAATTCGTCAAACGACGTCTGGACGCCGAGCAGCCGATCACCTTCCTAGAGTTCAACTATATGCTGCTTCAGGCCTATGACTTTCTCGAGCTGGCGCGACGCTATGACTGCATGTTGCAGATGGGCGGCTCCGACCAATGGGGGAATATCGTCCAAGGTGTCGAGTTGTGCCGCCGTGCGGAGGATCGCGCCGTGTTCGGTCTTACCCAGCCGCTGCTCATGTCGGCCTCCGGACAGAAGATGGGCAAGACCGCAGGCGGGGCGGTCTGGCTCAACGCAGAGATGCTCAACCCGTTCGACTACTGGCAGTACTGGCGCAATGTTGATGATGCAGATGTCGGGCGATTTCTGCGCGTGCTGACGGACGTGCCCCTGGAGGAAATCGCCCGGCTCGAGGCCTTGCAGGGCGCTGAGATCAACGACGCAAAGAAGCGCCTGGCCGACGAAACAACGACGCTCCTCCACGGCGCCGCAGCAGCAGCCGCTGCGGCATCCGCAGCTGCCGCAAGCTTCGGAGCGGGCGGCGACGTCGCCGGCCTGCCGCGTTTTCAGATCTCGCCAGCGCAATTGACAGGCAGCTATCTCGTCAATGCGGCGCTGGTCGATGTCGGACTGGCCGCCTCCAAGTCGGAGGCCAAGCGGCTGGTTGAGCAGGGAGGCGTATCGGTCAACGGGCGTGTGGTGCGAAATGGCCTGGAGCCTGTAACGCCGGCGTTTCTCAACGCGGACGGCGAAATCCTCTGGAGCCGCGGTAAAAAGCGGGTCATACAGGCGCTCTCACCGCCGTAACCTTAAGGTCAGCAGCGCAGGCAAAGATGCTGGCCGCGCCCGTCATGGACCGCCGCTGCAGCCGGGTCTTCTGCGCCCGGCGTGTGGTGACGACGCGCACGCCTCGGGGGCCAAACCACATCAATCCAACATGCAGCGCCAGAACCCGGAAGACCACCCCGGCCAGCAAACCCCAGGCAGACAACCCCAGGCAGACAACTCCTGCACGAAGCCTCTGGGCGAGCCCGACTGCGCCAGGCGGCCAATTTGCTGGCCGGTCGCCAGGCCAGAACCTGGCGATCGCGGACGCCATGATCAAAGTGGAGGACAACCCAGCGCAAGCAACCCGCGCGCCACGTCGCTCAACTGGGCTGACCCGATGGGCGCTCACGGCCCCACCAGGCTGCCGGTCGATTTTGCAACGCCGCACAGCGCCGAAAGCGCGTGCGCGGCGCAGCATTACGACGCGTAGAACTCAACCACCAGATTGGGCTCCATCAGCACCGGGTAAGGCACCTCAGACAGCTCAGGCACCCGCACGAAACGCGCAACGAGCCCCTTTGCGTCAACCTCAAGATAGCCAGGCGTGTCGCGCTCGCCGCTTTCGACTGCCTCAAGCACCAACGCCATTGACTTCGCCCTGTCGCGCAGCTCGATCGTGTCGCCCGGCTTGGCCTGGAATGATGGAATGTTCACCCGGCGGCCATTCACCTTCACATGGCCATGGTTCACCAGCTGGCGTGCGGCGAAGACGCTCGGAACGAACTTCGCGCGGTAACAGATCGCGTCCAGCCGGCTCTCCAAAAGACCAATCAGGTTTTCCGCCGTGTTGCCCTTGCGACGGGCCGCTTCCGCATAAATCTTGCGGAACTGCCGCTCTGTAATGTTGCCATAATAACCCTTGAGCTTCTGCTTGGCCTTCAACTGCGCCCCGAAGTCAGACAGCTTTGTCTTGCGCATCTTGCCATGCTGGCCCGGGCCGTAATTGCGCGTGTTGATCGGGCTCTTGGCGCGACCCCAGATATTCTCACCCATCCGGCGGTCGATCTTATGCTTCACGCTATGGCGCTTGCTCATAGGTCCTCACTTGCGATGCGGCCGGCGGCCCGCCCCGATGGGGGCCGCGATTGCAACGGCGGGGGCGCATCTCCCGTCATGACGACGCGACCGGGCCTGGCGGCCGGTGCGCGAAGGGGCGCAAAATACGCAAATGCGGGTCGCGGTCAACCTGCGACAGCGGCTCAATAGTCAAAGCGCGAACGGTCGCGCCGCTGACGCTTCTCCACCGCCGCGATGATCTTTTCAACGATCGGCTCCTTCGCGCGCACGGAGATAAGCGTCTGCGCCGGATCGAAGTTGTGCTCGTCGACAATGACCTTCAGCGTCGACAGCCGCATGGACAACAGCTTCGTCCGGAACCCATTCGCGCCAAGCGATTCAAACTCCTTCAAGGGACTGAACCCCTCGGCCTGCTTCTTGGCCTGGATCGACTCAGCATAACGCGCCGCAAAGTCGGCGAACGAGTCCTCAAGGCGCGTGCGAAACTCCCGATTGCGCTCAGCCTCCTCAAGCACCACCGCGAGGAATTGTTTCAACGCCTTGTCGAGCAACTCACAGTCCCCTCTGTTGCGATCAGCCTCATGGCCGGCCGGCCACCCGCCTGTCATGTTTCCAAACCAAGCCGGCGCCCGGCCGGCAGGATATTCCGGCTAGCCGAGAGGCTCCCCGAAGTCTATCGGGGGTGCGGGCAGGCTCCAACGCCAGCCAGACCGGGCGGGCGGCCCGACCGATCAGACCCCCTGCAACGCCGCCGAACTCGTGTCGCACAGATCTACCACTTCCTGGGCCAGAGCGCGCAGGTCGCGTGTTCGGGCGCCATATTTTACCTCCAGCGCGCGCGGATCATCTGACCATTCCGCCGCGCGGGCGATTTGCTGGTCTTGCGGGATCACCGTTTCAAAACTGCGGTAGTCCTCTCGGATCGACGCCATCTCCGTGCGATGAAGTTGCATGCCCTCGTCATACTTAGAGATGAGGACGCGGATCGCCTCATCCCTTGCACGCCGGTTGGTCAGGGGCTTCAACGTACGCCTCGTGAACGCCTCAAGCCCCATGCGGGACATGTAATCCGGAATGGTCGGCATCATGATCACGTCCGCCATCAAGATAGCGGCCTCTGCAAAGTACGAGATTCCGGGAGGACAGTCGAAGATCACCATGTCGTAGCGGTCGCCGGCCTTGCGCACCGCATCCCGCATCACATTGGCAAGCTTGGCGCGGACCTGGCTCGCCGCAAAGCCTTGCGCCACAAAGCGCTCGATCGCCTCGCGTTCCGTGTAGCGGAATTCCGGCGTCGAAATCACGATGTCGATCGGCGGCGCGCCAGCGATGTCGGACACCTTCGTTCCGATGAAGTCCGACAATGGCTTGAGTGCAGTGTTGTAAAGGTGAGGCTCAAAAAACGCGTCGATCGTCTTGTCGGTGCGCCGCAGCTCGGCCCACCGCTCAGGCCCGGCCAACACCATGGAGGAATTCGCCTGAGGATCGAGGTCAATCACCAGAACCTTACGCCGGTGCTCGCTCGCCAGGAATTCAGCAAGCGCCACAACCACCGTAGACTTGCCCA
>JBILMQ010000288.1:0-4429 GCA_044375455.1 Caulobacterales bacterium | reverse complement strand
CTACGTCTACGCGCTCACACATATCGAGCCCGGCGCCGCGCTGCTGCTCACCGGGACACCGCCCACGCACCCAACAACGACCAGAGGCGATGCACGCATGGGCGCAGGACAAGTGCGATATTGGTCGCTCTGCGCCTATCGCCATCCCTCCGATCGCAGCGCTGCCTGCCTCGCAGACGAAGCGGTTGCGCTTGATCAGAACCGCCGCTTCACGATTGCCGTCGTGGGCCCCGATGAACAGATACCAGCGATGCGATGTGGCGTGTCTTGGCTCGTCGCGCCGGCTTACGGCGATGGTGCGCTCATGCTGCGCCACGTCGCGCCCGACCGAGCCTTCGCAAACACACCGTTGCGCGGCGAACCGTTCACGCCCGCAGCGCCCACGCTCGGGCCGTTCCTTCCAGAGTCCCAAGTTGTGCCCATGCACGATCTCGTTTCGTGCGGCGAAGCTCAAGCGCTGACCATAGGAGAAGCGCTGGGCGAGCGAACCAGGCGACGTGCAGAATCCGACGCAAGCCGCCCCTCCGTTACTGAATGATCTCGCTCCCCGGCAACGACATGATCGCGCCACCCCTTGTAACGTAATGATACCGCCCGGGTGATTTCCGGGATTAGCGGGCGCTGCCGTTGGCCTTTCAGGCTGCGAGATCTCGGCCTCAATCGCACTCTGGTGCTTGTCAATGGCCGCAGACATGTCGCAAGCGGCCCAGGGTCGCCTGCAGTAAACACAAACACAATACCCGTGGATCTCATCGAGCGGATCGACGTGCTCACGGGCGGCGCGTCGGCCGTCTATGGCGCGGACGGCGTCTCTGGCGTGGTGACCTTCATCACCAGGACAGATTTCCAGGGCAGATCATCAAGCTTGTGGTCCGCGCCGATGGCGCGCAGATCAGGATCGAGGGTACGCCGGTGCTCTGCGGCTGCGTCAACGATCCGGTGGATCGCACCGTGACGCCAGCCGTCGAAGCGGAGTGCGGGTTCGCTGAAATCCAGGTCATCTCCTTTGCTGACCTCTCTGCAGGAAAGATCGTGGGGGCGCTGGATAGCCAGCATCTGCGCGACTTCTTCGACGTGCGCCATCTACTGGCGAATGACGGCATCACTCTGGAGCTCCGTAGTGCGTTCATCGCCTACATGATCAGTCACAATCGGCCGATGGCCGCGGTGCTCGATCGACGGCTCAAGAACCTTGCCGAGGAATCTGCGCGCGGTTTCGTCGGCATGACCGTGGAGACGGTGGACGTTGCCGAACGTGAGAAGGCGCACACGGACCTAGTCGCGGCGGTAATCGGTGACATGCAGCAGGATCATCGTCGCTTCCTCGTGAGTGTTCAGAAAGGACAGCCGACCGGGGCTCTTGCGCTCGGCTGTTGAGGATCTCGAAAGCCCCGAAAGCCCGCGGAGGCAGAAGTCACGGCCGAGCTGCATCAGGTCGCCTCAAAGATGACCGGGTTTATGGGCGACGCGGCGAGATCGCCCGGCTTTAGGCCCGGCAGCCATTGCGCGAGGTCGCTGCGCTGCATGCCGTTCACCGGCTCCGCCACCCGGATGTCGGCGTCCATATAGATCATGGTCATGACCGAGCGCGGACGCTCGCTCTGGTTCGCGCCCGCGCGGTGGAAGGTCCAGCCGCCATGGAAGCTCACATCACCCAGCGCGTACGGAGCTTCGTCGATCAGAAATCCGCGGGCCTCCATCTCCCGACTGATCGCCGCTTCGCTCTCATCAGAGATTGAAAGATCGCGGCCAAAGGCTTCCCTGTGGCTTCCGCGATAAAAGGCAAGAGGCCCCATCTCCTGCGGCACATCCTGAAGCGGAATCCAGACGGTGATGGTCCGATCGTTCGAAAGCGGCCAGTAATACTGATCGGCATGGGCGGGCGTGATCCCGCCGCCCGGCTCTTTGTAGAGTGACTGATCATGATAGAGACGCACCGCGCGCACGCCAAGCAGGCTCGCCGCGATGCCCGCAAGGCGCTTGCCGAAGACGAAACGGCGGACCATCCCGTCGTTCTGCCAGAGGTTCATCACCTGCAGGAAAGCCCGCCCATAGGTCGAGCGCTCCTCGAGCGGGCGATGATCGGTATTCAGCTCAAGCGTTTTGCGCGTGATCAAGTCGCCATATTCGGCGAGGCTGCGGGGGTCGAGCACGCCCGGGATGCGCACAAAGCCGTCGCGTTCGAACTGTGCGACTGTTTCCGCCTTGACGGCAAAGGGTGTGTTGATGTGGTCACTCATAGTCGGCGTCCCGTGTTTGAACTGCCCGCGATGACTGGAAGTCTGAGCCAGCAAGTTGCTGACAGGATCAGACTTGCGCCTCCAATCAGATAGAGGAGGCCGAGATCCGGCAGTGTCGCCGCCAGCGCGCCGAGCCCGAAGCTGACGGCGAGCTGCGGAATGACAACCGACAGGTTGAACAGTCCGAGTATGAGGCCGAGCTTGCCGGCGTCCATGCGATCAGAGAGGATGGCGAACGGGAGGCTGACAACGGCGCCCCATCCGATGCCGGCAAGCGCGAGAAGCGCCCAGAGCTGGACGGGTGAGTGCGCGAACAGGCCGATTGCGAGGAGGCTGCAACCCATCAGGAGGAGTGCGCAGGCGTGAACCTGCACACGCCGAAAACGCCTGATGGCCGGTCCGAACAGGGCGAGGGGTGCAATCGCCCCAACCGTGTTAAACGCCAGAAAGGCCGTCGCCGTCACGCGCCCGAGATCCTCATCTGAGAGCTCCGGCATGCGGATCGCGAGAAAAGGCGTCAGGAAGATGAACAGGCTATAGACGCCTATCCAGCTCAGCGCGTGCGCCAGCATGATCTTGCGGAGTATGGGACTTTGGCGCTCTGTCGCGTCGCGCAATATCGGTATAGCCACGGCCAGCATGGCAAAGGCTGTCAGGCCGAGCAGGAGTTGCGGGCTAACCGCCTGTCCGAGCAGATGCGCGCCGGCGAGTACGCAGATCATGCCGATTAAGGGCAGAAGAGGCGCCAGACTGCCCAACACTTGGCGCAGACCGAGTTTTTCCCTGGTGCTCAGAGTCTCGATCAAGCGAGGCTCACGCATAAGCAGAACGGGCAGGATGCCAAGACCCAGAACACATAGCGGCGCGAACGCGAGGAGCGCGAAGTTGCCGAAACCGGCGCCAACACCGTAGGCGGCAACGCTGACCCCGCCGGAAATCGTCTGCATCCAGACGAAAGCGATTGACCGCTCCGGGCCGGGAGAGGTCATGTCGGCAATAATCGCCCGCGAAGGATTGAGACCCACATTGATCGACAGGTCGAGCAGCAGGGTGATACTGACCGCGACAACCAGAATACTGCCCAGGCCGAGCAGATCATTGACTGTCTCGAGATACTGCAGGCCGACAAGGCCGCCCGCTGAAAGCCCTGCACTCAGGAGGATGAAAAGTCTTCTGCGGCCACCGAAAATCCAGATCCTGTCGCTGAGTTCCCCGATAAGCAGTTGCGCCAGAATGCCGGCCAATGGTCCTGCGGCCCAGACGAGGGCGATCTCGTCGACAGCGAGGTTGTACCGGGTCAGGAGGAGCCATGAGAGCGTGGAAACCTGAACCGAAAGGGCAAGCCCCAGCGACGTCGCCGGCAGCGCGAGAAATGCCGGATGCCAGGTCGGCGTCGATTTTGCCTTGTGTGTTTCCATGACCTGTGGCGGCCCTTCTTCGTGATCTCCTAGATTGCGGGGGAAGGGCCATCCGCTTCGATGGCAAAAGCTGTTGCGAACTCGGCGATTGATTATAAGAATATTGACATGCTGGAGCAGTTGACCGCCGAGCCTGTCGCTTTGTCGGCATCGTTGCCCGTCAGGGTCGAACGCGTGCGGCGAGGTCCGGGTTCGCCTGCGCCAGCGCGGTTTGCGCATTTCCACCAGGTAGAGGAGATAGTGCTGTTTGACAGGGTTTGCGGATCGCTTCTAGCCGATGATTCGCGGTTTGACCTCGGGCCGGGATGCGGCGTGCATCTGCCGTCCATGGCCGCACATGATTTCAAAATGTCTGGCGGCCGTTCCGAATGGACATTAATTCAATTTTATCACAATCTTACTGTCTCGCAGCGTCCAGCAGACGTCCGGTGCGTTCATTTCGCAACACCGGAACGGGAGCGCCTGAAGACCCTTTGCAGTGGTCTGGCGGAGGCGGTGTCCGCCGGGCAGGCGCGGGAAGCGAGCTGCTATCTGGAACTGGTCATGCTGATGTTCGATCGCGCGCGGCCGATGGACCGGGACGGCGTAGCGCCTTCGCATGCGCTATCGAGGTTCCGCCCGTTTCTCGAGCGGGTTCGCGATGAGCCCTCGGCGCAGCTTTCGCTCCCGCAGGCGGCATCACTCTGTCATCTTTCTCCAGCCTACTTTTCTCGCCTTTTTCGGGAAGTGTTCGGGCGGGGTTTTTCCAGTTACATGACGCAGATGCGCCTC
>JBILMQ010000189.1:0-6833 GCA_044375455.1 Caulobacterales bacterium | reverse complement strand
GTCCCAGCGAAGGACAAAACCTTCCCTGGGCCAAACCTGCCGGCCAAACCTGCCGGCCAAACCTGCCGGCCAAATCCGCGGGCCGCATGCCGGGCAACGCACAGCGACGACCCTCCGCCTGACCAACTGTACCGCCTCCCGTTTCATCAACCGGTGCAATTTCGGATACGCTGGGCGACGCCAAGCTGTACCCGAACGCGACTACATCTGCCTCGCGCTTGCCACGCTTGGCTTCGCAGCCCGGACGAGATCCCGAGGGCGATAGGAAACGCCGCGAACAGGACGTCATCGAACTGAGGTGTGGATATCACAAAAATGCACAAAACGGAAGACCGACGCCTGCAAGGCGAGTGCGCACACCCTTCGCACGCCGCGGGCGAACCGCGCTGCGATCCGGCGGTTGGCCGCTGCGCCCCTGCTTGTGAGGGCCTCGCGCGAACGTCAGTTCGCGCCAGCCGGTCTTGCCGATCGGGACGGGTGGACCGGTCAGTCTGCGCCGTCGCCGGTCCTTGAGGCGGTGATTTCGCGCACCGCCGTGTCGATCCGCATCCGAATCAGGCGTTCGCCGAGAGCAGCGCGCGACCGGGTCGGATCGCCAGAGACCCCGGTATCCTCCAGCCAGAAAGATGGGGGGCGGTAGCGTGTCAGATCAACGCCAGAAGGATGGACGGCGAGCATTTCGGATGTGTCGACCACACTGGCGTGCTGACCGATTTCCGCGGTGCTGAAGCCTTCCCGGCGCAGCGTCTCTGCCTGCTCCGGCGCTGTGTAGTAGCTGGCGATCTGCACCACGTGAACGCCGGCCGATGTCCATTCGCGCGACAGGCGCGCCGCCACCTCGGCCTGAGCGGGCTGGCTTTGGCCATGGTCGCCGATAAAGACGATGGTGGTGAAGCCGGCCGTCTTCAAGCGCCGCGCCACGCCCTCCAATACGCCCGCGAGCACGCCCTCGGGTACGCCGATGGTGCCTGGGAAGCGCAAATGGCCGGTTGGCGGATCGTGGTCGCCTTCAGGCACGAAGGGGATCACTGGCGCCACCAGGGTGCGGCCGACCGCACGCGCAATCCGCCGCGCCGCATGCGCCACCAAGTAGTCGTGCTTGCCGAGGATCATGTGCGGGCCATTCTGCTCGAGGCCGCCAGTGGGCACGATCACGGTGAAAAACCCGGCCGCGCGTGCGGCGTGCAGCGCCAACGGGGTCATGGATGCGAGTTCGACCGTGTCGCCCGGAAGCGGCGCTGACCCGTCCGGCGCGCCTGCGACGCGCGCCGGCGCTGTGTCGGCGCGGGCCTCGACCGGGCTGCGCGTGCGCGGCGCGGCGGTCTCTGCGCTGACCTGCACGCCGTCTCCGGCCCATCGCCGCGACAGGCGGCGTGCGACGTCAATCTGGGTTTGCCTGCTCACCTCATCCGCTGCGAGGAAGATGATGGAGGTGAAGCCGGCCGCCTTGAGGCTGCGGGCCGCCCCCTCCAGGACGCCAGCGAATACGGGCGCTGGCAGGGCTATGTCGATCAGGGCGCCGGTCGGATCGCCGCCGGATTTGCCGGCGGGATCGTCACGCGGCGCTGCACCGTAGGGAAAGACCGGCGCCACCAGTGTGCCGCCGCGCTCACGGGCGTATCGTTGCGCGGTGGCGCGCATTTGCCCGCTGCGCGCGCCCAGGGTCATGTCGGGCCCCTGCGTTCCGGTTGCGCCGGTTGGCACGATCACAGTGGCGACGCCCGCCGTGCGCGCAGCGCGCGTCTCCACCCAGGTGAGGTCTTGCATCTCCACGCCGTCGGGGGGCGGAGCGGTCAACTTGCGTGTCGGCAGAACGAGCACCAGGAGCGCAACCGCGATCGCGATGAGGGTCATCAGGCGCAGATGTCGCGGGCGCGCGCCGGGCCGGTCAGTCATGGACGCACGCAGGTGCAGGAGCGTGCGGCTCAGGCGGCGGCTGGTCGGCGCCTTTCACGCGCCGTGACGGCGACGCTCCTGCTCCGGGGGCAGGACGTCCCGGATGCGACTGCCGCCTTGGGGGAGGCCGGCATGGTGTGGAAAGGCCGGGTGCAGACTGGCATGGTGCAGACAAGGGCGGCGACCGGCGCAAACGTGAGCCGGCAGTGTGCGCTCTCTCCCGTTAAGAGCCGATTGACCGAAGCTGGGGCGCATCGCGGCCATCACTGCGGGTCCGCACGCCGGCGAGAGGCTGCGTGCCGGTCAGTCGCCCTCCCCGGGCGCCGTGCTGAAATGCTCGGTGAGTTTGTTGGTTACCTTCGCCCAGTCGTCCGCATCGGCCGGTGGCTCCTTTTTGGAGGTGATGTTTGGCCAGATGCGGGCGTATTCGGTATTGAGCTTCAGCCACTTGGCGTCGGGATCGTCTTCCGTGTCGGGCTTGATCGCATCGACGGGGCACTCAGGTTCGCAGACACCGCAGTCGATGCACTCGTCGGGGTGGATGACAAGCATGTTCTCGCCCTCGTAGAAACAGTCCAC
This sequence comes from Caulobacterales bacterium, assembly GCA_044375455.1. GTDB lineage: Bacteria > Pseudomonadota > Alphaproteobacteria > Caulobacterales > Aquidulcibacteraceae > JBEIHX01. The sequence continues at coordinate 4,358 of JBILMQ010000189.1, read as the reverse complement.
GGGGCAAACTTCAACGCAATCCATATACTTACATCTGATGCAAGCATCGGTGACGATGTAGGTCATCGGCGGCCGGATCCTGGTTGGACGTTGTCGGCGACATGACGCGACCGTCGCCGCAAGTCAATTGCGACGAAGACGTTGACGCCCGGTTGATTGCGGGGGTCAGCCACTTTTCTTTGCCTGAACTTTGTGAAGATAGGCGACAAGCGCAGTGATATCGGCGGGCTCGAAGCGAAATTCGGGCATGTCAGAATGGCCGACCAGGATGCCTTCGGCGAAGGCCTCCTCCAGCGCTTCCGGCGGGTAGCGTTCGCCCAGATCGCGAAAGGCGGGCGCCTCCGGGCGGGGGCTCGCGCCGGTCCGCCCGACAGCGTGGCAGGTTGCGCAATGACGGGTCGCCAGCAGTTCGCCGCGCGCTGCGAGCCCGACGGCGACTGGCGGCCCCGCTATGGCTCCTGCGTGCCCTGCCCCGTTCGCGCGCGCAGGGCTGCGTGCGGCGGCGTCTGGCGTTTCAGAGTGGCCGCAGGCGGTGATCCCGGCGCCAAGCAGGCACGCGACGCCCGCAGCAAGCAGCAATGTCTTCAGACGCATTCGCTCAGAAAAGCCGGAAAAATGCGCTCCGGCAATGTCGGCGCGCCGTACTGCGGCGTTACGCCCCGGCGCTCGGTCTGGCCTTGGCGCGATCGTAGAAGGCGAGCATCCAGCTGGCCTGCGGATTGATCGGCTGGCCGACCTGGATGGCGAAATCCAGAAAACAGAAGAGGTGGATATCGGCGAGCGTGAAGCGGTCGCCGCACAGCCAAACCCGCCCATTCGCCAGGTCGCTGAGCCACTGCATCCGGTTCTGCGCGATCCGTTTCAGTCCCGGCGCGGCCTCTGGCTCGCACGGGATGCGCGACGCGAACAAAGGCAATCCCTCCGCGAAGCGGAAGCCGTTGGCCAGGGGCTCGATGATGTTGAGATCAGCGCGGCGCAGCCACATGCGGCACTCTGCTTTCTCGCGCGGCGTGGACCCGATCAGCGCGGGCGTCGGGTGGATGTCCTCAAGATACTCGCAAATCGCCGTCACTTCGCAGACTGTGACCCCGTCATCGAGTTCGAGCGCGGGCATCTGTCCTGCCGGGTTCCGGCTCAGATAGGCTGCCTGACGGTTCTCCCCACCCATGATGTCGACCTTGATGAGATCGATCGTCAGGCCTTTCTCGGCTGCGAACATGCGCACCACGCGCGGATTGGGGCCGATCGAATCGTAGAGTTTCATGGCGTTCCTCTCAAATTGTGACGCATGTCAGCAAAGCAGGCGCGCGTCCTGCTGGAAAGCATTCAGTCGCCGCGGCCGCCTCCCTCGCGCGGGCCCGGTCCGACGTGGGTACAACCCCACTCCAACTCGGCTACAACACGGTGCGGGGTCGAATCGGTGGAGCGCTCGGCGATGCAGCGAGCAGGCGAGGCAATGGCGTTGACAAGAATTCTGGCGGCGGGGTTTGGACCCGGTCCGGCGCTGCCTGTGGGCCCGACGCGTGCGACGCCTCCGGGCCAGACTTTGGGCGCGCCTCTGGACCCGCCCCTGGCGACGCCTCTGGCCACACGTCCCGCACCACCTTCCGCGAAGGTTCTGGGACGAGTTTGGGGAAAAGTGTCGGCCAGTGTGGCCGCGCGGCTGAAAGCAGCGCTCACCGCGGCCGCCGCAGCCGTGCTTGCGGCCGGCTGCGACCCCGCTCCAAACGCGCCGGCGCCCGGCGCCGTCCCCATCGGGCAGGCTGCGCCGACGCTGCGCCTCCTGGTTGACGAATTCGGCAGCGAGATCATCCGCAGCTCGCCTGAGCTTGCGACCAGCTATGGGGCCGGCGAGGCGATGTTCGCAGGCGTGTACGCCGATCGGCTGGACGACCGCTCGGCAGCTGCGATGGAAGCGCTCAATCGCGCCACCGGCGAGCGTCTCGCCCGCCTCCAGACGTTCGACCGCACGCGTCTTGTGGGCGCTGACGCCATTGCCTACGACACGGTCGCTGCAGCGCTTGACAACATGGCGGCTGCGGGCGGCTTCGGATATGGTCAGAGGACGCCGACGGGCTGGTTCGCGCCCTACGTGATCAATCAGCTGGACAGCGCATTCTTGACGCTGCCGGATTTCCTCGACACCCAGCATTCCATCGCCACCCTGGAAGACGCTGAGCATTACCTCGCCCGCCTGTCTCAGGTGGCGGGTGCGATCGACGCCGAGCGTGAACGGATGATTGCCGACGCCGGCAAGGGCGTCATCCCGCCTGCCTTCGTGCTGACGCGCGCGCGCGATCTCGCGCGCGGCGTCGTGCGCACCACGGTGGGGCAATCTGTCTATGTCACGGCGCTTGGGCGCAAGCTTGCTGCAGCGCGCGCAATCGATCCTGGGATTGCTGCTGACCGTGTTGCGCGCGCGCGCGGCATCGTCACGGCGGACATCTATCCTGCCTATGACCGCTTGATCACCGCGATTGATGATCTGCGGCCACGCGCCCCGGTCGAGCCGGGCGTCTGGCGTCAGCCCAATGGGGATGCTTACTACGCGGCTGCGCTGAAGATGCATACCACGACCTCGCTCACGGCCGACGAGATTCATGCGCTCGGTCTGCAGAAGGTGGCCGAGCTGACAGCTGCGCTCGACGCGGCGCTGACCCGCCAAGGCGTGGTGGGCGGGAGCGTGGGTGAGCGCCTGCAGCGTCTGTCAGCTGATCCGCGCTCGGTCTACCCCAATACCGAGGCTGGCCGCAGCCGTCTGCTCGCTGATCTCAACGTGCGGGTGCGCGCCATGGAGAACGCTTTGCCGACGGCATTCTCGCGTCTGCCGAAGGCAAGTGTCGAGGTTCGTCGCGTCCCGTCGATGCTGGAGGCGGCGCAGCCTGGCGGCTACTATCAGCCCCCCTCGGCCGACGCCAGGCGCCCGGGCGCCTACTACATCAATCTTCGCGATACCCGCGAGTGGCCGAAATTCTCGCTGCCGACATTGACCTATCACGAATCCGTTCCGGGACATCATCTCCAAGGCGCCCTGGCGCTTGAGGACGCCAACCTGCCGGTGCTGCGCAAGCTCATCTGGTTCGCCGCCTATGGCGAAGGCTGGGCGCTCTATGCCGAGCAACTGGCGGACGAACTTGGCGCCTACCGCACGGACCCGATGGGTCGGATCGGATATCTGCAGTCGATGCTGTTTCGCGCCGCGCGTCTCGTGGTCGACACCGGCATTCATTCGAAGCGCTGGAGCCGCGAGCAGGCGAGCGACTATATGGTGCGTGTGACCGGGCAGAGCGTTGAGAGCATCACCACCGAGGTGGAACGCTACGCGGTATGGCCGGGCCAGGCGACGGCCTACGCGGTCGGTTGGGTCGAAATCAACCGGCTGCGCGACAAGGCCAAGGTTGCTCTCGGCGCGCGTTTCGACCTGCGGGGGTTCCATGACGCGGTGCTCGCCAACGGCGCTGTGCCTCTGCCGGTGCTGGAGCGTGTCATCGATGAATGGATCGCGCTGCGCCGCGCGTGAGGCGCGCCTGCGGCTCTCACTCTGGCCGACCCGGCGCCAGCAGACGGTAGGCTGGCCTCTGCGCGCCATCCAGGGTGACGAGCCCCTGGCTGCACCAGTAATCTGTATAGATCTGTGAACCGGCCGCGCCATGTGCTGCGGCGATCGCCGCACAGTCCGCCTGCGGTCGATCGACACGCGGGGCCAGACCAAGAAATGCGATCGTGCGGCGTTGAGCCAGGAGCTGCTCCAGCATGCGCGCCTGGCCCGCCGCGCTGCCCTCTGCGAGCGGGCTCGTGGCGTAGGCGGCGTCCGTGATGACCAGGGCTTTTTCTGGCGCCAAAGCCGCCACGCGGCGCAGCGTGGCGCCCGTTTCATCGGCTGGGCGCAGCCGGAAATCGGGGGTTAGCGGCTGATAGGCGATCATCACGGCGTCGCTCCAGCCGATCAGCTGACGCATGATCGATGTGCGACCCGCGTCCAGGCCCTGCAACGAGACGCTGACGCCGAGGAGCGCCTGCGGCGCAGTGCTGCGCAGCGCCGGGCGCATGCGGGTCAAAAAGGTCAGGAAGGCGTCTGCCTCCTGCGGGTTTGGCGACAGATAGATGTCGGCCTCGCCGCCAAGCGCGATATAGGCGACGCGCTGTGACAGCACCGGAGCGAGCGCCGTGATCAGGTGGGCAAAGCGCCGGCTGACGACCGGATCGGCAAACGAGTGCTCTGCGATGTCGGCTGGCAGCAGCGGCCGCGTGGTGTCGATCAGGCGCAGATTGATGAAAACGGTCATGCCGCGCGCGGCGTTGAGCGCGCCCTCAAGGTCGGCGAGGCGATAGACGCCCGGCGCCGGCTCAAGCTGCGG
>JBILMQ010000176.1:0-7498 GCA_044375455.1 Caulobacterales bacterium | reverse complement strand
ACACGTCTCGCGCGCGCATACGTCGCCGCTGTTCCATGCCCTGTCGCCCGCCTTAAAACGCTCTGACCGCCCGCCGCTGCCTGAACCGATATTTCATTTTTAACGAGGCGTAAATACAACACCTCGCCTCTAACGCTCCGATACAAACTGCAGTCCGCAGCCATCAACACATACCGACCAGAGGATCGGAACGCCTGCCTGACTGCAAAGTGCATGCCGGCGCGGCGCGAATCCCGATCTGAGCGGTTTAGTCTCTCTCTTTCCTTGCCGAGCTGCGACGATCCTTGCGCAGCCGAAACAATGCTGCGGAAACACCGCTTCCGAAACGCTGCAGCCGAAACAGTACCGTAAAGCTCAATTGGCGCGTCCTGGGGCCGACAGCGGCCAGATCAGGCGCCGACAGTGCAAGCGACCGCCAGGTGTCTCATCGCGATGCGCCGCGGGTGCGGGCCCTGCACAGGCATCACAGCAGGAAAACCGGAGCTTCACTTGCCAGTGTGCAGCGCTTGCGCGGCTTTCAGCACCGCACTCGCGTGTCCAGGCACTTTCACCTTGCGCCAGATGGCGGCGATCCTGCCCTTGGCGTCGATCAAAAAGGTTGCGCGCTCGATTCCCATATAGACGCGCCCATACATGCTTTTCTCAACCCATACGCCGAAATCCTCCAGCGTCTTGCCCGATTCGTCGCTGGCGAGGAGGATGCTCAGATCGTGCTTTCGAGCGAATTTTTCGTGACTGGCCACGCTGTCCTTCGAGACGCCGATCACCAAGGCGCCGGCAGCTGCAAAATCCGCCGCGTGGGCGGTGAAATCGATTGCTTCCCGGGTGCAGCCCGACGTGTCATCCTTCGGGTAAAAATAGAGGATGATCGTGCGCCCTTTGAGTGCAGTCGACGCCACGGTTTCGCCGCCTGTCGCGGGCAAACGAAAAGCGGGGGCCGTGTCGCCTACGGTCAGTTCCTTCGCCATGACGCCTGATGCTCCTAAGTCGGTCTGTCTCGCGCCGCTGGCGCACGCCTTTCAAGGTGGCGCGAAACCGGCGCGCGTAAAGGCCTTCGCGCGCGGCGCCGCGCGCGTCATCCGATGAGCCGCCTCGCCCGTCATCTGCGCCACGGGCGCCATACGGTGCTCGAACTGGCCGCCATCTTGTTCGCCGGCGTCGCCATCCTCGCCAGCGGGCTGGCCTGGCGGCTTTCGCAAGGGCCACTCGAAGTGGACTGGCTCAAGCCCTATGTCGAGCGGCGGATCGCAGCCGCCCAGGATGGCGACCGAATCGCGATCTCGACGCTGACTTTGTCCTGGAATGCCGGACGCCAGACTCTCCGTCTTGATGCACGAGGTATTGAGACGCGCAATCCGGTCGATGGCGAGGTGGTGCGCGCCGAGGCCTTTTCGATCGATCTTGCGCCCGACCGGCTTGCAACGGCGCGTCCATCGCTGGTCGCCGCTGAGGGGCGTGGCGGCCTTTTCTCCGTTGTCTTGCGCGCCGATGGCCGCATCGTCGCCGGCCTCGGCGCGCCGGGCGCCGTTTCGAAACGTCCCCCGCCGGAGACACGCCGTCTGGAAGAAGTGCTTGAGGCGCTGCGCCAAGCCGCGGACGGCAAGGGACCAGTGGGTCAGCTTGCCGTCATGCATTTAGAGCATGCAAACGTCATCTTCTTTGACGAGCGCAGCCGACGCACCTGGTCGGCTTCTGATGTGAATCTGACGCTGGAACGGCGCGACGGCCGCCTGAACGCCCGCCTCGCCGGGCTGATTAATGTCGATAAGGGCAAGTCCCCCATCTCGCTGCTCGCGCAGATCGGAGCCGGTGAGCCGGGGCGCATCGCGCTGTCGGCAGAAAATCTGTCGCCCTACGCCGTCTTGCCGGCCGATATTTTCGGACCGGTCGCCCTTATTGACGCGCCCTTGACCATCGACGCTGAGGCCCGTGCTGACGCCGCTGCGAAGCTGAACGCCGCGCGCGTGCGCATCACAGCCGGCCCAGGATATATGCGCTTTGCCAACGGGGCGCGACCGCTGCGGGCCCTCGACGTCGCAGTCGCCTATGATCAGGAGACCAAGCAGACCCAGATCGAACAGATCCTTTTGGACATCGGTGCAGGTCAGGTGCGCGCGACGGGCGCTTTGACCGGCGTCGAGGCCCTGTGGAGCGAGGACCCCAACGCCGCCCTGGGTCTGGCGCTCACCGCTCCGGTGGTCGCGCTGGATTGGCCGGATATGTTTGAGGGCGTCCCGCGGATCGATGATGCGACACTGGTGGGGCGATTCTATCCGCGCGCCGAACGGCTTCAGATCGAGCGTTTCGACGGCCGTTCGCAGCGCGCCCTGGTGCGTGCACGCGGAGATGTCTATAGGGGCGCGGCTGGCGGCAGCGCGAAGGGGCTGGGCGTCCGCCTTCAGGCGGAGGTCGAGGGACCGCTTGCCGCGCGCGGCGTACTGCCGTGGTGGCCGATCACGCTGGCGGAAAGCGCTCGCCGCTGGCTCGACACCGCCGTGCTGGCCGGGTCGATTGATCGCGCCCGCGTCGCGCTCGACCTCTCGCCCGTAGCCATCGCCCGCAAGGAAATTGCCGATCCGGCTGTGTCGGTGGTGTTCGGCTATCGTGACGCCCGCGTGAAGGTTCTCAGCGAGATGGAGCCGATAGAAGCAGGGCGTGGCCGTGCGGAACTGCGCGGCAACTCCTTCACGCTCGCGCTCGATGAAGGGCGTCTCGGCGGACTGGCCCTCGCCAGCGGCAAGATTGATATTCCTCGCCTCAACCCGAAGGGCGCGCTCGCCCGTTTTGAGGTGACGGGCGCCGGCGAGGTCCCGGCCTTTGCCGCAACTGTGGCGCAGGCAGTGTCGACGCCTGGAAACCGTGTCGCCCCGCCAAACCAAACCCTGGGTGGGCGTGGCGTCGTGCGTCTGGTGATCACGCGACCGCTGCTGAATGAAACCCCGTTCTCCAGCGTCGGTCTTTCCGGGGAGGGGACCTTTTCCGACGTGCGGGCGATCAGAGGTTTCGCCGGCCTCGACCTGGAAAAGGGAAAGTTCGCCCTGTCAATTGATAACGACCGGGTGCTCGCAACCGGCGCCGGGACGATCGGCGGGGCGCCCTCCGATCTCACATGGCGTGAGGCCTATCGCCTGCAGGAAGGGCCGACCACCCGCGTGACGGCCCGCATCCGGGGCGACGCTGGGCTTTTTGACCAGCTTGGCGTGCCGGCCCGCGCCCTGGTTGCAGGGCCTGTTGATATTGCGTTTGAAGGCGCAGGCAAGAATGTGACGGTCGAGACAGGCGCCATCACCGTCGACATGACGCGCGCTGCCCTCGGGCCCCTGGGGCCGACTTGGCGCAAGGCGGAGGGCCAACCGGCCAGTGCGCGCATGTCTTTTGCCATTCTGCCGTCAGGCGGATACCGCATCATGGATCTCGCCGCGGACGGACCAGGCCTCTCGGTTGGGGGCGATCTGGAGTTTGCCCGCGATGGCCGGCTCGTGGCGGCCGATATCCGGCGCGCCCAAATCCGGGACTTTGTCGACGCCCGCCTCATCTTCGCCCGCAGCAGTGACACGCCGAGTCTGCGCATGGAGGGCGCTTTCTATGACGCGCGCGGACTGCTGCGTGATCTGACGTCCGGGCCCGCCGGCGCGGTGTCGGCAGACGTTGACCCTGGTGGGCTCCAGGATGAGCGCCTGAGGGTCGATGCGCGCTTGGACCGGGTGCGCGCGGCTGAATCAGTCGAGATCGCCGGCTTGGATCTGTCTGCCGACATCGAGGGTGGCGGCGTCATGCGGTTGTCCGCCGTCGGCAAGACCGCGCCTGACCGCACCATCCGATACGACATCGCGCCCACCGGCATTGGCGGTGTGCGCAAGGTCGCGGTGCGCGCCGATGACGCCGGTGCGATCGCCGCACTGCATGGTTTGGACGGACAGGTTTTCGGCGGACGGGGCGAAATCGAGGGAGCCATCGCACCGGTCAACGGACGAGACGTCATCAAGGTGAGGGTGCGTCTGCGCGACTTCCGGGTTCGGCGCGCGCCAGTCCTTGCGCAGCTGTTGACTGTTGCATCTCTGCGCGGGCTGTTCGACACGTTGAACGGGGAGGGGGTGGCGTTTTCTGGATTTGAAGCACCTCTTGAGGTGCGTGACGGACGCACGATCATCGGTGAAGGACGCGCCTGGGGCCCCGCTCTCGGCCTTACAGTGAAGGGTGAGGTCGATGCGCGCAAGGAACGCCTTGATTTGGATGGCGTCATTGTGCCGAGTTACGGCATGAATTCCGTTCTCGGCGTGGTTCCGGTTGTCGGCGACCTTTTCGTGTCGCGACAGGGAGAGGGTGTCTTCGGCCTCACATATTCAGCCAGCGGAAGCTTTACCCAGACCCGCGTTGTGGTGAATCCGCTCTCCGCGCTGGCCCCGGGCATTTTGCGCCGGATCTTTGAGCCATCCTCATCGCCAGCCGGCGCTGCGCCAAAGGTTCCCGCGCCGGGCGTGGCGCCGGCCCCGCGCTCCAGAAGCGTTCGTCCGAGCCCGACCGCACCGACCCCGGCGAGGTCACGGCCCGCCGCTTCCGCGCCGCCCCGCACTGGCGTACCCGGCCCGGGTCCAGCTGGCTTAGGCCCGCCCAGTTCAGCACCAGTTGGTTCAGGACCAGTTGGTTCGGGGCCAGCGCGGCCGGGGCCGGTGGAGGATTAGCTTTCAATTTTTGCAAAGCGTGCCCGGGAGGATCCCGAACGTATCGAAGACGCTGACTTTCGCGGCGACTGTGGAGAGGGGCGTGATCTGGTCATCGGAATGTCGAGCGGATGTATTCTTATCCTTGTAGCCACCGATCGCGATGAAGATACCCGAAGCATCAATTCTGCCCGCAAGGCTGCGATACACGAAAAAGACCGCTGCTAGGCTGGTGACCGCCAAATCTGATGATCGCCAAGGCGCAACGGACTGGAAGCGCCTGAACTCAATGTCTGAGTCTGACGCCCGCAAGGCGGCTCTTGCCGACCCGGATGCAGTTCCTTTGACCAAGGCGCAGATCTCTTGAATGCGGCGCGTCTCGCGGGTCAATGCATTGCGCGAGCGTATGGGCCTATCGCAACGTGAGTTTGCCGATGCAGTCTACCCGCCACTTACGACGCTCCGCGTCTGGGAGCAGCGTCAATCGCGGCCAGACGCTCCGGCGTGAGCGCTGCTGTCGGTGATCGAGCAAGATCCAAAGCAAATGAGGTCCTTGCTCGCTCCTGCGGGCGCCTGACGTCAGCAACAATTAGATGCCGCCACAGCGAGCAAACAAGTCAGGCTCGCGCACGCGCAACCCGCACCCCAGCCGCATGGCGCCAATCCGGTTGCGTGTCGCGGCTCTCAACTGACCACCAAGACTTCAGGCTGCGGCGTTGTCGAGCGCGGCGCGGGCGCGGCGGACATTTTTAAGGATGGCTTCGCCTATCGCCCTCCATTTGTAGGGCTTCGGCGTTTCGTTGCGTCTGGCCAGATGGGCCCGGATGTCCGCGATCAGCTCGCCGACCAAGCGAAACTGCCCCAAGGGGATCACATGGGCCGGCAGGTCTGCAAGAAAGCGCTCGACCAGATTGCGCCACGAAGAGGATGTGGGCGTGAGCTGCATCCTGAAGCGCAAATGGCGCGCGAGCCTGGCTCTCATTTTCGGATCCTTATGGGTTGCATAGGTGTCCGCGATCAGGTGCGGGTCGACCTCGTTCCGCGTTTCACGGTCGATCTGCCTGAGGAAGCGCAACCACTCGACGTGCGTATGCCTGGCCTCGGTGCGCGTGATCAGCTTGCCAGTCGCCGCGATCAGCGCCGCGAACAGAGTGATGCTTCGATGGCGCGTATAGTCGTAGGTCATCGTCATGGGTCGCCCCGGCGCCAGAGGCAGGCTGAGCTCAGTGTACCCAGGCGCCTGACACTGGGTCTTCTCGTCGCAACACAAACCCAGCGCGTCACCAGCGGATTGAGATAGAGGCCCACCCCGTCTCAGAATTTCCGCCCGAAGACCGGATCGTCCGAAAGCTTCAATGTCCGGGTGATGTGCGGTTGCAACGTGTTATTCGACCAAATCCGCTGGCCAGATCCCGCTGCCCCAAATGGCGCCGCTCAGGAAAGTCTCAGGCGTTGAAGCGGAAATGCATCACATCGCCGTCCTGAACGATGTAGTCTTTGCCCTCCAAACGCATCCGCCCTGCCTCCTTGGCGCCGGTCTCTCCGTTGAATCGAACGTAATCATCATAGGAAATCGTTTCGGCACGGATGAAGCCTTTTTCGAAATCACCGTGTATGACGCCCGCCGCCTGCGGTGCGGTTGCGCCCTTGGGAATGGTCCAGGCCCGGGCCTCTTTCGGGCCAGCAGTGAAATAGGTCTGCAGGCCAAGAAGATCATAACCGGCCCTGATCAGACGATTGAGGCCGGGCTCGGAAAGCCCTGCGGCGGCCAGGTACTCGCCCTGCTCGACGTCGCTCAGGGCGGCGAGATCAGCCTCCATCTGGGCGCAGATGACTACTGCCTGGGCGCCTTCGGCTCGGGCGTGGGCTTCAACTGCGCGTGAATGGCCGTTGCCTTCGCCCGCCGCGGCCTCGTCCACGTTGCACACATAGAGCACCGGTTTGGTGGTCAGCAATTGCAGCATGGCGAACGCCTTGCGCTCCTCCGGGGCCACCGCCGTCAGGCGCGCCGGCTTGCCGGCCTCCAGTAGCGCCTTTGATCGCACCACCAGATCAAGCGTCAGCCTGGCGTCCTTGTCGGCCCCCTTGGCGCGCTTTTCAAGATTCAAGATCCGCTTCTCCAGGCTTTCCAGATCAGCGAGCATCAGTTCCGTCTCGACCGTTTCCAGATCTGCCAGCGGGTCTATCCGGCCTTCAACATGGGTGATGTCGTCATTCTCAAAACATCGCAGCACGTAGGCGATCGCGTCGCACTCGCGGATGTTTGCGAGGAACTGATTGCCGAGCCCCTCACCCTTCGAGGCGCCGCGGACCAGGCCTGCAATGTCCACGAAGTTCATCCGTGTGGGAATTGTCTCTTTGGAGCCTGCTATCCGGGCGAGGGCGGCCAGCCGCGGTTCCGGCATCGCGACGTCGCCAACATTTGGCTCGATTGTACAAAACGGATAGTTCGCGGCTTGTGCTGCGGCCGTCTTGGTGAGTGCGTTGAATAGGGTGGACTTGCCGACGTTCGGCAGTCCCACAATTCCGCATTTGAAACCCATGGCGAGGGCGGTCCTTTCGGTGTTCAGATCGCCGCGCGCACGCTTCAGCAGCGCTCAAGGAGAGTTTCTGCGAACCGAGGCGATCAGCGCGGCGCAGGTCATACACAAGCGCGCGTCGCCTGTCTGCCTGGGATTGCGGCGGCGTGCTGCAGTCCCGGCGCGCTGGCGGGCAAAGTCAAGCCGTCGTTTCAGGTTTCTGCTCCAGTGGGTCGTGGGCCCCCGGTCGCAAGCGGCCCTTGAACCTGCATCGGCGTCATCGGGCGCTGCTTTGAGCAGCATCACGAGCTCGCGCGG
>JBILMQ010000198.1:0-6681 GCA_044375455.1 Caulobacterales bacterium | reverse complement strand
CGCGGTCCGCTGATTCGCCGCCGCGGTAGAGTCCCGGATCCGGCGGCGGGGCGAGACGGGCCACCTTCGTCTGGAAGCGGTCATCAAACCCTTCTGCAGCCTGGTCAATCGAGCGGGCGATCGCATCGCACAAGGCCGCCACCCAGGCCTCCTCCACCTTGAAAAAATCCGACAGCACCCAGCCGTGAACCTTGGCTTTGTCGCCTGGATGGCCGATGCCGATGCGCGCCCGCCGGAAATCCGGGCCGATGGCCGCCATAAGCGAGCGCACGCCATTGTGGCCTGCTGCGCCGCCGCCCGTCTTGACGCGGAACTTCCCAGGGGCCAGGTCGAGCTCATCATAAATCGCCATCACCTGGCTTGGGCGCAATTTAAAGAAATTGACCGCCTCGCCGACGGCGCGTCCGCTCTCATTCATGAACGTGTCCGGCTTCATCAGCAGCGTTTTGACCGGTCCGCGCGCAGTCTCGATGACGCCCTCGCGAACGCCTGCCTGGAACCGCTTGCGCTCCGGACCGAATGCATGCGCGCCCGCAATGCGGTCCACAGCCATAAAGCCGACATTGTGCCGGTTGCCAGCGAATTTTTGCCCTGGATTGCCAAGCCCGACGATGAGGAACACGGCGACGGCCTCCTACACCGCCGAGGCCGCCGGCAGGCTTACTTCTTTGCTGGAGACGCCTTTGCAGGGGCCGCCGCCTTGGCCGGCGCAGCTTTTGCAGGCGCGGCCTTCGCGGCCGTGGCTGCCGCCGGCGCAGCATCGGCTGCCGCGGCCGCATCCGCATCGGCCTTACGCCCTGAGATCGACGCGATCGCCATGTCGGCTTCACGCGACTTCACCTTGACGTCTTCCGGGAGATTGAGCGCCGACACATGGATCACGTCGCCGATATCAAGGCCAGTAAGGTCAACCTTGAGCTGCTCAGGGATTTTAGACGCAGGCGTGCGCAGTGTGATGCGGTAATGCGCGACCGACAGCGCGCCACCACGCTTCAGGCCGGGCGAGGCCTCCTGGTTGATGAACCGGACCGGCACGTCGATTTCAATGATCGAGTTCTCTTCAACCCGGTACAGGTCGAAGTGGATCGGGGCGTCGGAAACCGGGTCAAACTGCACGTCGCGTGGAATGACCGGCTGCTTTTCTCCCTTGTAGGACAGCTCGATCATGTGGGCGAGAAATTTGCCTGATCGGATCGCCTTGACCAGTTCCTTGGCCTCAACGCTGATTGGCACAGGGCCACGCGGGCCCCCGTACAGGATCCCCGGAACAGCTCCAGATCGACGCACGGCGCGGGCGGCCCCGGTTCCGGCGCCTTCGCGCACGTCAACGTTCAACACGATGCCGACCATGATGCTCAAGCCCCAAACTGATCGTCTGGCGGGCGCGCGCATGCGCGCGCATCCGACCGCGGTGTTCTCGGAAGGGCGCGGATGTAGCCCAAACGACCGCGCCCGGCAAGGCCGGTTTGGCGCCAGGGCAATTTGGGGCCGGCAGACCGTCCAGAGCAGCCATCACATCATCTCCGGCCCGTCTGAATTGTCGTGCCGCATTGTCCTGCCGCCAACCGGCTTCATATATCAGCGCAGAGCAGGCGGCTTGCGGACCCACAACGCCGCTGACGGCCGCCTGGTCTTGGGCGCGCGGTTCGCCGACCCGCGGTCAGACGGCGGCAGTGCATGCGTGCGCTCAGACCCGAGGCTGCGGCGATGGACGACACTGGCAGGCAGACGCGCGGGAGTAACCATGAACCTTGACCTCGCCATCGCGCGCAGCGTCCCATTGCGGCCGATTGGGGAAGTGGCGGCGGCCGCCGGGGCGCCCGCAGAGGCGCTGATACCGTATGGCCGCCACATCGCAAAGCTCGATCCCGGTTTCCTGGCTAAGCTCGCCGGCAGGCCTGACGGCCGGCTCATCCTCGTGACGGCGATCAACCCGACCGCGGCTGGAGAGGGCAAGACCACCACCACCATAGGTCTTGCCGATGCGCTCAACCTGAGCGGGCGACGCGCCATGATCGCGTTGCGCGAGCCCTCGCTGGGCCCGGTCTTCGGGACAAAGGGCGGGGCGACAGGCGGCGGGCGGGCGCAGGTTGCGCCGATGGACGCGATCAACCTCCACTTTACCGGCGACTTCCACGCCATCACCGCAGCGCACAATCTGCTGGCCGCCGCAATCGACAATCATATCCACTGGGGCAATGCGCTCGATATCGATCCGCGCCGGATCACCTGGCGCCGGGTGATGGATATGAATGACCGTGCGCTGCGCCAAACTGTGATTGGTCTCGGCGGGCCAGCCAACGGGTTCTTGCGCGAGGACGGCTTCGACATCACCGTAGCATCGGAGATCATGGCCTGCTTCTGCCTTGCGGATGACCTTGCCGATCTTCAGCATCGTCTGGCCCGCATCGTCATCGGGTATCGACGCGACCGGTCGCCCGTGGTCGCCGGAGACCTCAAGGTCACAGGCGCAATGACCGCGCTGTTAAGGGATGCGCTTGCGCCAAACCTCGTCCAGACCCTTGAGGGAACGCCGGCGCTTGTCCATGGCGGGCCGTTCGCCAATATCGCCCATGGCTGCAATTCAGTTATCGCCACGCGGGCTGGCCTGAAACTCGCAGACTACGTTGTCACAGAGGCTGGCTTTGGGGCAGATCTGGGGGCTGAGAAGTTCTTCAACATCAAGTGCCGCGCCGCCGGACTGAGCCCGGCGGCCGTCGTCGTGGTGGCTTCGATCCGCGCCTTGAAGATGCAGGGGGGGGTGGACAAGACCGCGCTTGGCGCGCCAAGCCGCGACGCGGTGGAGGCCGGTTTCGCCAACCTTTCGCGGCATGTAGAGAATGTGCGCGGGTTTGGCCCGCCGGTCCTGGTCGCGATCAATCACTTCGCCGCCGACTCGCCGGATGAAATCGATCATCTTCTGATGCTCTGCGCTCAGCGCCTTGGCGCGCCCGCCTTCGTTTGCCGGCACTGGGCCGAGGGCGGGGCGGGTGCGCGCGATCTTGCCGATGCGGTCGCGGCGGCGGCGGACGGCGGCGCGCATCGCTTTGCGCCGCTCTATCCCGACGATGCATCGTTGGCAGACAAGATCCGCGCCGTCGCGCGGCGAATCTACCGGTCCAGCGACGTCTCCTTCGCCCCGCGAGCGGCGCACGACCTCGCCGCCTTTGAACGCGCCGGGCACGGGCGTCTGCCGGTGTGCATGGCCAAGACCCAGTACTCTTTCTCCGCCGATCCGGCTCTGCTCGGCGCTCCGGAGGGGCATGTACTGCCGGTGCGTGAAGTGCGCCTCGCGGCCGGGGCGGGTTTTGTCACCGCGATCTGCGGCGATCTTCTCACCATGCCCGGCCTACCCCGCGTACCTGCCGCCGAGTTTATCACTGTCAGCGCCTCGGGCGATATTGAGGGGCTGTTCTAACCGACTCATCTGCGCCGTGTGGTCTCGGCGCGCCGACCGCCAGCCGTCTCAGCCAGCGATCCCTCCGCCTTGACTGCCGTCCAATTGCTGCGCGTCCGGCGCCAAACCTGCGCCGACGCCCAGATGCGCCTGTCTCACTGCGCCTGACCTACCGCGCCTGACCTACCGCGCCTGACCTACCTCGCCGGGCCGGCTGACCGGACTTACAGGCGTGCGTTGCAAATCAAGCCGCCTCTTTCGCGGCTCGCGGGCTTCTGCTACCCCCTGAACAAGGGAGTCGCAGGCAACCCCATGAATATCCGAGAATCGCTGACATTCGACGACGTGCTCCTCGAGCCCGGCGCATCTGAAGTGCTTCCCGCCGAGGCGGATACCTCTACCCGGCTGACCCGCGAGATCAGTCTCAACATTCCCCTCGTGTCGTCCGCCATGGACACCGTGACGGAGGCGCGCCTTGCTATCGCGATGGCGCAGGCAGGCGGGCTTGGCGTGATCCACCGCAACCTGTCCGTCGAACAGCAGGCCGAAGAGGTGCGCTCGGTCAAGCGGTTCGAAAGCGGCATGGTCATCAACCCGGTCACGATCCCGCCGACAGCGACGCTGCGCGATGTCCTGGCGGTCAAGGACCGCTATCAGATCTCCGGCATTCCCGTGACCGAGGCCGGGCGAAATGGCGAGCCCGGCCGCCTTGTTGGCATCGTGACCAACCGTGATGTTCGGTTTGCGGATAATCTCGACCAGCCCGTGGCTGACATCATGACCAAGGACGTGGTGACGGTGCGCGAGGGCGTCGCCCAGGAGGATGCGCGTCGGCTGCTGCACAAGCATCGCATCGAGCGCCTTGTGGTCATCGATGACAAGGGACGCTGCGTCGGATTGATCACCGTAAAGGATATGGAAAAGGCCAAGAGCCATCCCTTTGCGTGCAAAGATGACCAGGGGCGCCTGCGCGTCGGCGCGGCGACCACTGTCGGCGACTCAGGCTTCGAACGGACACAGGCGCTTTTGGAGGCCGGCTGCGACGTGGTCGTCGTAGACACTGCCCACGGACACTCCAGGTCGGTGCTGGATGCCGTATCCCGGATCAAGCGACTGTCTAATCGCGCACAGGTCATCGCAGGCAATGTGGCGACGGCT
Source organism: Caulobacterales bacterium (assembly GCA_044375455.1). Classification (GTDB taxonomy): domain Bacteria; phylum Pseudomonadota; class Alphaproteobacteria; order Caulobacterales; family Aquidulcibacteraceae; genus JBEIHX01. The sequence continues at coordinate 2,126 of JBILMQ010000198.1, read as the reverse complement.
GCAGGGGCGAGGGCGTTGGTGGATGCCGGAGCTGATGCAGTGAAGGTGGGCATCGGGCCTGGATCCATTTGCACGACGCGCATCGTGGCAGGCGTCGGCGTGCCTCAATTGACCGCCATTCTAGATGCAGTCGAGGCCTGCCGCCAGGACGGCGTGCCGGTGATCGCCGACGGCGGGATCAAGTTTTCCGGCGATCTGGCCAAGGCAATTGCAGCCGGCGCCGACACCGCAATGATCGGGTCGCTGCTGGCTGGGACGGAGGAAGCGCCGGGTGAAGTGTTCCTTTATCAAGGGCGCTCCTACAAAGCGTATCGTGGCATGGGCTCGCTGGGGGCCATGGCGCGCGGCTCAGCCGATCGCTACTTCCAAAAGGAAGTGAGCGACCAGATGAAGCTCGTTCCTGAAGGCATTGAAGGTCGGGTGGCGTACAAAGGCCCCGTCGGCCCGATCCTGCATCAGCTCGTCGGCGGGTTGCGCGCCGCCATGGGCTACACGGGCTCAAAATCGATTGCTGCGCTGCAGGCCAACGCGCGGTTCGTGAAAATCTCCTCCGCCGGCTTGCGCGAAAGCCATGTGCATGACGTGGCGATAACCCGGGAGGCGCCGAATTATCCCGTGGGCGGATGACGACCACTCGTAACCCGGCCTGGGCAGTGCTGCGTGCGCGCCTGGAGACCGCTGCTTCGCACCGCAGTGCGCTGTCGGTTCTGCTCACGTCTGTGCAGTCTCATTGGTTCGCCGCCTTACCCCCGGCTGGCCCGGCGCGGCAGTTTCAGGATACACCGTGTGTGGCAATGTTTTGAGGGGTTTCTCCCATGCGTTCTGGGGCGCGCGCAGACGCGGCGATCGCGATTTTGGCCGATATCGAAGCGCGCAAACGGCCGGCCAGTGACGCAATCAAGGATTGGGGCCTCTCCCATCGCTTCGCTGGCTCGAAGGATCGGGTTGCCATCTCCCAACTCGTCTATGACGCCTTCAGGGTTCGTGCGAGCGCAAGCTTCGGGCTCGGCATGGATGCGCCCCGCGCCTGGGTGCTCGGCGCGCTACATCTCCTGCATGGACTGTCCGCCGAAGATCTTGCGGCCTTGTTCACCGGTGCTGACCACGCTCCCGCCCCGCTGAGCGAGGCGGAACAGGCGAGGCTGAAAGCCTGGTCGCTTGAGGACGCTCCTGATTGGGTGTGCGGGAATTATCCCGAGTGGCTGAACGATGAAATCGCCGCAATATTCGGTCCCGATGCCGCGCACGAGGGCGCCGCCCTTGCCGCGCGCCCGCCGATTGACCTGCGGGTCAACGCACTGAAATGCGACCGGGAGGCCGCATTGAAACTGCTCGCGCCGCTGGGCGCCGGCTTCAGTCCTTTCGCCCCATCTGGGTTACGGATCCCCCCGCCTGGCCCAGGGCTGCGCACTATGCATCTTGAGAGCGAGCCAGCGTGGCTGAAAGGCCTTGTGGAGGCGCAGGACGAGGGGTCCCAGCTGGCAGCCGCCTTGGCCGGCGCACGCGCCGGGATGCAGGTCGCCGATATCTGCGCCGGCGCCGGGGGCAAGACCCTGGCGCTTGCCGCAGACATGGAAAACCGGGGTCAAGTCTTTGCCTATGACAGTGATGCCCGCCGGCTTGCACCGCTGCGCGCGCGCCTTGAACGGGCGGGCGTGCGCAATGTGCAGGTCCGCCAGCCCCGGCCGGGCGCGCTTGATGATCTGGCTGGCCGCATCGACCTGGTGGTGGCTGACGCGCCCTGCACCGGGGTCGGCGTCTGGCGTCGCCGGCCTGATGCAAAGTGGCGGCTGCGCCCGGGCGCGCTCGAGATACGCCATCGCGAGCAGGCGGCGGTTCTTGATCTCGCCGCCAGGCTCGTCAAACCCGGCGGCCGGCTCGTCTATATCACCTGTTCCTTCCTGCCCTCAGAAAACGACGCGCAGATCGCCGCGGCGCTCGCCCGGCACGCGCATCTGCGTCCGGCCGACGCGGCAAAGAATGCTGAGGCGACGCTGCCGCCGGGAACTGCTGCGCGCCTGCTCAAAGTGGCGCGGTTGACGCACCATGGTCTGCAGTTGTCGCCCCGCAGCACCGGCACGGACGGCTTCTATGTCGCTCGTCTCGACGCCCGGACGTGAGGGCTG
>JBILMQ010000143.1:0-8837 GCA_044375455.1 Caulobacterales bacterium | reverse complement strand
CCAGGCAACGCCTGCCACTGCTTTCCAGGCCGCCTTGTTTCGGGGGCGGAATCCCGCATAAAGCGGCCATGACCCATGCCCACCACGACCGCGTTCTGATCGTCGACTTCGGCTCCCAGGTGACCCAGCTGATCGCGCGTCGACTGCGCGAAAGCGGAGTGTATTGCGAAATTCACCCGTACAACCGCGCGAACGGCGCGTTCCTGGCCGGCTTCCGACCCAAGGCGGTGATCCTGTCCGGAGGGCCTGCAAGCGTGACCGCCGCGGCAAGCCCGCGTGCGGCGCCGGAGATCTTTGCAGCCGGTATCCCGGTCCTAGGGATCTGCTACGGCGAGCAAACCATGGCCGCCCAGCTTGGCGGCGTCGTGGAGGCCGGCCACCACCGCGAATTCGGCCGCGCCGACATTACGATCGTCGCGCAAAGCCCGCTGCTCGCCGGCCTCGGCGAGGTTGGCGACGAGGAACCCGTGTGGATGAGCCACGGTGATCGCGTGACCGCGCTGCCGCCGGGGTTCCACGCGATCGCCGTGTCGCAGAATGCGCCGTTCGCCGCCATCGCTGACGAGGCGCGCCGCTTCTACGGCGTCCAATTCCATCCTGAAGTCGCCCACACGCCGCGTGGGGCGCTGATCCTTCACAACTTCACCCATCGCATCGCCGGATTGTCCGGGGACTGGACGATGGGAGCCTATCGCACCGAAGCCGTTGACAAGATCCGCGCCCAGGTGGGCAGGGGCCGCGTCATCTGCGGATTGTCAGGCGGCGTGGATTCCGCGGTGGCGGCGGTGCTGATCCACGAAGCGATCGGCGACCAGTTGACCTGCGTCTTTGTTGACCATGGCCTGATGCGCCAGAATGAAGCTGAGGAGGTCGTCGATCTCTTCCGCGGCCATTACAATATTCCGCTGGTGCACGTGAATGCATCCCAGCGCTTTCTTGGTGCGCTCGCCGGGGTCAGCGACCCCGAAACGAAGCGCAAGACCATCGGCAAGCTTTTCATCGACGTGTTTGAAGCCGAGGCAAAGGCCCTTGGCGGGGCGGAGTTCCTGGCTCAAGGCACGCTGTATCCCGACGTCATTGAAAGTGTCTCATTTGATGGCGGGCCCTCTGTGACGATCAAAAGCCACCACAATGTAGGCGGGCTTCCCGAGCGCATGAACATGAGGCTCGTCGAGCCTTTGCGTGAGCTGTTCAAGGACGAAGTGCGCGCCCTCGGCCGTGAACTGGGCCTTCCTGAAGCCTTTGTCGGGCGCCACCCGTTTCCGGGACCGGGGCTGGCCATTCGCGTTCCAGGTGATATCACCTGCGAAAAGCTTGATATTCTGCGCAAAGCGGATGTTATCTATCTTGATGAAATCCGGAAAGCCGGGCTTTACGATGTCATCTGGCAGGCTTTCGCTGTTCTTCTGCCGGTGCGCACAGTCGGCGTCATGGGCGACGAGCGGACATATGATCACGTGCTCGCTCTGCGGGCCGTCACGTCGGTAGACGGAATGACCGCAGACTTCTTCCCCTTCGATATGGCGTTTCTCGCCCGAACCGCCACCCGGATCATCAACGAGGTCAAGGGCGTCAATCGGGTTGTCTATGATGTGACGAGCAAGCCGCCTGGGACAATCGAGTGGGAGTAGGTAGAAACGTTGCTACATTGTGTTGACTGACGTTTCGCCAAGTGCTACGATTTACCCACTGGAGATCGTCCGTGAGCATCACCACTATTTCGAGCCGAGAGTTCAATCAGGACGCTGGCGGCGCCAAGAAAGCGGCCGAGAAGGGGCCGGTGGTTATTACCGACCGCGGACGGCCCGCCCATGTGCTGCTAAGTTTTGAAGACTACCAAAAGCTGCTGGGCGCTGGCCCGAGCCTCCTGGAAGCGCTCGCGCAAAAGGAAGAGGGAGATTTTGATTTCGAGCCGCCGCGCATGGGCGAGGACATTTTCCGCCCGGCGGACTTCGACTGATGTTCTTGCTCGACACCAATGTCGTTTCTGAGCTTCGCCGCCCAGCGCGCGCGGATGCTCACGTTCGGTCTTGGGCGGACAACACGCCGGCGGAACTCTACGCTTTGTCGGTGGTGACCGTTCAGGAGCTGGAGCGCGGAACGCTGCTCATGGAGCGGCGTGACGCGGCCCAGGGGGCCATCCTGAGGCGGTGGCTGGAAGAAGAAGTGTTAGCGAGGCTGGCTTCGCGCATCTTGCCGATCGAGGTTGCTGTCGCGCGAAGGTGTGCGCAGCTGCATGTGCCGGATCCACGGCCTGAGCGTGATGCGCTCATCGCGGCGACGGCCCTCGTTTACGGCTTGACCGTGGTGACAAGGAACGTTGCCGACTTTGAGCCAATGGGCGTCAGCGTATTGAACCCTTGGGCGCCGTAGAGTTGACGATACCGTGCCGTCCTCCGCCAACATTCGCCGGCAAGCGGAAATGCGCGACGGAGGAAATGTCGGTGGTTTGTCTGCCTCTTTCCCAAAAGGCACTAAAATATAGCGCCGTATTCCTCCGCAGAACAATCGAGTGGGAGTGAATTAGGGTGGTTTCAGACCGTCGCGCCCCGTGCCGAGAATCGCACGAACTCTCTGACTGACAAGAATTTTTCTTGCTACCCCGTATCGCTGCGTGTCACCCCAACCCGACCACTTTGTTGGTAGCGATGTTGGTATGGCGCAGGATGGTCGAGAAGCGGGCTTTGGCTACCAACAACCCCTCTTGTTGGTATCCGTTCGCCCCCTGACCGGATACGGATTTATGGGCGATCTCACTGATAAAGAACTGAAAAACCTCAAGCCGAGGGCCAAGCTGTACAAGGTGACGGACCGCTACGGGATGCACGCGGCCGTCACGCCGACCGGGGTTATCTCGTTCCGGTATCAGTTTAGCCGAGGTGTTCACGTTCGGCGGGTGGGCGGAAGCCTATTTCAAGCACAAGGCCGATCCCAGGTCCGGGGCCGAGAGACTGGCTGACAGCGCCCTGGCGATGCGCCGATCCGTCTATGATCGCGCCATCGCGGGAGAGCTGTCGAAGCTCAAGCTGGGGGAGGTGACGCCGCAGCGCCTCAAACATCTGTGCGACGAGGTCAAGGAGAAGCGCGGGCCGGCCGTCGCCGTGCATGTCCGCGAGGTCGTGTTTCTGGTGTTCCGCCACGCCCAGGGATGCGGGCTGGACGTGAGCAACCCGGCCGAGTCGATCCGCACCAGCGCCATCGCCCCGTTTGAGCCGCGCGACCGCGCCCTGTCGCCATCCGAGGTCCGCGCGGTCCTGGCGGCTCTGGATCATGTGGCGGCGGCGCCCACGCTGCGCTCGGCGGTGAAGTTTGTCCTGCTGACCGGCGTTCGCAAATCGGAGTTCATCGACGCCACATGGAAGGAAATCGACTTCGCCGCCGCGCGCTGGACGATCCCGGCCGAACGCATGAAGGCCGGCAAGGCGCATGTGGTCCCGCTGAGCGATCAGGCGCTCGATATTCTGACGGCGTTCCGCACTATGTTTGGCGCAAGCCGATACCTGCACCCCGGCCGGTACGACGGTGATGTGCCCATCAGTAACGCCACGCTGAACCGCGTGATCGATACGGCTGTGGAGCGCATCCGCGAAAATGACCCGGACTTTCAGAGCTTCGGTGTTCACGACCTGCGCCGCACGTTTTCGACCGGCCTGAACCGCGCGAAGTTCGATGATCGCTGGATCGAGATGAGCTTGGCCCACGCGCCCCGGAACCGGATCGCGGCCGTCTACAACGTGAACCGCTACCTCGTCGAGCGGAAGATCATGCTTCAGTGCTGGGCTGATATGCTCGACGCCTGGGCAAAGGGCGAATCCGCGAAAGACCTGATCGCCGACGCGAAGCGGCGCGCCGCCGAGGTCCACGACGACGAACTGGACGACCATCTCTGAATTACGCGCGGCTCGCGTCCGCTCTGTCATCCTGCTTCCGACGGGTTGTCGGTTCGTTGATGGCTCTCCAACCAACGGGATCGGCAATCCAGCGGTCGATGTCGGATTCCCGCCAGCCGGCGCCATTGACGCTGATCCTCACCTGGGCGGGCAACGTGCCCTCAGCGATCTTGCTGTAGATGGTGGAGCGGGACAGGCCGGCGCGGGCGAGAACGGTTTTCAGGCGGACGATACAGTCTGCTACGAGCATGGTTGCGCTGCCTCCTGCTGTGTGTCTCTGACGATTGCAGAGACTAGACAGAGCGATGATTTTTGTTGTGCGATAGATATTTAGAGGTCGTAGTAGCGTGGCGTAGCGGCGGCGGAAAATAGGATAGTTCTACAGTCCGATACCCCGGCCTCTGCCGAGGTCGATGCCGTGGCTGAATGCCAGTTCCTGGCCGAGGCTGCGGCCCGAGTCGATCCCGATACCGAGGTCTCGCTTGCGGCCTTCGAGGATGGATTCAAGCTGCGGATCGCGTTCAAGGCTCTTCGCCATGTCGCCCATCGCTGACCGCGTTGCCCTGTAGCCGGATATGTCACCCGCCTGGTACTGGCGCTGGCTGGCGCGGTCCAGCCTCTGCCAACTCTCCACGAAGCGATCTGCACGAATCTGCGGATCAGTGCGCAGTTCAGTTTCGAGCTGGAGGGCGCGGATGGTGCGATTGACCTGGCCCGTGGCCGCTTCCGAGGCAAGCTCCGGATTCTTCTTGTAGGCGGCTTCGGCATCGTGCGGGCCGTAGGGCCGCACCTCCTCAAAGGCTTTGCGGGCGTCCCGCAATTCCGCCACCTGCTCCGGGCTGGCCCTGCCGCCCCGATCATGCGCCTCGAAGATCGTATCCACGGCGCGGGCATGGCGGACGAGCGCCCTGGTCCGGGCGCGGCGCAAAGCCTCCTCCGGGTCTGCCGCCTTCTCCCTTTCCGGCACCGCCCGTTCCTGCGCCTGCCCGCCATCGAATATGCCGCGCACCTTCTCGGGAACTTGCTTGACGATCTCGACCACCTGCTCCACCCGCTCGCGGAAGGTGATCCCGCGCCGCTCGGCAAAGCCCTTCGCCGGATCGGCGCGCTCGTAATCCGACGCCATATCCTTGGACCGGTCGCGCGACAGAGTGCGGATGAGCCGGTCCTGATCGGCGAAGTCATCGCGGCCATAGTGCAGGTCCATGCCGTCGCGGTGACGCGACAGGGCGACATAGCTGCCGTGGGCGTCCAGGCTCGGCGTCGCCAGGACATGGGTGCGGTCCACGGTCATGCCCTGCGCCTTGTGAATGGTCGCGGCGTAGCCGTGGTCGATGCGGTCGTAATCCTTGAGGTCGAACGCGACGCTGCGCCGGTCGTCGGTGCGCACGGACATGGATCGTGCGCTGACTTGCTCGATGGTTCCGAGCGTGCCGTTCTTCACGCCAAGCCCGCGCTCGTTTTGCAGGAACATGACGCGATCCCCGCTGGCGAAGCTGCGCTCGCCGCGTTCGACCGTGATACGCACGTCGTCGCCCAGATCACCGGCTTCCCGCAGCCGCTCGCGCGCCGCCTCGTTGAGCGCGCGCACCTCGTCATTGGTGTGGGTGAGGATGATGCGGCTCTTGTCGGGCGACGACCGCCGCTCGCGGTCCCAGCCCTCGATCAGATCGTCGCGCGCCTGCTCGCGTGTTGCAGCGGCATGGACCATGCCGTGCGCGTCATAGGCATGGATCGCTTCGCCCGCCCGTCCGGCCGCCAGTTCGCGCGTGGCGTCGCGCTGCCAGTCCTCCCGCTGGCGGCGCACCTCGTCGATCTCCGCGCCGCCGTGGCGCTCGAAGATCGAGCGGAAGGCCGCGCCCGCCTCGATGGATTGCAACTGTTGCGGATCGCCGACCAAGACCACTTTGGCACCCGCGTCAGCGGCATGGGACAGCACGCGCTCCAACTGGCGCGTGCCGACCATGCCCGCCTCGTCGATGACAAGCACATCGCGGGACGTGAGCACGTCGCGGCCCTGTCCCCAGCCGTGTTCCAGGCTGGCGATGGTGCGCGACGCGATGCCCGATCCGCTTTCCAGATTCTCGGCGGCGATGCCGGACAGCGCGATGCCCCGGACCTCATAGCCTGCCGCTTTCCAGGCTTCGCGCGCCACGCCCAGCATCGCGCTCTTTCCCGTCCCGGCGTAGCCGACGACGACGCCCAAATCGCGCCCGTCCGTGACGTGCGCCAGTGCATCGGCCTGCTCGCCGGACAGAACAAGGCCGCGATCCGCCGCGTGGGCCAATGCGGCTTCGCGGTCCCTGCCGTTGACCGCATGACGTTCCCGTTCCGCCATCATCGCGGCGGCGTGGTGCAAGCGCTGCTCGGCCTCTATCATCTCGCGGGTGGTGAAGCGGTCCGCGCCGCGTCCGTCCCTGCCGATTTCGATCAGCTCGGGCGCGGCACGCATCGCGCCCATGACCTCGTTGAACTGCTCCAACCCCTCACTGTGCCGCTGCGCGAACATCGCCATGTCGCGCCGCGTGAAGGTGGATTGCTGATGTGTGATGGCGTCCAGCGCGATGGAGGGATCGGCGATGATCCGCACGCCGTTGTTGCGGGCGATCTCGCGGTGCATGTCCGCGCGATCGGCGGCTTCGATCCCTTCGCCCTCGATGCGTTGGGCGGGCGCACCGATCTGCGTTTGCGGCTCAAGGCCGATGCCCTGCGCTTCCAGACTGCGATGGTCGATCCGTGCGTCGATGTCGAGTTCGGCCAGGCGTTCGTTGGCCAGCTCCGCCCAGCGTTCGCGCCAACGCTCGACCATCTGGGTAGCGTTCCAGTCCCGCACCTCTTGGCCGAAGCCGTTTTCGTCCACGGATCGCATGGTGAGCATGACATGAGCGTGGGGCTTGGGCGTCCCGTCCTCGGCCATGTCCCAATGCACATTGAGGTCGGCGATCATTCCCTGATCGACAAACTCTGACTGCACGAAGTCGCGGGCCAGCTCGATGCCCTGGGCTTGCGTCATCTCGCGCGGAAGAGCGAACTCCACCTCGCAGGCAAGCTGTGCGTCCTTCCTGGCCTCGAAGGCCTCGACATCGTTCCAGAGCCGTTCGCGGTCGCGCCATTGTTCGGGCGCATCCTCCGGCAGCACCACCTCGGAGTGGACGACGCCGCGCTTGTTGGAGAAGTCGTGGCTGCGCTCAAGCCGGTCGTCGCGCAATCGCGAGGCCGAGCGGTAGGCGGCGGAGGCCACCGCGCTGCTCCCGGCCTTGCGGCCGATGACCTTGACGTGAAGATGATAGATCGCCATTGCGATTTGAACATCACCACGGCGAAGCGCACGTCGGAACAACGTATAAGCGCGCCCTCGAAACTAATTTCTCGGGGCTGCTCGCGCCGTTTCAGCCCGTCCCGCCAACCTTACAGCATTGCAGCAGGAGCTCAACTATCATCGCTCCATCGACAGCTTATGGAGACGACGATGCGCAAGCCACGGGACTTCGATGCGGAACTGAAGTCGCTGGAAGACAAGGCACGGGACTTGAAAGCCGCAAGGTGCAGCAGCTCGGCGAGTTGGTCATCTCGACCGGGGCCGACGCGCTGACAGCCGACGAACTGGCGGGCGCGCTTATCGTGCTGGCCGAAACTAAGGACGCCGGAAAGAGGGAGGCATGGGCGAAGCGCGGAGCCGCGTTCTTTCAGAGCCGGTCGCGGCGATCTGCTTCAAAGTCTGATCGCGACACTGGCGGCGATCAGTTGCAACCGGACGGCGCGCAACCGGCATCAAGCGGCGCGGGCGCGACATGACGTGAGCACCTGGCAGGTCGAGCGCCGCAAACGCACGCGGCATCTGATCGAACTCGGCGGCCTTGTCGTCAAGGCCGGGATCGTGGACCTGACCGGCGATGATCGCGCCATGATCTACGGCGCGCTGCTCTGGATGGCCGACAAGCTACAAAGCGATGAGCGCGACAAGGCGTTGGCGCTGTGGGCGGCGATGGGAAAGCAGGCGTTAGAGGATAACTGAGCATCAGCACCCCCAAAGGACACGCCCCTTCGATGGCATTGCGGTCAGGGAAAGAGAACGCGCGCCAACGCATCGACCAGTTCGCCCCGTCTTGCATCGGGCAGCTTGGCGAGGTTGCGCTGCTTCCACATGACGGCGGGCAAATGCTGGGCCTCCGGTATCCCGAGAAGTGCCCAATCCGGTTCGCCGCGTTTGAAGCCGGCAAGGAAGCGCCGGTGATCTTCCGGCATGTCGGCCACCATCGCGGCGATGATCGCCTCCCGCGCGGCATCAAGGTCCGCGAGCGCGACAGGCTCCTGCGTCATGCCGGCGAAGCCCCGCGCGAACTCCTCGCCCAGCGGCTTGCGGGTCGGGGCGAGAACTTCGGCCATCGGACGGTTGTGACTGATGAAGTAGACCAGAAAGGCGCGGCGCAACTCATCGCCTACACCCTCGTTCGCCAGCAGGCCGCGCACGTCGAAGAGGTCGCGCGGGTGCTGGCGGTCGAAGGCTGCCACGATCTTGCCCGCGTAAAGGTCGGCGAATGACACGACCTGCATTTCGGCGAAGCCGAAGGCGTCTTCGACAGCAGGAACCACGCTCATCACGACAGGATCATAGACCGCGCCGCGAAGCACTGGCGTCACCTCGGTCTTGATCTGCACGCCGCTCGCCCGAACGATCAGCTTGGTGACGATATTCTCATCGGCGCAACGCGAAGCATTGACTCTCACGGCGGGGATGCCCCGCTCGATCCGTTCCTTGATCCGCAGCATGGCGGCGTTGATTGCCGCGAGCGGTGTGGCCCGATCTTCGACCGGCAGATAGGTCAGGTCGATGTCCACGGAGAGGCGCTGCAGATTCCGATGTGAAGGCGCCCACCATTCCGGGGAATAGGCGCCCGGGCATTCCGCTAAATTGACGCCCACCCGTTCCGACAAATTGGCGCCCAC
>JBILMQ010000188.1:0-6971 GCA_044375455.1 Caulobacterales bacterium | reverse complement strand
AAGCAAGACAACCCATTGATTTATTCTGTTATTTATTGCGGGGTAAATGGCGTCGTTTTCGGTGCGACGAGCTCTTCGGTCGCCAATGCCACTGCATCAGGCGTTTTGCTGATTGCGCAGCACCCAGAACGACCAGCGCTCCAGAAGGTTGAGGGGCGTGCTGCCTCTGACCGCTGAGCCTGCGCTGTGGTGCTGCATTGCCGGGCAGGGCGGCTCCGGCAGGTGGCTGGGCGGCGTCTTTGCGCACCCGGGGCGCCTGCAGAGCGCATGCGTGCGGTGAGCGGCGCTCGCGCGGACTGTCGCACACCTGATGCGGACGCGCGATGAAGCCTCCAAGCCGCGCTGTGCGCAATTCAACCCGTCGGACGCAATGGACCCGTGCGGCTGCCCGGCGTAGCCTCCGGCGCTGCCAGTGCCCCCTGTGCAAGCCCTGCTGTCGTTCGCCAGCTGCGGGGAGAACGGGCGAATGGGGTGATCAGGCGGCCGACGCCGGCGGGGTCGCTGTCAGTCCTTGCCCGCCGCCAGCTTCCGTAAAGGCAGGTCCGCGACGTGCCTGTCGCCCGGCAGACGCTCGGCAAAAGCTCAGCCCTGCGCGTGCGTGGAGTCGCGAGGGTGACTGTTTCGGCCGCAGCAAGCATGTCGCGCGGCGCCCCGCTGCGGCTGCTCGCACAACCTCGGCAGTGGGCGCAATCAACAGGCTAACCTGCGTGAACCCGCTCGCCCGTTCAGCCTTGTCCGCCCCGCCTTGGAGGTCATTGGTGTCGCGTGCGCGAGCTGCGCCGCGGTCGCAAGCACCCGCGCGATCTGATCGGGGTTGGACCTGTCTCGTCTTCCCCCGTGGCTGAGCCGACCGGCCGTCTCATCGACGCGGATGTGTCGCCAAGGCACACCAAGAGCACTGCATCGGATAACGCCAAGCGGCACGCCAACCGGCGCCGCGAGGCCCGGGTGCGCCCGCCAACCGACCGGCGGCGAGATGTGATGGGGAGAAACCGGGCAGCCGGGCAGGTTCGTGGTCATCCTCGCCGAGGATGATCCGCATACCCTGGGCAGCGGACGGGACCGGTGTCGCGCGGCGCCAATCCGGAAGGGGTCTGCGCGCGGCGCCGTAGCAGGAACCCGGGGGCTGACCGCGCCTCGCCGGCCACCAGGGGGGCGTAGCCGGTGGCCGGACCCGCCTGAAAACGGTCGCCAAGGCCGGCGCGCCTGCGCTGCGCTGTCAGATCAATGTCAGGCGCCGCCGGGTCTGCTACGTCCCTGCCGCAGGCAGCGCGCCGCGCTGCAGCATCTTAGATCCGGCGCGCGAGGGGGCAACACCCTTGCCCGAGGCTGAAAATCGCGTCACCAGATCGCCCTTGAAAGCAGGAGCGCGCAGCCGTGACCGTCTTATCCGCCCTCGCCGACCACGCAAAGGCCTGGCCCTTTGAACAGGCGCGCCTCGTCTGGAAGCGCGTCCAGAACCGGCCTGCGGACCAGCCTGTGGTGTTCGAAACGGGCTATGGCCCCTCTGGTCTGCCGCATATCGGCACGTTCGGTGAAGTTGTGCGCACCACGATGGTGCGCCACGCGTTCCGCGTCTTGACCCAGGATCGCGTGCCCACCCGATTGATCTGCGTGTCCGACGATATGGACGGGATGCGGCGCGCCCCAGCGAACGTGCCCAACCAGGACATGCTGCAGGCGCATCTGCACAAGCCGCTGACCGACGTGCCTGACCCGTTCGGTCTCCATGACGGCTTTGCCCAGCACAACAATGCGCGTCTGCGCGCCTTTCTCGACAGTTTCGGCTTCGAGTACGAATTTCTTTCCGCCACCCAACTCTACCGTTCCGGGCGGTACGACGCGATGCTCTTGCGTGCGCTCGAAAAGTTCGAAGAGATCATGGCGATCATGCTGCCGACCCTTGGTCCGGAGCGCCGGCAGTCCTACAGTCCCTTTCTGCCGATTTCGCCAAAGACAGGCCGCGTTCTCTACGTGCCGATGAAAAGGGTCGACCCGGCCGCCGGCGCCATCACGTTCGATGACGAGGACGGCCAAGAGACCACGGTGCAGGTCACTGGCGGGCGCGTGAAGCTGCAGTGGAAGCCGGATTTCGGCATGCGCTGGGCGGCGCTTGGCGTCGACTTCGAGATGTATGGCAAAGATCACCTCACGAACGGTGCGATCTACTCTAAGATCTGCCGCGTGCTCGGCGCAGAGCCGCCGGTGCAGTACTGCTATGAACTCTTTCTGGACGCGGACGGCGAAAAAATATCGAAGTCCAAAGGCAATGGCATCGCAGTTGAGGACTGGCTGCGCTACGCGACGCCTGAAAGTCTGGCGCTTTACATGTACCAGAAGCCGCGCACCGCCAAGCGTCTCTACTTCGACGTGATCCCCAAGGCTGTCGACGAGTACCTCGCCCATCTCGACGCGTATTTGACAGAAGATGAAGCAAAGCGCCTCGAAAATCCGGTCTGGCACATTCACGGCGGAAGACCGCCGTCATGGGGCTCGCCGATCACGTTTGCACTGCTGTTGAACCTCGTCTCGGCGGCGAACGTGCAGACGAAGGAGCATCTTTGGAGCTTCATCCGCGCCTATGCGCCCCATGCCTCGCCTGAGAGCTCGCCGCTGCTGGACCGGCTTGTCGGTTATGCGATCGCCTTTTATGAGGACTTTGTCAAACCGGCCAAGAAATTCCGTGCGCCGAGCGAATTGGAGCGCGCGGCGCTTGTCGATCTGCGCAACCGGCTTGGCGCAATCGATCCAGCAACCAGGGACGCCGACGCGTTGCAGAACCTCGCCTTCGAAGTCGGCAAGGACCATCCTTTCGACAATCTGCGCGACTGGTTCGTGGCCTTGTACGAAGTGCTGATGGGTCAAAGCCAGGGGCCGCGCTTTGGAAGCTTCATGGCGATTTTCGGGGTCGCAGAGACGATCGCCCTGATCGATCAGGGACTTTGCCGCGCGGGGTCTGCACAAGCGCAGTGACGACCAAAATCCGGAGGTTCCCGTCACTGACGTGAGGCAGGCGTCAAACCATGGCCTGGATCCGCCACGACCGTTGCCCGCCGCGGCGATCTCCCGATCCTTGGGGACCACCTTCTGCCCTGCGCAGCGTCCACCTTGGCGCAGGACGCAGCCCGGCTGATGCAGGGCGAACGCGGCGCACTTTTTTCGGGCCGATCCTGCCTATCTTGTCGATGGGGATGTCGCCCGACATCCGACGAAGAAGATCGCCTCCGCCCGCGCCAAGAAGATGGGAAATTCGGGCTTATCGGACGGCGACATCGAGCGAAAGCCCAGGGACTGTTCATTGGGACTGTTCATTGGGACTGTTCATTGGGACTGTTCATTGGGCCTGTTCATTGGGCCTGTTCATCCTGGGGGCCGCAGGTCTCACAGGCTTCCATGCAGGTCGCCAGCGATTGCGCCATCAATCACCACGCAGCCCGGCATTGCTGGCATGCCCCGCGTCGCCAGGCGACGCTGGATCCCTGATGGCCGAAGCTCGTTGTGCTGCATCACCAGCAGATCATCTGGACCAAGAGCCGCCGGGTTTCGACGCGGTCCATCATGGTGTGGCGCACGGGTCCTGCCTGTTCGGCTGGCTGGGGCAACACGCCGCGCATCAACTGCGCAGGCTTCGATAACTCGGCGACCACGGTGTCGTCGATCCCGCCGAGCGGGATCGGGACGCGCAACCGCCCGGCCTCGAAACCATTGCCCACATTGACGCCTCGAGAGCCCGGCGGCGCTGGCCGCGCAGTCAAAGTCGGCGCTTGACAAGGCGCTCCGGCGCACACTGGCCGATGGCGCGCCGGTGATGGCTTTGACACGATTGCCCGCCCGCCGGGCGACCCTCGGATGCATCATCCGCAGACCAGCCTGCGCCCGTCCCGGCGAAGCCGCTTTCACGCGCACCGGAAGACCAACGCCTACGCAGCGAAAAGCGCTCAATCTGCTCTACGCCATCACAGTGTCGGAAGGAGCGTGCGATCCGCTTCACGGCCAAACGGTTGACATGTCAATCACCTGAGAATTGGCCGCTCGGCGACTTCAGGCTAGCGCTTGCGCTTGGGCTTCTCGCTCCTCGGCGATTTCAACTTGCCGCCGTCAATCGTGCGCATCACCGGCTGGCTCGGCGCTTCCGCGGGCAGACCCAGGCGGCCAATCGCGAAAAAGCGCTCGCGGCGCTGCTCGCGCAGCGCCTGGGCGTCAAGAGATCCCAATTCGCCGAGCGCGCCGACAACCGCAGCCGCGACCGCGGTAAAGGTTTGCTCCCGGTCGCGATGGGCGCCGCCCATCGGCTCTTCAATGACGCCGTCGATCACGCGCATAGCGAGGCAGTCCTGCGCCGTGATCTTCATGGCGATGGCCGCGTCGCGTGCGCGGCCGGCGTCGCGGAATAGGATCGAGGCCGCGCCTTCCGGACTGATCACTGAGTAGACTGCATGTTCCAGCATGAACACCTTGTTGCCGCTGGCCAGCGCCACCGCGCCGCCGGATCCGCCCTCGCCGGTGATCACCGAGACCATGGGAGACCCAAGCGTCAGGCAACGCTCCGTAGACCGCGCGATCGCTTCGGCCTGGCCGCGCTCCTCGGCCCCCAGTCCGGGATAGGCGCCCGCCGTGTCCACAAAGGTGATAACTGGCAGACGAAATTGTTCCGCCATGTCCATGAGGCGCACCGCCTTGCGATAGCCCTCCGGGTTGGCCATGCCGAAATTGTGCCGCAACCGCTCGGTGGTGGTTCGACCCTTTTCATGGCCGATAAGCACGCAGGGTATGTCCTTGAACCGGCCGAGGCCGCCCAGGATCGCCTGGTCGTCGGCGTATTTCCGGTCGCCTGAAAGCTCCGTGTACTCGGTGACGAGCGCCTCAACGAAATCGCTAAAATGCGGCCGCTCAGGATGGCGCGCCACCATGGTCTTCTGCCATGGATCGAGGTTGGCGTAGATCTCCTCGAGCTGGCTTGTCGCCTTTTCGCGCAGGCGCGTGATCTCATCACCCATGGCGGGCGCGCCGCTTTTCGCGGCGGCGATGGAGAGTTCGTCGATCTTGGCTTCAAGTTCGGCGATCGGCTTTTCAAACTCAAGATAGGTGCGGTGCGGCTGGGCCATCTGCGTGTCGGCCTTTCCTGCGCGGCGTCTCCACACCTATAGGCGCCGGCCCCGCCCCCGGCAAGCGCGGCGGCAGTGCGGGGCGGGCTTGCCGACGGCGTTGGCGGGGATGCCCCAGAAGCAAGAGGACATTGACCAGGGTCCCCGGAGCTGGCCCTCCAAGTTCAGGGCCCCAAGAACCAAACTCACAGGACCTCGGCTCATCGGAAGGCCGGGGGCGGGGCTATGCTCTGCGGCGGGCGTGACCGGCGTCAACCTGTCGGGCTTAATTCAGGCTGAATGTTGGGAAATTACGCAATGTTCTTGCTATGTTCGACAAGAACTGGTCTCATTACCGCCGCCGACGCCCCTGACTTTGTGCGCTTGGTTAACGCTTCGTTAATCCCTAGAGTGATCCCGGGAGCCTCCAATGGCGGACGACACACGCGACCATCCTTTCGGTGCAGGACCTGACGGCCGGATTGGGCCTGACAGTCAGACTGGGGCTGGCAAGGCGCCAGCCGGCCTTGGCGGCTCTGCCCCGTTCGCCGACGCGCAGGCGCCTGGCAAGGCTTATACCGTTCTTGCCCGCAAATACCGCCCGACCACCTTTGAGGATCTTGTTGGCCAGGAGGCGATGGTGCGCACCCTCGCCAATGCGTTCAGGACTGGGCGCATCGCGCACGCGTTCATGCTGTCCGGCGTGCGCGGCGTCGGCAAGACAACGACGGCGCGCCTGCTTGCGCGCGCGCTCAACTACCGGTGCGGGGACGTCGACCGGCCCACTGTCGACCTGACCCAGCCTGGCGATCACTGTGTCCAGATCATGGAAAGCCGCCATCCGGACGTCATGGAGATGGATGCGGCAAGCCGCACCGGCATCAATGACATCCGCGAGATCCTCGACGGCGTGCGCTACGCCCCGATCGCCGCCCGGCGCAAGGTATATATCATCGACGAAGTCCACATGCTGTCGACTGCCGCCTTCAATGGTCTCTTGAAGACCCTTGAGGAGCCGCCGGGGCATGTGACGTTCATTTTCGCCACCACCGAGATTCGAAAAGTGCCGGTGACCGTTCTGTCACGGTGCCAGCGGTTCGACCTCAAGCGCCTTGAACCGGTTGTGCTGACCGAGCACCTGGCGAAAATCTGCGCGCTCGAAAAGTGCCACGTCGAGCAGGATGGCCTGAGCCTGATCGCGCGCGCAGCCGAGGGCAGCGTGCGCGATGCGCTCTCCCTGCTGGACCAGGCGATTGTACAAAAGCCCGGCGAACTCGTCCTGGCTGCCGACGTCCGCGACATGCTCGGCCTCGCAGATCGCGTGCGCATCCTCGACCTGTTCGAGCACGCCCTCACAGGCCGGGTGAAGGAGGCGCTGTTGGAAATTCGCGCCCAGTATGATCAGGGTGCGGATCCTGTCGTGGTTGTCCGCGATCTGCTTGAACTTGCGCACGAATCCTCCCGCGCCAAGGCGCTTGGGCGGGCGCCGGGCGGGCTTGCGCCGGCGGACGCCGCCCGCCTCATGAGGATCGGCGAGACGCAATCCTACGCCAGCCTGACGCGGCTCTGGCAACTCCTGCTCAAAGGGCATGAGGACACCGCACGCGCCCCGGACCCCATCGCGGCGGCGGAAATGACTCTTGTGCGACTGGCCGCGGCGGCGCAATTGCCGCCGCCGGAGGACGCCCTGAAGCTGCTGCATGGCGGCGTGGGCGCGGCGGCCTCGCCGGGCAAAAGCCAGTCTGCGGGCGGGGGCGTCGGTGGTGTGGCGCGCCGACCGGAGGCAGAGTTGAATTCCTTCCAGGAGGTGGTCGCGCTGATCCAGAACCAGCGCGACTTCGATCTCCTGACGGATGTAGAGCGGTATGTGCGCCCCGTCAGCTTTGA
>JBILMQ010000187.1:0-7014 GCA_044375455.1 Caulobacterales bacterium | reverse complement strand
AGACGCCGTGTCAGCATGCCTCCCATCAGCAACACGGCGACGACGAGCAACTGGCCGATTTCTACGCCGAGATTGAACAGCAGAAGGGCTGGGATCCTTTCATCTGGCGGCAAACCGATCTCTGAGAGCACGCCCGCGAAGCCGAACCCGTGCAGCAACCCGAAACCGAAAGCGAATCCCCAGGGAGCGGACGCCGCAAAGCTGTGCCCGCCACGCGCATGGCGCGCGGCTTGCGCACCCACGCATGCAATTGAAAGCGCGATCGTCGTCTCAACCGGCTTCGACGCCAGACCGACCGCGCCAAGCGCCGCTGCGCCTAAGGTCAGGGAATGGGCCAGCGTGAACGCCGTCAGCGCCGTGGCCAGCCGCCAGGGACAGGCGATCAGCAGACACAGACCCATGACGAACAGAAGGTGATCGATCCCGCCCAGGATATGTTCAAGGCCAAGCCCCACGAAGGCGTTAAGCCCGGGCGCCGGAGCGTCCGTGATCGCCACCCGAGGTCTGTTTGCAGTGACGAGCGTGTCGATCGCGGCGCCGTCAGGCAGCCGAACTCGCACGAAAACAGTTGCTCCTGCCTCCTCCAGCCCGGTGAAGACGATCTCAGCGCCGGGCGCGAGCGCCGCGCAGCGCGCCGTCCATGTCTGCGCGTCCTGACTGGATTGCGGCGTGCATCCCATCGGCAGGCTCGCTCCGATGGCCTCCTCGGCGCCTTGGACTTCTGGCGCCCGCCATGTGATGGCATAGGCGTCATTCCCGATCGCCTGCATGGTGAACGATCCGGGGCGCAGCTCATGCGCCATTGCCGGGGCAGGCGTCGCCAGCATCGCCACGAGGATGACGAAAAAGGTCAGCCTGCGCCCGGTCAGCCCACGCGCCATGATCGCGGCGCTCGCTATGGCAGATACCAGATGGGCGAACTCCAGGCTCGCTCGCGAATTGTGCGGTCGAGGCTTGGATTCTGGTCGCAGACGCCCATGGCGCGGCAATCGATCTGTGACCATCGCGGCGTCGGCGTCTGTGAGATCCGCGCATACCAGTAGGCGGGACTCTTCGGATCGAAGTCAGGGTCGGTCCATTCAATGCATGCCTGACTGAAGCCATCGTCATCTGCGCGCAGGGTCAGGACGCGTTCAAGGACCCTGTCGTCTTTGAGTGAGCCCTTGACGATCTCGATTCGTGAGAGCGGCGTTTGGTCCTGCATTGCCAGAACCGCAAAGCGGGGTGATTGATCCGCCTTCGAAAGCTGTCCGCCCATCATGACGGCGGTCTCGTTCCCGCCGGCGCGGCACAGATTTCCCGCGCCTTTGGCCTGAGCGAAAAACCGCAGGGTGATCCGCGGCCCGCTGGTGGCGTAGGTGCGCCGGGCTTTCAGTGCTGCGAATACGTCCGCGCGCGTGTTTTGCCGGGCCCACACTCCGACAAGACCGCCTGGATTGTAGTCAGGACGCTGCAGGCGACGTTCCCGGAAGAGATCTCCTGCTGACCAGGCGTCGCCCTTCCAATTGGATTCGGCGACATCGCCGGGAGACGCTGAGTGCGTGTCTGTCGAGCCGATGAAACCGAGTTGCAGGGGATTGAGGCGGCGCTCTGGATGCTCGGCGTATGACTTGAGCCCGATGCCAAGCAGCGAACGGGCGTAACTGCGGCGCACCTCGGCATAGAAGGCGGGAACATTGCGCGCCATGACGGACTTTGCGGGCGGGAACAACACCTCAAAGCCACAGTCGGCGTCGTTGTTATCCCACGTCTCCGGCAGGCATTCGCTTTGCCCTTTGCTTTGAAATATCTCAATCAGCTTCTCATAGCGGGCGCGCTGGGTCCAGCTGGCGGTGCTTGACTCTTCGACATCGAAACCGCCTCCTTCGGCAAGATTGGTATTGTGGGGTATGGCCAGGACATCGCACCCGTCTTCCGCCCGGCAATTTTCATCGAGCGCGGTCCACAGTGCGTCGACGCTTGGATAGCGGACATAGTCGATCGCCATCGCAGGCACTCGATCGTTGGCGTAGATCAGATTGCGGTGCCAATGCCTGTTGTCCGGCGTGGCAGACCATTCGCTGCCAATAAAGGAGGTGAACGAGCAAGGATCGTTCGCCTTGTTGGCATGTTCCTGCACCCGCAGCCACTGCGCGCGTGCTGCGGCCTCACAATCGACCCCCTGCTCGCTGCACAGCGGGGAGGGCGCCGGCTTGGCGCCGGCAATGATCGGGAGCAGGAATGAGCGGAACCCTTCCTGGGAATTCTGGCTGTCAGTCCCGCTCAGACCACGAAAACGGGCGCAGTACGGCTTGTCGGCATGCGTCGGCTCCGTACACAGATACATGACATCAAAAGTCTCTGCATGATCGGTCAGGGCCATGAAGTCGAGCGGGCGATCAATCTGCTTCCTGGTCACCCCATCTGGCATGATGATCGCCGCGCCGCGCGCGAACGCCAGAGCGGATGCTGGATCGATTGCTGTGCCATACACGTAGGCGTCGAGCGAATAGGAGGTGTGCACATGCAGGTCGCCCCAGTAAAGGTTATACTCCTTATCGTTGGCGTCCGGACAGCGAAGATCCGCAGAAGTCTGGATCGAAGGCGGTGCTGGTTCAGTCTCGCGCGCCGGGATCGGCTGGGCGCATGCACCGACTGCGCCCACGCACATGGCGGCGAGAGCACGGGCGACTGCGGCGCGGTTGATTTCCAACCTGGTGATCGCCAACCTCTTGATCGCCAACCCGGTGATCGCAGACAATCGCAGCATTGCGGCCTTCGACCTCGCAGACGGTCGCCTGCGCGCATGCGCCGGCGCCTCGAAAGATGACACACTTCTATCTGCGGGATGCATGTTTGTCGGTCAAATCAAGACGATGCGGCCAGCAGTCGCAGCGCGCATTGGCTGATTGAGCAGCCCGGCGGGCTTGACCCGGATTTTTGGGATGGGCCGGCGCATACTGCAACTTTACGGGGTGAATGATGAGTGGCGGCTGGCAGAAAACGCCGGCCGGACGCCCGGCAGCCTTGGCGACGCATGGTCTGTTGTCTGTGTCCTGTGCTGGCGCAGACATGCTCGTTCATTGATCGGATGATCATGAGCCTGCTCGTCGGGCCTGTCGGCGCGGCCTGGAGCATCTCGCATACACAGCACAGTTTTCTGGCTGGACTGGCCTTCGCGATCTTCTACTCGATCATGGGGCTGCCGCTCGCCCGGATCGCCGATCGCCGCAGCCCTCGCTGCATCGCGACCGGGATCAGCTTTTGGAGTCTGATGACCGCAGTGTGCGGCCTCGTGCAGGGCTTCTGGCAGTTGTTCGTTGCACGACTGGGCGTTGGAATCGGCGAAGCGACGCTGTCGCCAGCCGCATATTCCCTGATCTCAGATTGCTTTCCGAAAGGAATGCTGACGCGCGCCGTCAGCGTCTTTACGCTCGGCGTGACCAACGGATCAGGGCTTGCCTCCATGATCCGCAGCCAAATTTCTGCGCTCACGCAACCCATCGGCGCGATCCGCCTGCCGATGCTTGGCGAGGTTCATGGCAGGCAGGCGACATTTCCTTTCGTCGGCGCGCCGGGCCTGTTGGCCGCCCTGCCGATGGCTGCCGTGCGGTCACCGCCGCGCCAGGGTTTCATGCCCGGCGCCGACAGCGCGGAGCGCCTGGTTTTCTATTCGGTTCTGCCCTGCCTCGCCGAGCGCAGACGCGCCATCGCGCTGCACGGCATCGGCGCTGTTCCTGCTTGCCGCCAACCGCCTTGGTCTGGGCCTTGGCCCGACTGTGGTGGCGTTGCGGACTGATTTCGTGTTCAGTTTCGACGCGGCGATGAACACATCGCTGGCGTTGGCGAACGCCATGCGCCGCGCGCTGGCGGCGCTGATCACCGGCAGCGGTCTGAGGCAGGGTCGCGCTGCGTTCGCCGAGGAGCAGGCTCAGGACTGAAGGAGGCAAGGATGGGGCATGCAGGTGCGCTGATCGCGTTCTGGCGGCGGGTCCGAGGCGAGCCGATGGCGCACTTCTTTCTTGCCGCGGCGGCAGTATTTGCGCTCGCCTCGTTGCTGCCCGACCGGGCCGAGCGGGACCGACGGATTGTGGTGGACGAAGCGGGCCTTGGGCGCTACCTGCAGCAGCGCGTCGCCGGATATACGTATTCCCAAGCAGTCGCAGCGGTTCGCTCCATGACGCCTGCGGAGCGCGCCACGCTGCGTGATTCGTTCGTGCGCGATGAGGTTCTCTATCGTGAGGCGCTGGCGATCGGCCTTCACCGGGAGAGCCCGGCGGTGCGGGCCATGATGGTTCGGACCCTCTCAGGATCACTGGAGACTGCCGCAGCGCCGTTGCCTTCGGAGGCTGAACTGAGGGCTTACTTTGCGGCGAACGAGGAGGCGTTTCGCGTTGAAGAAGCGGTGTCGTTTTCGCATGTCTTCCTGGCGCAGCGAAACGGCGCGGCGCTCGACCGGGCGTCCGCGGTTCGCGCCGCCCTCCTCAGCGGCGCCGAATCAGCGGCGCAGGGCGACCTTGCGCCGTGGCCATCCAGCCAGGTCGCGCGGTCTCGGCGCTGGGTCGGCGAGCGCTTTGGCGAAGACGCCGCCAGCGCCCTGTTTGATCCGCAGGCGCGCGGCGGCGCCTGGCTTGGGCCGTTTCAATCTCGCGTCGGGACGCATTTTGTCCGCCTTGAGGCCCGCACGCCGGCAGGCGCGCCGTCCTTCGAGTCTGCCCGCCAGCGTGTCGCCGAGGCGTGGTCCCTCGCCGCCCGGGCCCGCGCCGACAGCGCCGCTGTTGCCGAATTGGCCCGCAGATATCGCATCATTGGACCACTTGCAGAAAAACCTTAACCTCGGCGCGACAGACACGCCGCCGCGCTGTGGAATTCGCGTCCGCCGCGCACTGCAGCCTTCCTAGAGTGAAAGCGCCATCCCGACCATGCAACCCCGGCCTTCGCCCTCCGCTCCCGACACCCTGTTGATGTGGCAGTTCCTGCGCACTTTCATTTGGTATGATCGCGCTTTGCAGGAGGCCATAGCGGCGCGCGGATGGACGCAGCTGTCGCGGGGCGAGTCGCAGGTCATGCTGCTGGCCGCGGCAGGCATCACGCGGCCGACGGAAGTCTCGCGCCAGCTGGGCTTGAGCCGTCAGGCGATCAATCAGACCCTCGCTTTGCTTGTCGCGAAGAAGCTTGTCACGCTGGCGCCGGACCCGGCTGACAAGCGGTGCAAGATTATCGCCTTTGCCCCGGAGGGCGCCGCGATGCGCAAGGAGGCGCGCACCGTGCTCACCGCACTCGACGCGATCCTGGCCGAGCGGCTGGGCGAAGAGGTGTGCCGCCAGCTGCGCGCGGCGCCCGAATCAACCTGGGAGCCGGCTACCCTCGCGTCCCGCAGGCACGTCAGACTCAGGCCAACATGACGGCAGGCGGCATTCCCAGGATCATCTTGCCGTGCAGCTCCATTGTCGGGTCCTGATCGAAGACGACGTGGCAGGCCGCCATACTGATATCGCGGTAGGCGCGCTGGATCGGCGACTCGAGCATGTGTCCGCTGGCGCCGGCGCCGTGGGCGAGGGCGGTTACCGTATCGCGGCAGAGGGTCGCGATGTAGGACGCCTGCGCCCGCTGGCGCGCACGCGATTCGATCGGTACGGGCGGGCACAGCGAGTCGCGTTCGATGTCTGCGGCGAGAGTGTCAATCAGTGTCGACGCCGCCTTTGCGGCCAGATCCGCCTTTGCGAGCCGGATCTGGGTTGCCGGATTGTCGGCGCTTGTGCGCCCGGAATAGGTGCTCTGGAACGCTCTGGCGCGCGCGACTGCATGCGAGGCTGCTCCCAAAGCGCCGGCCACCAAGGGCGCCAATGCGCTGATGCACAGCAACGGGGTGAATGCAGTATTGTAGATCGGTGAGGCGTGGACGCGCGCGCCCTCCGCCTGACCGCTGCGCGCTGGCGTGACATTCATGACGCGGTGCCCGGGAACCCAGATGTCCTCAAACACGACATCATGGCTGGCGGTCGCCGCCATCCCGGACGTGCGCCAAGTCTCGATCATCTTGACGTCACGCCATGGCATGGCGAACAGGCGTACATCGGGCGGCTTGGGGCCGGGGCCGGATGGGGCGGTGCAATCTTCAGCGTCCTCAACGATTCCGGACACCATGCACCATGATGCGTGCGCCGCACCGGTTGCCCACTTTGCTGCGCCAGTGATGCGAAATCCGCCGTTTTCCGGGCGCGCACGCACTGTTGGGGCCACCATGACCGGCCCTAGGCAATAGGAATTGCCGTTGAAGATCTCGTGCTGCGCCTCCTCAGGCAACAGGCACCACATCCAATTGTGGGCCATGTAGAAGGCTATGGTCCACCCGGACGAGACGCACAGCGGGCTCAGCTCACGCATGATGTCCACCAATGCTCTGACGCCGAGTTCGTGGCCGCCGTAGCGGCGCGGGACCATGGTTGCAAACAGGCCGGCCTCAGCAACCTCTGCAATGGTTTCATCGGGGATCCGCCGGTCGCGTTCCGCCTGTTCAGCGCGCGCAGCGATCCCCGGCGCCAGCCGCTTTGCCCGCTCAACCAAGCTCTGCTGCAGCGCGGCGCGTGCAGGGTCTTGTCCTGGTGTTTGGGTTTCGAGCATGGAGACCCCCTTTGGGAAACTGCCAGAGGATGCCGCGCACAGTCATTTTGTCAAGATACTTGACGAGATCGCCGCGCCGGAGGATTGTTGCATGACCATTTGCTTCAGGCCAACATGTCGTGGTCAATGGCCGGGTGCGCGGCCCAGACGGGCGCGGGCCCAGGCCCGTCAGGGCCACGCCTTTGAGATTTGGGCCTTTGAGATTTGGGCCTTTGAGATTTAGGCCTATGAGATTTAGGCCTATGAGACTTAGGCCGATGAGACTTAGGCCGATGAGATTGAGGCCCCTGAGATTTGGGTCCCTGAGATTTGGGTCCCTGAGATTTGGGTCCCTGAGATTTGGGCCCATAGGAAGCAGGCCCTTGAGGATATTGCGCCAGACGAAGCGGAGCAAGCGATGGCACTGTCCCT
>JBILMQ010000186.1:0-7038 GCA_044375455.1 Caulobacterales bacterium | reverse complement strand
ATCCACCACGATCCGATCAACGTAAAGCAGGCTCGGATATCGCGCGATCAACCAGTCATAATTGGGGTGTGGCCGGGCCGGCGGGTCGCGGAATGCGAGAATAAATCCCGCCTCGGGATCGAGCACTCAGGCAAGAGCGGCCCGCGCAGCGAGCTCGCGAAATGCTTCGGGCGACGCGTCAGCGAGTTCGACGGCATGGGCCTGATTGAGCGCGTGCGCCCACCCGAGATCGCGTGCGTCCAAGCTTCGCGGGTCTGTCACGGACGCATGGTCTGCGGCTTGGCGCAGCAGCGCGGTGATCGGCGCTGCCGAAATCTTCCAGACGGCGCGCACGCCGCCCCGAACGCGGGGTGCGTAAACGGGTCCCCCGGCGCCAGGACCGCCATCGACAGGTCTGGGCGCGCTGCAGTGTCTTGCAGCGCGTCACAGGTGGTCGTCTGACCGCGACGCCCGCGGGCAATCTCCTGGCCTGCCGTCAAAGTGCGGTGCGGGCCAGATGCGCTGTCCTGGCGCGCGCGCCATAAGGCAGCGTGATGAGGCCGCGACGCCTGCCTGATTTGGGGCGACCACCACATCACGGCGCAAAGCCCGTTCCGGTGCGGGCAAGGCCGCGTGACTGGATATCCGCCAGCGTCTGGTCGTAGCACTCCCGGCGATAGTAGTCTGCTATCTCTGCGGCTGTTGCAAACCAGACATCATCTGTATGCGATGTAATATGACGAAGCGCGTCAGCAAAGGCCGCGATCCTGTGGGGCTGGGAAACGAGGTAGGCGTGCAAGGGAATGCACATGACCGTACCGGTCCGTGCGCCTTCT
The DNA here is from genome assembly GCA_044375455.1 of Caulobacterales bacterium. Taxonomy (GTDB): domain Bacteria; phylum Pseudomonadota; class Alphaproteobacteria; order Caulobacterales; family Aquidulcibacteraceae; genus JBEIHX01. Next base: position 6,223 of record JBILMQ010000186.1, on the reverse strand, counting down.
TCAAGCAGTTGGTCGAAGTGGCGCTTCAACACATCGCTGTAGCGCCATGGCGTCATGGCGAGTGCGCCATATGTGATCACGTCGTTGACTTCCAGCGAGTATGGCATGGACACCAGTCTGCCGCGCTTGGTTTTTACCGGCTGGGGCTGGTCATCCTGAAACAGGTCGCAGGTGTACCAGAAATCGTATTCCCCCAGCAGGTCCAAGGTGCGCTCAGTGTGCGTCAGGGCCGGCGCCAGATAGCCGCGGATCCGCTGACCCGTCGCCTGCGCGACGCTGGCGATGGAGTCTTCAAGGAGGCTGCGCTCCTGAGCCTCGGTCATTCCATACGAATAGCGTGTGTTATAGACGCCATGGCTGAAGAACTCCCACTGGCGTGCGGCGCATGCCTCGATGATCTCTGGATGGTGGTCGATCAGCGCGATCGACAACGACACTGAGCCGCGTAGCGCGAAGCGGTCCAACAGGTCCATCAGCCGCCAGTGACCGACCCGATTGCCCCAGTCGCGCTGGCTGTAGCCGACCACGTCCGGGGAGGGCTTGGGCCAGCCGGGTCTTTGCGGGTTCCTTGGCGGATCGAATTCATAGAACTCGATGTTTGGCGCAATCCAGAAGGCGAGCTTCTTGCCGCCCGGCCACACGATCCTGGGGCGGTCGCGATAAGGCCAATAGTCGTAGAGGTTCGGATCGGCCTGCATCAGCCTAGCACCCGCAGTCAACGCTGTGCGATTAAATCCGTCAGGGCGCGCAGCGCAAGTCGCACGTCGCATGTCGCACAGGGGGCAGGGCGCGGCGCGCGCCTCCTGCGGCGACATGTCGCTTGAGCGTGCGTGGACGAATGCGCAGCGACGTGCTGCGGTCGTGCGAGAGTGGAGCGGAATGCCTGACGCCGTCGAGCCACGCCAGAGCCGCGTCCTGAACGCTGTTGAGCGCCTCGGCAATGCATTGCCAGATCCGGTCTTCATTTTCCTCGGCATGATTGTGTTGCTTGTTGCGGTGTCGGTGACTGGCGAGATCTGGGGCTGGTCGGCCGTCAATCCCGTCAGCGGTGAGGTGCTGCAGGTCCAGAGCCTGCTGTCGGAAGACAATGTGCGCCGGTTGATCACTGAAATGCCGCGCACCTATGTCGGCTTCACGCCGTTGGCGTTCGCCTTGCTCATCATGCTGGGAGCAGGCGTTGCGGAGGGCGGGGGATTGCTTGCCTGCCTGTTGCGCGCCGGTCTGTCGGGCGTGAACAAGGCCGTGCTCACGCCAGTTGTCTTCATCATTGGCATGTTGACGACCCATGCCTTTGATGCGGGGTACCTTGTTTATGTGCCGCTGGCTGGACTTGCCTTCGCTGCGGCGGGAAGAAATCCCCTGCTTGGTCTGGTTGTCGGTTTCGCTGGCGCAGCAGTCGGTCTTTCCGGCAATCTGTTCCCCGGTCAGTATGATGTGTTGATCCTGGGGATAACCCAGACCGCCGCCCGTCTGCTGCAGCCGGACTGGACGTTGAACCCGCTTGGCAATTGGTGGTTCAGCCTTGCTCTCGCCGCGGTCTTCACCGCCACGGTTTGGGTCATCGCCGACCGTGTGGCCGCGCCGCGACTGGGCCCTTGGACGGGCGATCGCGGTGAGGCTTTCTTCGCCGCCGCGCGGCTCAGCGGCGCGGAGAGGAGCGGGTTGGCTGCGGCCGGCGTCTGGGCTGCGGCCCTGGCAGTCGGGTTCGCCGCGCTTGCGCTCAACCCGCTTTATTCGCCGCTTACAGATGAAAACGCGACCGGTATGGCGCGGCTGGCCCCGCTCTATGCGGCGATCGTGCCGGGTTTTTTCCTTTTGTTTCTGGTCACCGGCTGGGCATATGGCGCGCGCGTGGGGTCCATCAAGTCTCATCGTGACGTCGTCGCAATGATGGCAAAGGGCATCGAGGGATTGGTTCCTTATCTGGTCCTCATCTTCTTTGGGGCGCACTTCGTGGCGCTGTTTGGCTGGTCCAATCTCGGCCCCATCATCGCCATACAGGCGGCTGCGCAGTTGCGCGCGATGAATGCTCCGCCCGAACTTCTGTTGCCCATGCTCGCCACCATGTCGGCCTCGCTGGACTTCTTGATCATGTCAGGATCGGCGAAGTGGACCGCCATGGCCCCGGTGGCTACCCCGATGATGATGCTCTTGGGAATATCTCCGGAAATGACCACTGCCGTTTATCGCCTTGGCGACACCATCACCAACCTCATTTCTCCCCTCAATCCTTATCTTATCCTGACGCTGACATTTTGCCGTCGATGGCTTCCTGATTTCAGATTGGGCTCTTTGATTGCGCTTACCCTGCCGTTTGCCGTTGCGTTCTACCTTGGTGGAATGGCGCTCACCATTGCCTGGGTCAGTTTCGAGTTGCCGGTCGGACCGGGCGCGAGCGTCTACTATGAGCAGACCAATTTGCTGCCCCCGCCCTTGCCGTGATCGTCTCAAGCGCGAGCCTTGTGGTGTGCGCTCGGTCTGACGGCCGCCTTCCAGGCGGCATCATAGCGGGGCGCCGGACAGCTCAGGCGGAAGCGTACGCCGCGATCCAATCCGCCACCTCCTTAGCCGTCGTGACGTCCGCATACTTCAATTGCAGATCGGTCAGGCTTGCGAAGTGATAGCTCTCGTGTTTGTCGGCGGTGCATTCGACAGGAACGATTGTGCGATACCCATGCGCGAGGCTGTCGACAGCCGTCGCGCGCACGCACCCGGATGTCGAGCCGCCGGTGATGACGACAGTGTCAACTCTGTGCCAAACCAGGAAACTTGCGAGAGGGGTCTCAAAAAAAGCGCTTGGCATGCGCTTCGTGTAGACCGCGTCGACCGTCGGATCGATTGTCAGTTCGTCGTCGAACTCGTGTCGAACGCTTCCATATCGGATGTTCTGCAGGCTGTCCGGGGTGTTCGTCCGGGTTCCCCACACGCCTGCATCTGCGGCGTTTTCCATGTAGGCGACGCGTGTCCAGACGACAGGAAGGCCTTTGGCCCGAGCAGCAGCGCTCAGCGTGTCGATCCATTCGATCTGGCGCGGCTCGGTTACATAGGATGTGGCGGGAAACAGATCGGGGCGGGTGTAGGCCTTCTGCAGGTCGACATTGACAATGGCGATCTTGCCCCCGAAGCCAAACCGCTTGCGCGCGGGGTTGGCCATCGTGTCTTGATAGATTTCGCGTGCAGTCTTGGCGCTCAGCATCATCGTTGCAGAACGAACCGCATAGCTCTTGCTCACGCTTTAGCCTCCTGGGCGGTGAACTGAGGATAGCGCCCGAGCGTGGCCAAGAGCAGGCAGGCCACGACGCACAGGCCGGCCGCGACATGCAAAGCCAGAGAATAGCTTTTGCCATTGAGCTGGTAGAGAACGCCCATGAGAACCGGGGCGAACGCAGCGCCGACGCCGTAGAAGTTGTATTGCCAGCCGTAGATTTCGCCATACCGGCGCATGCCGAAGTACCGGCTGGTGAAATAGGCGATCAAGTCGACTTCTGCGCCAAGCGCGAACCCGATGAGAAAAGCGGCGTAGGCGGCGAGATGCGCGCCGCCATCCGCCAGCAGCAGGCACCCGGCGCCGGTGACAAGAAACACGACGATTGCGACGGCAGGGCCGAACACGCGATCGACCAGAAAGCCGATGACCACGCGCCCAATGATTACGCCGACGCCGATCAGGCTGGCGGTCGCAGCCGCCGCCTGCATCTGCAGGCCCGAGTCGAGCAGCATCGGGATGAGGTGCACAACCAGGCCCGCGATGCCGAGAGCGAGAAACAGGAAGCAGAAGCCGAGCGCCCAGAACCGGTAGCCTTTCACAGCCTCGCCAAGCGTCGCCCCGGGCGCATCTGCGGAAGCCGCGGCATGGGCGGCTGGCGCGTCACGCAGCAGCAGGAAGACCACAGGAAGAGCGAGCAGCGCCAGGGCTGCAAGCGTGAGGAAGCCGCCCTGCCAGCCATAGGCTGGAACGATCAGTCCCATGATATTGGGCAGGATAATGCCCATTGCGCCTGTTCCTGCGAGCGTCAGGCCAAGGGCCAGGCCGCGGTTGCGGTCGAACCAGGCGTTCACCGCGCGTGTATAGGTGATCGGGCTTGTGCCTGCGCCAACGAGCGCCATCACGAGATATCCCGCCCACAGGACGAAGGCCGGCGCGCCGGCCGGAATGAACTGCAGCACAAACAGGCTGGCTGCGAACAGGGGGATCGACACCAGGGCGACCCGCCGCACGCCGATCCGGTCCGAGAGCCTTCCCACCAGAGCGGGGCCGCCGATCAACAATCCCAGCGCCATGCAGGTAAAGGCGACGCTGATCTCCGCACGCGACCAGCCGAAGCTCTGTTCAAGCGGCTTCATCAGCGGGGATAGGCCATAGAAGGGGATGGCGGACAGCCCGAGGCCACACCCAAAGGCGGCGGCGATGATGACGCCCAGGCCCCGCTTGAATTCGCCGCTCGCCGTCTGTGTTGACGCCGGTCCTGTCATGGAGCCCCCTCGCAGTTTCCGGAAGAGCGATAGCATCAGGCCAAACGAACGATCAATCGCCGGACGTGGAGCGTGATGCACGGCGCCGGTCTGCGGGCGCGCGCACGGGCGGGCGGCTTGGCGCCAGACGCCTCGTGATGGTGCATGCAGGGCGCCGCGCAGGGTTCGGCTGACGGATTGTCGCCGCGACGCTTGCGCAGGATATGGCTGTCAGACAATGATCGTGCAGCGTGCAGCGTGCAGCGTGCAGCGTGCAGCGTGCAGAGCCCCCGGAGTGCGACATGCGCCCAGAGATGCCCAGGATCCTGTTCGCTGTGATGGCTGCGGCCTCGACCCTGTTTGGCGTCCTGGCCCCTGCGCGCGCCGACTCGCCTGCGCCGGCTGCGCCTCCGGGGTGTATCATGGTCGTGATGGGCACGGTTACGGACCGCGAGAGCTTCAAGCGTTACCAGGCCGCTTTGCCTGCTCTCTACGGGAAGTTCGGTGGGGCCTATCTTGGGATCGCGCGAAAACCGGAGGTGCTTGAAGGCCAGGCGGCGTTTGAAAGCATCGTGCTCGGCCAGTGGCCCAGCTGCGAGGCCGCCCGTGCATTCTGGTGGAGCCCTGAGTACCGGGCGCTGGTCGAGATGCGCAAAGATTGGGGATCCTTTGATGTCATTCTCGTCCCGGAACTCGCCCGTCGTGGCGCAGATTCTTCCCAGGCGCCGACCCGCTAGATCCTGGCGAAACGCTCGAAAAACGGGTCTCAGCCTGCGTTCACGCAGCGTTAGGGTTGCCAACCGGGGGCCGACAGTCCATTTACAGGCATCGCTGCAGCGCGCGTGCGTCGTGCTGTGATCGGAAACCAAGGCCCATAAGGACATAACACCGGGCCGCAGTAGGGGTTCTGTCGCTGTGTACCCGCATACCGCGGGTCATGTGGCGGGTCCCGATGGGGTGTCGAACGCCCGATGGGGTGTCAAACGACAGTGGCAGTGCGGCCCCGCCGCCAGCCGCGTCTCGACTGTTGAGAAATCATTAACGGCTGGCTATCATAGCTGGAGCTTCTGATCCGCTGCTCGCGGTCAAGGAGGCGCCCGGTGACGATCCACGTCGACGGAGCAGAGACTGACGTGACGAAGGTTCATCTCGCCACGGCGGCCGCTGTTGCTGCTGCTCTTTCAACGGCTTTGCCGTTGGTTGGACAGAGGTTCGAGCAGCAACGGTCCGATCGTGAGTTGGGGCGGCAGGCGCTCGAATTCCGGGCCCATCTGGTTACCGGTGAGGAAACCGCACCTGCGGTGGTCCAACGCATGGCGTCGGCTGCAATCGGGGCTCAATTCGGCGAACTGCGGTTGCGCGGTCGCATGTTTGAAGCCCATGAGGCGGCGCCGAGAAAGATTGAAGCTGCGGATGTGCAGGTTGCGTCGTCCCTGACGCGAGAGAAGCAGTGTCTGGCCGAAGCGATCTTTTATGAAGCGCGTTCAGAAACTCGTCTGGGCCAGTTCGCCGTCGCCGAAGTGATCAAGAACCGGGTCCGCAGCCCGCTTTACCCGAACAGCATTTGCGGGGTGGTCTACCAGGGGTCCCACAGATCGACGGGCTGCCAGTTCTCCTTTACCTGCGACGGATCCATGAAACGCAGGCCGCGCGGCGAAGCGTGGCGCGAGGCGCAGGAGATCGCATCCCTTGTGATCCAGGGACTTGCTCCGAAAATTGTTGCGCAATCAACGCATTACCATACGGTTGACATTTCGCCCTACTGGTCTGC